>NKIT01000002.1:0-60176 GCA_002256185.1 Rhodobacteraceae bacterium PARR1 | reverse complement strand
GACGAAACGCTTGCGGATCGAGGTGATGGATTCCACCTCTTCAATCGGGACGGGCTTGCCCAATGCCTTGATGTCCAAAAGGTCGCGGATGTGAATCGGCGGATTGGCCCGCATCGCGGCAGAGTATTGCTTCCAAATGTCATAGCTTGCGCGGTCACAGGCCGATTGCAGCATGTGCATCGTCTGCGCTTCCCATGCGTGCTTTTCACCCGAACGGCGGGCTTTGTAGAAGCCGCCAATCGGCAACACCTCTGCCCCGCCGCGCCAGCCCTTGGCGTGCACCTCTTCCAGCTTTTGTTCGATCCCGTGCAGACCGATGCCCGAAATGCGCGACTGCATGCCGGGGAAATATTCGGCCACCATCGCACGGGACAGACCCACGGCCTCAAAGTTCAGACCACCGCGATAGCTGGAGATGACGGAAATCCCCATCTTCGACATGATCTTGAGCAACCCTGCGTCGATGGCATCGCGATAGCGGCGCATCGCATCGGTCAGCGTGCCATCCAGCAAGCCGCGCGAAATGCGGTCCGCCAGCGAATCTTCGGCCAGATAGGCGTTCACCGTGGTCGCGCCGCAGCCGATCAACACCGCGAAGTAATGCGGGTCGATGCATTCCGCCGAACGGACGTTGACGGAACAGAAGGTCCGCAGCCCCTTGCGCGTCAGCCACGAATGCACCGCGCTGGTAGCAAGGATCATCGGCATCGGCACGCGGTCCGGGCCTTGATGCTGATCGGTCAGCACCAGATGGCCCGCACCGGAACGCACGGCATCCTCGGCCTCGGCCCGGATGCGTTCCAGCCCCTGACGCAGGTCGTCAAGGCTGGGGCCGACCGGGAAGGTGCAGTCGATGAAGGCCACCTGCCCGCCGAAATGTTTGACCATCACGTCAAATTCGGCATTGGCGATGAAGGGGCTTTCCAGCACCAGAATTTCCGTCTGGCTGGAGTTTTCGTCCAGCACGTTCCGCAGGTTCCCAAAGCGGGTTTTCAGGCTCATCACCCGACCCTCGCGAAGCGAGTCGATGGGCGGGTTGGTGACCTGGCTGAAGTTCTGGCGGAAGAAGTGGCTTAGTGGGCGATAGACCGACGACAGCACCGCCGCGGGCGTGTCATCGCCCATGCTGGCGACCATTTCCTTGCCATCTTCGGCCATCGGGGCGAGGACTTGTTCCAGTTCCTCAACCGTGTAACCGGCAGCAATCTGGCGCTTGCGCAGTTCGGCCCCGGTGAACATCGGCGCTTCCGGCACATCGCGCAGCAGGCTGTTCAGATCGACGATCTTTTCGATCCAGTCGCCATAGGGCTGGGCGGCGGCGAGTTTGTCCTTCATTTCCGCGTCGTGATACAGGCGGCCTTCGCCCATATCGACGGCGATCATCTGGCCCGGCCCAAGCGCGCCCTTTTCACGGATCGTGGTTTCATCGACCGGGACCATCCCCGCCTCGGACCCCGCGATCAGCAGGCCGTCGCCGGTGATGACATAGCGCATCGGGCGCAGACCGTTGCGGTCCAACCCGCCGCAGACCCAACGGCCATCGGTCATGGCAAGGGCGGCGGGACCGTCCCAGGGTTCCATCACAGAGTTGCAATAGGCGTACATATCCGCCCATGCCTTGGGCATGTCGGTGGTGGTTTTGCTCCATGCCTCGGGGACCAGCATCGACTTGGCCATCGGCGCGTTGCGGCCAGACCGCACCAGCACTTCAAACACCGCATCGAGTGCGCCCGAGTCAGAGGTTCCGCCGGGGATGATCGGCTTGATATCTTCGGCCGCTTCGCCGAATGCGCTGCTGGCCATGCGGATTTCATGGCTGCGCATCCAGTTGACGTTGCCTTTAAGGGTGTTGATTTCCCCGTTATGGGCCAGCATGCGGAAGGGTTGGGCCAGCCACCACTGCGGGAAGGTGTTGGTGGAATAGCGCTGGTGATAGATGGCAAAGGACGATTCAAAACGGTCATCCATCAGGTCGGGGTAGAACACCGCCACCTGTTCGGCCAGCATCATGCCCTTGTAGATGATCGACCGGCAGGACAGCGAGCAGAGGTACAGCCCCTGAATCTGCGCCGCCAGCGCCGCTTTTTCGATGCGGCGGCGGATGATGTAAAGCTCACGCTCGAACTGTTCCTGATCAATGTCCTTGTCGCAGCGAATCAGGATTTGTTCGATTTCCGGGCGGGTGGCATTGGCCTTGTCGCCCAAGACTTCGGTGTTCACCGGGACATGCCGCCAGCCATAGATGTAATGGCCCATCCGCAGCACTTCGGTTTCCACGATGGTCCGGCAGCGTTCCTGCGCGCCAAAGTCGGTGCGGGGCAGGAACACCTGACCCACGGCAACCAGTTTGTTGGTGTCCGGCTCATGCCCGGTGCGGCGGATCACGTCATAGAAGAACTTGACCGGGATTTGCACATGGATGCCCGCGCCATCGCCGGTCTTGCCATCGGCATCGACTGCGCCCCGGTGCCAGACGGCTTTCAGCGCGTTGATGCCGTTTTCCACCACCTTGCGCGATGGCTTGCCGCTGATCGCCACGACCAGACCCACGCCGCAGGACGAATGCTCATCCTCGGTCTTATAAAGCCCGTTCGCATCCAGCCAAGCGCGCTTGGCTTCTTCGGCCTTCACCCAGGCGTCGTCATAGATGGTCATGGCTTTGGGCCTCCTGTGCTGGGATCGGGTCGTCAAGCTGCGACATCACGGCGTCGCAGTCGAAGATGGGTTGGGTGCTGGCGAAACCGGGTTCGCCGGGAAAGATAAACTCGACCGGGCTGCCGTCCAGCGGCAAGGGTGCCCCATCGGTGCCCGTCCATTCGGACGGGCCAGAGAAGAACAGCCGCCACTCCGGGCTGATGTATTCATTGCCGCGCGATTGGCGCAGGACATTCCCGTCAAGGTCGGTTTCGGTATATTGAAACTCGGTCTCTTTCAGGGTGATGCCGTCGATCACCCAAGTCTTGCCGGTCAGACGGTCCTGACCCCGCACGCGGGTGCGTTCGCCCGTGCTGTCGGAAAGGCCAAAGGCATAGCTGTCCAAGCCCTGCGCCATCAGTTCGGAAAACGAGGCCGGGTCGGTCGGGTTCGCATCAAGCGTCTGCTTGACGGGCGGGTCGATGTCATAGCTTTCCAGCCATTCGCCCTCGGAATTGATCCGCGACTGGAAGAACATGCCTTCCTGATCAAAATCCGCGCGCCATTGGTCACCGGGGGCATCCGCGGCGCAGCGGTAGTGGTTGGACACGCGGCACTGTTTGGACTGCACGGTCATATAGACCTCACATCCCGCAGGCGGGGTAAAGGAACCGGCCACCGCCGCAGGGGCAGTGGCAAGCAGGAAAAGCAGAACGGCAGGGGCCTTCATCGCTGTCTCCAATTCGGCTCAAAGCGCCCGGACCGTCCGGGTGCTGCGGATCATTCGGCGGCGACCACGGCGGGTTGTGCCAGATAGGCCAACATCGCCTCGCCAGCCTCACGCCCGTCGCGGATCGCCCAGACGACAAGCGATGCCCCGCGCACGATGTCACCCACGGCATAGACGCCGGGCAGGCTGGTGGCGTGGCTGCGGAAATCGGCCTTGATGGTGCCCCAACGGGTGACGGCCAGTTCCGGCACGCCCCAAAGGGTGGGGATCGCTTCGGGTTCAAAGCCAAGCGCCTGCACCACCAGATCGGCGGGTTCGACGTAATCCGCGCCTTCGATCAGTTCCGGCGATTGACGACCCGAGGCATCGGGTGCGCCCAGACGCATGCGCTGCACCATCACGCCTTCGACATGGTCGCCGCCGGTAAAGCCCTTGGGCGCGGTCAGCCAGACGAAATCAACGCCTTCTTCTTCGGCATTCTGCACTTCACGCTGCGAACCGGGCATGTTCGCCTTATCCCGGCGATACAGGCATTTGACCGAGGTTGCGCCCTGACGGATCGCGGTGCGCACACAGTCCATCGCCGTGTCGCCGCCGCCGATCACCACCACGCGCTTGCCGGTGGCGTTCAGGGTGCCGTTGTCGAAATCCTCGACATCGTCGCCAAAGGATTTGCGGTTGGACGCGGTCAGATAGTCCAGCGCCTTGACGATGCCCTTGGCCCCCACGCCGGGGGCTTGGATGTCGCGCGCCTTGTAAACACCGGTGGCGATCAGCACAGCGTCGTGCTGCCCACGGATGGCATCAAAGCTGATGTCGACGCCGACGGTGCAGTTCAGCACGAATTGCACGCCCGCCAGTTCAAGCTGTTCAATTCGCTGCATCACGACCGGCTTTTCCAGCTTGAAGCCGGGGATGCCATAGGTCATCAGCCCGCCCGCGCGGTCATAGCGGTCATAGACGGTGACCTGCACGCCCTGACGGCGCAGCACATCCGCTGCTGCCAACCCGCCGGGGCCTGCGCCGATGATGCCGACCGACTCGGTGCGTTCCTGATGCGGCTTGATCGGTTTGACCCAGCCGTTTTCCCATGCGGTGTCGGTAAGGTATTTCTCGACCGACCCGATGGTGACCGTGCCGTGGCCGGATTGTTCGATGACGCAGTTGCCTTCGCACAGGCGGTCCTGCGGGCAGATGCGGCCACAAATTTCCGGGAAGGTGTTGGTGGCCTGCGAAAGTTCATAGGCTTCTTGCAGACGGCCTTCGGCGGTCAGGCGCAGCCAGTCGGGGATGTTGTTGTGCAAGGGGCAATGCGACTGGCAATAAGGCACGCCGCATTGGCTGCAACGGCTGGCCTGTTCGGCTGCCTTTTCTGCCGCGAACTCGCGGTAAATCTCGTGGAAATCCTGAGAGCGCAGGTCCGCTGGCCGCTTTTCGGGCGTCTCCTTGCCCACGGTCACGAACTTCAACATGCGGTCTTTTGCCATGAGGGCGCCTCCCTACGTTTCTCGGGTGCGCCTTGTTACTTCGGCCTTTCGGGGAATAAAAGTCAGCACGATTGACCTATTCCCCGCTTTTTCGTCCGTGCGGCAACTTTTTCCCGACCGAAGGGTCAAAATTGGGTCAGTATATGTTCCTTATATGCTTAAAACCCCAGCAAAAGGAACCCAAGCGCGACCGAGCCCACGATGATTCGCCACCAGCCGAACAGGGCAAAGCCATGGCGCGACACGTAATCCAGCACCCAGCGCACCACGATCAGGCCGGTGACAAAGGCCAGCACAAAGCCCACGGCAATCTCTGACAGCGCGCTGAAATCCAGCACATCGCGGTTCTTGTACATGTCATAGGTGAACGCGCCGAGCATCGTGGGCATCGACAGAAAGAACGAAAACTCCGCCGCCGCGCGCTTGTCCACGCCCAGCATCAACGCACCGACGATGGTTGATCCCGACCGCGACACCCCCGGCACCATGGCCAGACACTGGATAAACCCGATGGCCAAAGCCTTGCGAAAAGGGATCTGCATCGCGTCGTGATGCTGAGGTGTGGGGGCCATGCGGTCCACAAACAGCAAGATCACCCCGCCGATGATCAGCATCACCGCAATTAGCATCGGCGTTTCAAACAGCACCGTCTTGATGAAATCATGCGCCAGAACCCCGATCACCACCGCCGGGAAAAACGCCAACAACACCGAAATGGCAAAGCGCAACGAGGCCGGATCACTGTGCAGCGTCGTGACCACCCGCCACAGGCGCGCGAAATACAGCGTCAGGATCGCCAGCACCGCGCCAAGCTGGATCACGACCTCAAAGGTCTTGCCCGCGCTTTCAAAGCCCAGAAAATGCCCGGCCAGCAACAGATGCCCGGTGGAGGAGACTGGAATGAACTCGGTCAGGCCCTCCAGCAATCCAAGGGCGGCGGCCGAGATCATCTGTTCCATAACCGCCTCTTACGCTTTGCGCAGGTTCTTCGCCGAATCCTTGATCGCCGCATACTGCCCCGACGGGCGGTAGCGCCACAGATATTCCGGCAGAACGGCGTCCAGTGCCGTAGGTGTGATACCCAACGCAGCAAAGCCTGCGGCACCGGGGGCAACGACGTTGTCGCGCTTCAGGTTCCGCACCTGATCGCGGGTCACCAGCCCGTTGTTGAACAGGCCCAGCGTCCCAGCCTGCACCATGTCCAGCACACCACCCATGATGGACCCGACAAAGAACGGCAGGCCCAGCACCAGACGCCGCCGCTGGATCACCGTCAGCATGCGGTGCATCAGTCCACGGAAGGTGTCGATGTCCGGCCCGCCAAGTTCATAAACCCCCGGCTTGGCCTGACCCGTGGCCCCCAAGACCGCCGCTTGGGCCACGTCATCGACATGGACCGGCTGAAAGCGGGTATTGGCGCCAAACACCGGCAGGATCGGCGACATGCGCGCCATGGCGGCAAAGCGGTTGAAAAACCCGTCTTCCGACCCGAAGATGATGGACGGACGCAGGATCACCGCGCCGGGGAACGCAGACAGAATGGCCGCCTCACCCTCACCCTTGGTGCGCTGATAGTCGCTGTCGGAAGACTTGTCTGCCCCGATGGCCGAAATGTGGACCAAGGACGCCACACCTTCCGCCGCTGCCAGACGGGCGATGCGGGCGGCCCCTTGGGACTGGACCGAGTCGAAATTGTTCTTGCCTGCGGTGTTCAGGATGCCGACGCAGTTCACCACCGCATCCGCCCCGCGCATCGCCAAGGCCACACTGGCATCGTCGCGGATGTTGCAAAGCACCGGTTCAACCTGACCGACAGCGCCGTAAGGGCGCACGAACATCGCCTCATTCGGGCGACGGACGGCGACTCGGACCCGCCACCCCTCTTTGGCCATGCGACGGGCGATATACCGCCCGACAAAGCCCGAACCGCCATAGATGGTGACAAGCTTGCTCATGTCCGAAGGCCCTCTCTGGCTTCCTGATCGTTCGGCCCCTCTGTAACTTTCGCAGGGTTTGGCGACAAGTCCTTAGGCGCACCGCCTGCCGCGACGATTTCCCCTGCGCCAATGCCCGCCCAAGTTTTTCGCAGATCGGCAAAAATTCATGTCTGCGGCGTGTTGACAGTCCCCAAAGCCCCGGTTACATCCGCCGCCATCGACTTGGGCCCAGATGGCGGAATTGGTAGACGCACTGGTTTCAGGTACCAGCGCCGCAAGGCGTGGAGGTTCGAGTCCTCTTCTGGGCACCACGTCGATGATTGCAAAGGGCGCGGCGCAAGCTGCGCCCTTTTGCCATTTGGCCCGCTTCACATCACCGCGTGTTGACCCGTTGGGACCGGACCGATAAGCCACCGCAAAGCCTTTGCTGAAAGGACGTTTCCCTTGGCCATCCACCTTTATCAGAACGACCTGCCCGATGGGCTGTCCCTTGGCCCCGTTGTCGCCATCGACACGGAAACCATGGGTCTGGACCCGCGCCGCGACCGGCTGTGTCTGGTGCAGCTGTCAAATGGCAACGGGGATGCGCATCTGGTGCAGATCGCCCGCGGGCAGAAAAGCGCGCCGAACCTTGAACGGTTGCTGACCGATCCGGCGGTGGTGAAGCTGTTCCACTTTGGCCGCTTTGACATCGCCGCAATGAAACAGGCGTTCGGCGTCACCACCGCGCCGGTGTGGTGCACCAAGATCGCCTCGCGCATGATCCGCACCTTTACGGATCGCCATGGGCTGAAATATCTGCTGCTGGAATTGGTGGGCGTGGATGTGTCCAAGCAACAGCAGACCAGCGATTGGGGATCGGCAGAACTGACCGAGGCGCAAAAGGAATACGCCGCGTCGGACGTGCTGTATCTGCACCGCCTGAAGGCAGAGCTTGAGGCGCGTTTGATCCGCGAAGGGCGGATGGAACTGGCGCAGCGCTGCTTCGACTTCCTGCCGACGCGGGCAGAGTTGGACCTGTTGGGATGGGAAGAGCCGAATGACATCTTCCACCACTGAGGATTTCACGACCACGGGCCGCCGTGTGGTCCGGCGTGAGGCTGAGGCGCTGGCGCTGCTTGCCGATGCGCTGGATGGAAGTTTCGACACCGCCGTTGACCTCGTGCTCAAGGCGCAGGGCCGGGTGATCGTGTCGGGCATGGGCAAATCCGGCCATATCGCCCGCAAGATTGCCGCCACCTTGGCCAGCACAGGCACGCCCGCGCAATTCGTGCACCCGGCTGAGGCGAGCCATGGTGATCTGGGAATGGTGATGCGCGGCGATGTGGCGCTGATGCTGTCCAATTCGGGCGAGACGCCGGAACTGGCCGACATGATCGCCCATACCCGCCGCTTCGACATTCCGCTGATCGGGGTGGCGTCGCGGGCCGAGTCGACCTTGATGCGTCAATCCGATGTCGCCTTGCTGCTGCCCCCGGCACAAGAGGCCTGTGATCAAGGGATTGTTCCCACCACATCCACAACGATGATGCTGGCGCTTGGCGATGCGCTGGCAATTGCGCTAATGGAGCATCGGCAATTCACGCCCGAACATTTCCGCGTCTTTCATCCCGGCGGCAAGTTGGGCGCGCGGCTGTCCAAGGTGCGTGACCTGATGCACCGCACGCCACCGCTCGTGCCCGCAGACACCGCGATGGGTGAGGCGCTTTTGACCATGTCGCGCAGCGGTTTTGGCGTGGTGGGTGTCACCGGGCCGGGCGGCGGTCTGGCCGGGATCATCACGGATGGTGACTTGCGGCGGCATCTGGACGGGTTGATGGCGCTGACCGCGGGGCAGGTGATGACCGCCAGCCCGCGCACCATCGGGCCGGAACAACTGGCCGAAACGGCGGTGCGGATCATGAATGAACGCAAGATCACCTGCCTGTTCGTGGTCGACCCGGACTCCAGCGATCACGCAATCGGCCTGTTGCACATCCACGATTGCCTCAGGGCCGGGGTGGCCTGATGGCGCGGGGGGCCGGGGACGGCTGGACCCGGCTGGTCCGGTTTCTGCGGATCGCGCTGCCTCTTCTGGCGCTGGCGCTGCTCTCCACCGTGTTCCTTGTGGCGCGGCACCTGAACCCCGACGACGCCCTGCCCTATTCCGAGGTGGACATCGCCGACCGTCTGCGCGAACCGCGCATGACAAATCCGGTCTATACCGGGACCACAGGCGACGGGGCCGATCTGCGGGTGACCGCCGCGACCGCCACGCCGGAGAAACCGGGAACTGAGGCCGCAGCCGGCACCGGCGCTGCAGCGCGGACGGTGCAGGGCATCCTGACCACGCCGGATGGGGTGCAAACCGATCTGCGCAGTCTGGCCGCGCAGATGGACGCCACGGGCGACACTGTCACCTTTACAGGTGGGGTCGATCTGGACAATGGCGCAGGCTACCGCGTGCAGACCGACAGCATGGTCGCCCGCATGGATCAGACGATGGTGCGCAGCCTTGCCCCGGTCACCGCCACCGGGCCAGGCACCCGCATCACTGCGCTTGAGATGGTGCTGACGCAGGACATGACCCGCCCGGACAGCTACGTATTGGTGTTCACGGGGCAAGTTAAGCTGGTATATGATCCCCCGAAGTGATGAGATTGGCGTCATGCAACGTTTCACCCGATATACCTTTGCGCTGACGCTCGTCCTTTTGGGTGGGGGCATGGCCTGCGGTCCACTTGCCGGTGTAGCGCTGGCACAGACCACCGTCACAACCGGCCTGACCGCCGACCCGACGCTGCCGATCGAGGTTGAGGCCGATCAACTCAGCGTCGATCAGGCCACAGGCGTGGCGGTGTTCAGCGGCAATGTCCGGGTCATTCAGGGTGAATTGCGGGTGACCGCGCCCAAAGCCACGCTGAATTACAACGAGGACCGGACCGAGATTCAGACCGTCCATCTTGAAGGCGGGGTGATCCTGACCAACGGGGTTGAGGTCGTTCAGGGTCAGGACGCGGTCTATACCGTGCCGGATGGCGTGGTGGTGCTGACCGGGGATGTGGTCGTGACCCAAGGGCCCAGCACCATCGCCGGGCCACGGCTGACGTATAACTTGCAGGCCGGGTCTGGCGTCATGGATGGCGGGCGGGTGCAGTCGGTCTTTGTCCCGGGCAGCGGCACGGGATCGGAACCCAAGGAATGATCGCGCCTGCGCTGACCCTGACCGAAGGCACCGGCGGCCTTGTCGTGCGCAACCTGCGCAAAAGCTACAAGCGCCGTCTGGTGATCCGCGACGTGTCGATGGAACTTCGGCGCGGTGAGGTTGTGGCACTGCTTGGCCCGAACGGATCGGGCAAGACGACATGCTTTTACTCCATCGCCGGACTGGTGACGCCCGAGGGTGGCGAGGTGTTGATCGACGGGCGTGATGTGACTGCCCTGCCGATGTATCGCCGCGCACGGTTCGGGATCGGCTACCTGCCGCAGGAAGTGTCGATCTTTCGCGGCCTGTCGGTCGAGGACAATATCCTCGCCGTATTGGAAATCGCGGAAAAAGACGGCCACAAGCGGCGCGAACGGCTTGAGGAACTCTTGTCCGAATTTTCCGTGACCCACTTGCGCCGCGCGCCTGCCTTGGCGCTGTCGGGCGGGGAACGGCGGCGGGTGGAAATCGCGCGCTGTCTGGCGGCCAATCCGAAATACCTGCTGCTGGACGAACCCTTTGCCGGGGTTGATCCGATTGCGGTGGGGGATATCCGCACGCTGGTGCATGACCTGAAATCGCGCGGCATCGGGGTTCTGATCACCGACCACAACGTGCGCGAAACGCTGGAAATCGTCGACCGCGCCTATATCCTGCACGACGGCAAGGTGTTGATGAGCGGCACGACCGAAGAGGTGGTGAACGACGAAATGGTCCGCCGCGTGTATCTGGGGCAGAACTTCCGGATTTCGTAAGGAGCGGTGCGCATTCAGTGCGCGCCTCCGCCTGTCCCGCCACCCCAGACCTTGTGATGCCACCGTCACGATTCTGTTGACAACCGCCCTCGCCCTGTCCGTAAATGTCTGGGATGCGAGCGAAAACCGCCCTGACCGTGTTCCGCCTTTGCCGCCCTTTCGACGGTAGACGCGCTTGTGAATCACGGGGGCAGAACCCAGATCGAATTTACACCGGACCTCTCTCCGTGCCGCAGGTACGGGGCCGTCCGACACACGCGGAGGAAGCATCATGCGTTACCAGATCAGCGGCAAGCAGATCGACATCGGCGAAGCCCTTCAGACTCATGTGAAGTCCGAACTGGGCGAGGTGGTCGAAAAATACGCCCAGCGCCCGACCGAAGTCGTGGTGGTCTTTTCCAAGTCCGCGCATGAACTGATCTGCGAAACCGTGATCCACCTGTCCACCGGCCTGACCGCACAGGCCAAGGGCCACGCGACCGATATCTATGCCGCCTTTGAAAGCTGCCGCGAAAAGATGGACAAGCAATTGCGCCGCTACAAGCGGCGCCTGCGCAACCATCACCGTGACCGGATTGATCCGGTTGAATTCGGCGGCGGTTCTTCCTATATCCTCGCCCCATCAGAGGAAGCGGAAGACGACCACAACGATCTGTCCCAACCCATCGTGATCGCAGAGATGGAAACCAAGATTCCGTCGATCACCGTGGGCGAAGCTGTGATGCAGCTTGAACTTGGCGGCCAGAAGATGTTGGTCTTTCGCAACGAAGGACATGGCGGCGTGAACGTGGTGTACCGTCGGGACGACGGCAACATTGGCTGGATCGACCCGCGCAACAGCAAATGATGCGGCCTTTTCTGGCGCGCAACGGGAACAACGGCGGCGCATGGAACTTGCCAAGCTACTGATACCGGGGGCCGTCAGGGTCATCGGTCAAATGACCAGCAAGAAGCGGCTCTTTCAGGAACTGGGAGAGTTGGCCGCCGGGGCCTACGGTCTGACGGCGGCCATTGCTGTCGATGGTTTGCAGGAACGCGAAAGCCTTGGCCCCACAGGTGTGGGCCATGGCATCGCCCTGCCCCACGCAAGGCTTGAGGATTTGAATCGCATCGTCGGCGTGTTCATCCGGCTGGAAAAGCCGCTGAACTACGATTCGGTGGACCGGCAGCCCGTGGATCTGATCTTTGGCCTGTTCGCGCCCAAGGATTCCGGTGTGGATCACCTGAAAGCGCTGGCCTTGGTCAGCCGCACGATGCGCGATCAGGCCGTGGTGTCCAAACTGCGCGCCAACACCGATCCGGCCAAACTGCACGCCATCCTGACCGAGGCGCGCGCCCCTCAGGCCGCATAATCATCATAGCCAAAGGCGATGTAGTCGCGGCCGTAAGCGTCGCGGCAGGCAACCTCAAGCTCTTCGTCCCAGATACTGGACAGCGGCACCAGCGCAGGTTCAGCGATGGCGGGCAACGGGGCGGGGGTGGCACCCACCTCTGCACAAAGCCAGGCCAGACCTTGGGTCAAGCGATCCTCACGCAACACGACATCCGGGGCCTGGGCTTGGGCAAAGCCTTGCAGCACCGCCGATTGGCTGGCCCAATGCGGATCAACCTTAACCGCCGTCTGCCCGCCGAGGTTCTTTTTGGCAAAGCGCAGGAACGCCAGAAAACCATCGCGATAGGCCTGCGGATCGGCATAATTCGCGCCTTGCTTTGGCAGGTTCACCCCATGCTGCCGCGTCAGCATGTTGCGGAAATCCTGCTGGGTTGATCCCAGAACCTGCGCGTTGAACACCGCATGCGCCCGCGCCAAGGGATGGCGCACCACGGCAAAACTGCGGTGACCGGGATAGCCGCGTTTCCACTGACGCAGGGATTTCTGGGTAAAGTCCTGCTCTGCCCCGCCAAAGCCGGACAGCCACGCCATCACCTGCGCCACCGGCCCCCCCTTGACCGGCATGAACAGCAAGGGCACATCCCGCGCCGCGACATAGCCGGGGATACCCGCAGGACGGCGCGGTTCAAAATTCGGCGTGCGCGACAGGTTGAACCGGTCGATGCGCGCCAACGCCACCTCCATCGCCGGATAGTTTTCCACCTTGTCGGCAATCTCTTCGGGGTTTTGCTTTTTCAGCTTGTCATCCAGCGCCTCAAGCCGGGCCGACGCGCCCAGCCACGCGGCCAGACCGTTGATGACATCAAGGTTCTGGATGTCTTCGTAATCGACATAGAACGCCGCCTGACCGCTGGTTTGCAGCCGGTTCATCAGCCGGACCTGAAACGCCTGCAACGATTCAAGATGCGCTTCAAACTCTGCCGCGTTGAAATGGGCGCGGGCGGTTTTCAGATTCTTGGGGTTGGTCAGCTTCCACTGTCCGGTCGCCTGCGCGATTTTCCAACTGACATAGCTTTCCACCGGGTTGCGGGTCAGGATGATCTTGGCGCAGCGCGGATCATCCATCACCGCATCAAACACCCGCGGGTCGTGATCGTGGAAATAGCGAAAGCCGGCCAGCCCATCCGTCCGTTCGCGCAAACGGCGCAGCAGCGGCAGGGGGTCAGCCTCGCGCGCCGAAAGGGTGATGTCAAACAGGTCCGTCTGATCCTTCTTGCCGATGAAGAAGGGATTGAACACCTCCCCATGGCAGACCACGCCGGGCAGCGCGTTCAGATTGGCCTCAAGGAAATTGGAACCCGTCCGCATTTCGGCGAACATCACGAAACTGTCGAAACGCTGGGGCACTTGTCACTTCACCAGATAGGGCCGCCGCGACCGGGCGGCAGCGGGACGGGGATCATCACCAGCCGGAAAATCCCCCATCAGCACGGGCTGCATGCCCTGATTGCGCAGATTTTGCAGGAACTGACCAAAGCCGGACAGGTCTACCATCTTGGGTGCCTCGGTCAGGCGGCGCAGGGACCGGGGACTGATCTCATCCACGATGGTCTGCAACGGCTCCATCGGGTTTTCGACGAATTCGGCCAGCGTCCACGTCCGCACCCGCGCCTTGGTCGAGCCAAGTTTCAGCACGTTCAGGAAATCGCTTTCCAGCTTTTGCAGGCGCGCGGCCTCTTTCCGGATGTCACTGAAATTGCGGTTGGACCGGAACAGCGGCAACGCCCAAGCCCCAGAGATGACGGAAATCTGCGCATGCGGGTCCAGCGCCATGAACCACATCAGCGCCTGATTGTCGGCGGGGCCGAACTGAAAGCTCTGCCGTTCCCCGCGCGTGGACCAGATCAGATTGGTCAGGAAACTGCGCGGGTTGTAATCGCGCAGTTTGGCGCTGTCGGACAAGGCGCCATTATAGATCGTCTCAGCCCCCGCGAAATGCACACGGTCAGGCGCGAAGAGATGGCCATGCACCCGCGTTCCAGTGACCTTGCCCAGCCATGTGTCGAAATTCTCGAACACATCGGCAAAGCCTTGGAACACCGAATAGGGCGCGGCGGTCTTGCCGTTTTCCCAATCGGCGTTGGGGAAGCGGCTTTGCATATACAGCCCCGCGCGCCCCTTGGTCCGCCGTTCCACCGCCTTGGCAAACAGACGGTCGATCTTGCCGGGGTTGGGTTCGCCGCCCGCTTGTGCTTCGGCGTCGTCGTTCAGGAAAGTGCTGTAAAGCTTGGTGGCATAGGGCCAGATCTTGCGCGCGACAAAGCAATCGGACCGGCGCAAGAGTTGCAGGTGATCGTCGTAAAAGATGTGCGGCTTGCCCTGAAAGTCGAATTTCGACAGCGTCAGCGACCGGCTTTCCACATTGGACGACACCTGCCGCACCAGCGTCTGGAAATAGCTTTCATCCGGAATCCAGACCCGGCGGAAATAGCGGTCATTCGCCGCGCGGTCGGGGCCTTCCAAGATCGCCGACAGGGTTTGCCGCGTCAGGCACCACCATTGGCTGCCCAAGTGCGGGACCAAGCCATCCGGAACCCGCCGACGGAAACCGACCTGTCGTTGCAGACCCACATAGATGTCAAACAGCATCCGCTGCTTGCGCCATGAAAACGGGAAACGCAGCGTGAAGCGTTCGAAATCCAGCCCGCCAACGGTCCAACCCACATCTTCGGTCGTGACGGATTCGATGAAATCGGTACGCGGGCGCTGGTCCAGATAGGCCACAAGATCGGCCACCGGGCGCAGCGGCAGGCAAGACCCGGACGCAAGATAGACATGCCGCACTGCCGGGAATTCGGCCAACATCATCTCAGCCGCGTCTTGGGTGGCGGCAACAAGGCCCCATGTCCCCCATTCGCAGGCATGACGGGCCGAAAAACGTACATTCGACAGGTCAGACAGATCGGCGCGCAAGCGGTCATAGTTCCACTTTTCCACGCGCTTATCGACATGGATCACCACCGGGCAATCCCGTTCGGACCAATGGCGCGCAACCTGCGCCGCGCGTTCCAGCGCGGTATGGCACAGCATGACAAAGCCAACCGTCGTCATGCCCAGTTCCCCTTGGACATAAGACCCAGAATTTCAAGTTGGCGCCAGTTGATGTACTTCTCGCTCCACCGGCACCAAAGTTCCGGGTGCCGGGACAGGCCGGCCTTGTAGGCCTTGTATTCGTGGCTGGCGGCGTAATGCTGGTTGCGCGACATCTCTTCGTCCGCCTTGGCGGCAAAGGTATCAAGGAACTTGGCATGCAGCAGGCAACCGCTGGCCTTTTCCCCGCCCCATTCGTCATACACCAGATTGAGACCCCGCGGCAGCAGCATGTGGGTCGAGGAGACATAGGCGAAATCCCGGCTCCACCGCACCAGCGGCACCTTGTTGAGCGCGGGTGCGCGTTCCGGCAGATCGCCAAAGAACAACCGGGCACGGGGACCGCCTTGAATCCACAGATTGCCAAAGCGGCGATTGCGGCTGACAGTGTAATTTCCGCTGTCGAAATACTGGGTGATCTCCAGCGGGTCTTGCCCTTCGACATAGGGGCGGGCGTCAATCGGCCCCTTGGGATACATGTCCAAAAGCATGGCCGAAAAGGATTTGATGGACGAGGCATCCAGCCAATCCGTCAACGCGCGCAGGGGCCGCGTGTCACAGAAGGGGTAGACGAAGAATTCGTCCGGATCGACACACAGCGTCCAATGCCCATGCCCATGCTTGGCGAGCAGGAAGTTGATCCAGTCCATGCCAAAGCGGGACCGTTTGTAACTGGCTTTGCTATGCCACATCGACACATCGGGTTGCGCCGCCAGATATTCGCGCGACCCGTCGGTGCTGTCATTGTCCACGAAAACGAAATGGTTCACACCAAGGTCGCGGTAGTAGCGCAGAAAGAACGGCAGACGGATGCGTTCGTTGCGAATGGTCGAAAAAACCATGATGTGATCCGGCCGGATCTGGCTGGTGCGATTGACGACAGCGCGCAATTCGCGCCCCTTGCGCCATGCGCGCACGCGCCAGCGCTGGCGTGACAATCGCAAGGCGTATCGTGTCAGGAGTCCCAATCGCTACTCTTCCCAAGGGCGGACTGCCCGAAATGGATAAACGGCACAACTCACACGCTGGTTAAGACCGCACGGAAATGTTCTTGCCACTGTGGCAAAACATGCACTGAACCCGTAGCGGCAAACCGGTCTGCACCGGATACCTCTTTTATTGTTTCCGACCAAGAATATATATCGTCGGGCCTCAGGTAAACGGGATAGTCGTTCAATATCTCATGGAAAACCGGCAGATCGCTGCAAATCAGCGGCACGGACAGCGCCACCGCCTCGATCGCGGGCAGCCCAAAGCCTTCGGCGTGGCTGGGAAACAGCAGGGCGCGCGCACCCGACAGCAAAGCCGACACCGCGCCATCGGACAATCCGGGCAGCTCGATCACGCCGGGTGGATGACGGTCCAGCCGCGCCAGCAGGTCAGGACCGGCCCAACCGCGCCCGCCCGCGATGAACAGCCGCGGCAGGGGGGCACTGGTTTTGGCCAGATGGTCCCAGACATCCAGCAGCAGTGCATGGTTCTTGCGCGGCTCAATCGTGCCGAGGATCACGAAATAGGGTGGGGTCAGGTCCAGCCCGCTTGGCAGCGCTGACGGATCAGGCGGCGCGACGGTGACCCCCAAGGGCGCGACGATCCCCGGCGGCACGCGGCCAAGACGGGACAGATGCACCTCTGTCCCCGCGCGGGTGGCGTGGGTCAGGTGGATAACCGCGTCAGCATGCGCCGAAACGGCGGCCAGTTTGGCGGCAAAGGCGGCAGGGGCATCCGCGCGGCTGTATTCGGGATGATCCAGCGGGATGCAGTCATGTACCATCACCACACGGCGCAGCCCCGCCTTCCCCAGCGCCGCGAGGACCGGCGCGGACAGGTTGCTGTGCCCAAAGTTCAGATAAAGCGCCCCTTGGGGCAAAGCCCCCCGCGCCAAGGCCCAGATCGGCAGCCGCGCAATCGCCATACGCCGCAGCAGTGTTTCCGCCCGTCCACGCGCCGGATTGCCCCGCCGCGTCAAGCGCGACAATAGGTCCAGCCGATCAGGCACCAGCCGCCCCAAGGCCATGTCCTGCACCGCCTGCGCCCCTGCCCGTGGCAGCAACAGACAGCCCGCAGGCGTTCGGACAAGCGCGTAAAGCGGGGTTTCAAGCGTCAGAAGATGCGACAGCCACGCCAGTTCGACCCGGTCGATCCCAGTCAGAGTGCGATGACCCTGACGCGACACCAGCCGCGTCAGGTCAATCAGATGGGCGGTCGCAGCCACGGGCCTTATTGCGCGGCCTTTTGCAGAGCGATCATGTCGTTCAGATAGCTGGCAAATTCGTCGCGCAGGTCGGGCCGTGCCAATCCAAAGGCCACAGTCGCCTGCAAGAAGCCCGCCTTGGAGCCGCAGTCATAACGCTGACCCCGGAAGCGATAGCCGAAAACCTTGCCCGACTTCACCTCTTCGGCGATGGCGTCGGTCAGTTGGATTTCGCCACCCGCGCCCTGCTTCATCTTGTTAAGGTTGGTCATGATCTTTGGCGTCAGGATATAGCGCCCGATCACCGCAAGGTTGGACGGCGCAGTCCCGGCTTTGGGCTTTTCGACCATGCCCTTGGCCTTGACGATGGACCCCATATCCTCGGCAATGTCCAAAACCCCGTAGGATGAGGTTTTTTCGGGTGCAACCTCCATCGCGGCAACGACATTGCCGCCGGTTTGTTCATAGGCATCCACCATCTGCGCCAAACAAGGCTTTTCCGCCGCGATCACGTCATCGGGCAGCAGCACGGCAAAGGGTTCGTTGCCGATCAGACGCCGCGCGCACCACACCGCATGGCCCAGACCCATCGGCCGGTTCTGCCGGATATAGGCGATGGCCCCAGAGTCCATATTGGTTTCCTTGAGGATGTCCAACAACTGATCCTTGCCCGCCTTGCGCAGCGCGGATTCCAGTTCGGGGGCCACGTCAAAGTAATCCTCAAGCGCGGATTTCCCGCGCGAGGTTACGAAGATGAATTCCTTGATCCCGGCAGCCCGCGCCTCATCGATCGCATATTGGATCAGGGGGCGGTCAACCAGCGTCATGATCTCTTTCGGGATCGACTTGGTTGCGGGAAGAAAGCGGGTCCCCAGACCCGCGACAGGAAAGATGGCCTTTGTGACCTTCTTCGGTTTCATGATTCACCCACTATCACGTTGGCCCCACCACAACCGGGGCATCACCAACCATATGCCAAAAACTGGCAAAATTATGCCAAGAACAAATTAATCGTAACATATATGGAAACGACGTGGGGGCGATATTCGCTTATTCAGTTGCTCGCAAGCGACAAAGACGTGTGATTTCGTGGTCCCTGCGCTGCGTCATTCGCCACAGGCGGAAAGGCGCCTCCCCCCGATCCGCCGGGCCGAAAAGGCCGCCGGTCTGTCGCCAGACCCCATCCATGCCGAAACCGTGCCAATGCGGGCGCGCGTCACGTGAGAACAGAAGCAGCGTGACGATGCGGCCTTGCGCCACTGCGGCACGGGCCTGCGCTTCAAGCGCCGGGGCCTGATGCCGCCAGCCCGACAGCACCAGACCTTGCCGGGGGCCGGGGCCGTGCAACGGCAGGAAAGCGGCTTGCGGCGGTGGCAAGGGCGGCAGGTCGGTCAGCGCCCGCGACAGGCCATCCGCCCAGCCCGCGCGCAAACCCGCCGTCAGATGCGTAACGTCACGCGGCTCGATCCGGCCCGCCACCATATGGCCCAGCGTGCGTCGGCGTTCGCGGGCGGTCAGGTCGGCCAAATGCTGGTCGGTTGCCCCCCCAGCATGGCGACGCAGGAACACCGCCGTGCTGGCGGCGATCTCGTGCAGGGATTTCGGCACACGGTCGGCGCGGCGGTGCGGGCCTTCGGCAAACCCGTGATGCACCTGCGCGTCTGGAACGATGGCAGTCAGCCCATGCCCCGCAAGGCGCAGGTTCAGGTCAGTCTCATCGTGAAAGAACTGGAAGGCAGGATCGAACCCCCCTGCCCCGGCAAGGGTTTCGCGGCGAAAGGCGCAATTGGTGCCTTGGGTCTTGACCGCCTTGGCGCGGGTTGAGGACAGCAGGGTCACACTGTCCACCGCCATCGGAAGGTCATGGCCTTCGGCGTCCACCCACGCCGCCCGCCATTGAAAGCTGATCCCGTTGCGCCCACGAATGAAACCCGTCGCGGCAATGACCTGACCATCCGCAAAGGGTGCAGTCAGGCGTGACAGCCATGTCGGTTCCGGCACGGCGTCATCGTCGATGAAGGCAACCACATCCCCTGCCGCCTGCACCAGCCCAAGGTTGCGCGCGGCAGAGATGTTGGGTTCGTCAAACGCCAACCGCTTGACGGCAAAGCCTTCGGCCATAGCAATTCCGGCGGGATCGGCGACCACCACCACCTCAAACCCCGGCAAGTCCTGTTGGGTCAGGCCCAGCAGGCAACGGCGCAGCAAGGCGGGGCGGTGGCGGCTGACGATGACGACGCTGACCCGCACCGCCGCCGGACCTTAGGCCATCTCGGCCATCATGGCCTCGATCACCGGAACGTCGCTGGGGTTGTTCAACTCCCAGAACTGCCGCCCTTGCGCCTGAACCTCAACGCACAGCACCTGCCGCCCGTTTTCAAGGAAGCGGAGCTGCTCCAACCCCTCAAGCTTTTCCAGCGGACCAGTGGGCCATGCGGGATAAGCGGCCAAGGCGGCAGGGCGATAGGCATAGACGCCGACATGGTGGAACACCGGGGTCGGGTCTTCGTCGCCAAAGGTTTGGCCGGTAAAGGGGATCACCTCTTTCGAGAAATACAGTCCCCGCCCCCCCGCGCCGAACACGGCCGTCGTGCCACCGACGCGCCCGTTGCGGCGATCTTCCAGCAGTTTGGCCAGCATCCGCCCTTCGCAGCGCAGCACCGGCGTTGCAATCTCTGCCGCCGGATTGGCGCGCAGACCGGCCACCAGATCTTCGATGAACCACGCCGGGGTCAGGGGTGCATCGCCTTGCAGGTTCACTACGATGTCAAAGCCCGGCAGTTTCGCCGCCACCTCGGCGCAACGTTCGGTGCCGTTTTGGCAATCGGAGGAGGTCATCACCACCTCGGCCCCAAAACCCATCGCATGATCCCGGATACGGTCGTCATCAGTCGCCACCACCACGCGGTCGGCACCGCGCACGGCCATCGCGGCCTCCCAACTGCGGCGGATCAGGGTTTTTTCCCCGTCCGGGCCTTTCAACGCCACAAGCGGTTTGCCGGGGTAGCGGGTGCTGGCATAGCGGGCGGGAATGGCGATCAGGACGGTCATTTCTGCAACTCCACCCCCGACGCGTAGGCGATGAAGAACGGGTTGTCCCAACCCGCCTTGCCATAGGTCAACGGCGTATGGTCATCCATCCGCACCACATGCCCGCCCGCGCCGCGCAAGACGGCATCGCCCGCCGCCGTGTCCCATTCCATCGTGCGGCCAAGGCGCGGATAGAGATCCGCCTCACCCGTCGCCACCAGACAGAATTTCAGCGACGATCCGGCGCTGCGGCTGTCTTTCACCGCATATTTGCCGATGTAGTCATCCGTCGCCGCATCGCGGTGGGATTTTGAGGCCACCACCATCAGCGCCGCGTTATCCGGGGCTGCAACGCTGATCGGGGTCACGGCACCGGGGGTTGCCTTGTCGAACGCGCCAACCTCTTCGACCGCCTGCCCATCGGCCTGCGTGTAGAACAGCCGCCCCTGCGCCGGGGCATAGACCACGCCACGCAGGGGCACACCGTCCTGCACATAGGCGATGTTGACCGTGAAATCCCCGCGCCGCTGGATGAATTCCTTGGTCCCATCCAAGGGATCAACGATCAGGAAGGTCCGCGCCGACAAAGCATGACTGTCCGCCTGTTCTTCGGTGATCAGCACCACATCCGGAAATGCCGCCCGCAGACCCGCCGAGATCAAGGCATCCGCCGCCTCATCGGCTTCGGTCACCGGAGAGGCGTCGCCCTTCGACTTCACCTCAAAATCCGGGCCGTCATAAACCTCCATGATCCGGTCGCCCGCTTCCAGTGCCAAACGGCGGATGACGGGAATAAGGGCGGCGAAATCCATTGACAACTCCTTGATCGGCACAGCAACCATAAGTCGATTGCCGCGATTGAACGAAACACTTCTCCGCCTTATCATGCGGCTCGCAGGAAACGGCAAGATTCCTGCAAGGTGGCGGGGCACGTCTTCCCGCAGGTCAAGAGGCACGCCGTGATTTTCAAGGCCAAGATAGATCCCAAGCGCGGCCAAAGTGCCGCGACCATGTTCGAGTTGATCTTTCACACGGCGGTGCACAACGTCCGCATCGGCCATCAAAGCCCGATCATCGGCCTTGTGCTGTCCATGCTGCAAACCATCATGATGGTCGCAGGCTTTTATGTGATGTTCCACTTTGCCGGGATGCGCGGGTCGGCGATCCGGGGGGATTACATCCTGTATATCTTCTCGGGCATCTTCATGTTCATGCTGCACACCAAGGCGATGGGTGCCGTGATGAAGGCCGATGGCCCCACATCCAACATGATGAAGCACGCGCCGATGAACACCATCGTCGCCATCTGCGGATCGGCGCTGAGTGCGCTTTATCTGCAAATGCTGGCCCTGTTCGTGGTGCTTTGGTTCTACCACGCCATCTTCAACCCGATCACCATCGAACAGCCGGTTCAGGTGATGGGAATGATGCTGATCTCTTGGGGCAGCGGTGCGGCCATCGGGATGCTGTTCCGTTCTGCCATGCCGTGGAACCCCAAGCTGGTGTCGATCATCTCGGGTCTCTACATGCGCCTGAACATGATCTCTTCGGGCAAGATGTTCGTGGCCAACACCATGCCTTCGGCGTTGGTCAAGGTGTTCGACTGGAACCCCCTGTTCCACACCATCGACCAGGGGCGCGGGTTCATCTTCCTGAACTACAACCCGCATTATTCCAGTATCGCCTACCCGATCATCATCACGCTGATCTGCATCGTCATCGGGCTGATGGGTGAATTCTATACCAAGCAATACGCCTCCTTGTCGTGGCAGCAGGGGAAGTGACCTGACCTCTGCGAAAATGCCGCGCAGATTCACTTGGTGGCAACGCTTGCAGCCCCCATGCCCCCCCCTTATATACGGCCAGATGCCGGATGGGCGGGCCGCCCTGACGGACAGACTTGGGATCGGGGTCGGGTGCCGCTGATGGGCCCAACCCCTTAACATCGCCGAAAGAAGAGGTAGCCTATCATGGCCAAAGTTATCGGAATTGACCTCGGGACCACGAACTCCTGCGTTGCGATCATGGATGGGTCGCAGCCGCGCGTGATCGAAAACTCTGAAGGTGCGCGCACCACGCCCTCGATCGTCGGCTTCACCGAAAGTGAACGACTGGTCGGGCAGGCCGCCAAACGGCAGGCCGTCACCAATGCCGCCAACACCATCTTTGCGGTCAAGCGCCTGATCGGGCGCCGGTTTGACGATCCGGTGATCGTCAAAGACCAGAAGAACATGCCCTACAAGATCACCAACGGCGGCAATGGCGACGCTTGGGTCGAAGTCCGGGGCGAGAAGTATTCGCCAAGCCAAGTGTCCGCCTTCATTCTGCAAAAGATGAAGGAAACCGCCGAATCGTACCTGGGTGAGTCGGTCACGCAGGCAGTCATCACGGTTCCCGCCTATTTCAACGACGCCCAGCGTCAGGCCACCAAGGACGCGGGCAAGATCGCGGGTCTTGAAGTGCTGCGCATCATCAACGAACCGACCGCCGCCGCGCTGGCTTACGGCTTGGACAAGAAAGAGGCGCGCACCATCGCGGTCTATGACCTTGGCGGCGGCACCTTCGACATCACCATTCTGGAAATCGACGACGGCCTGTTCGAAGTGAAATCCACCAACGGGGACACCTTCCTTGGCGGTGAAGACTTCGACATGCGCATCGTCAATTATCTGGCGGATGAGTTCAAGAAAGAGCATGGCGTTGACCTGTCCTTGGACAAGATGGCGCTGCAACGCCTGAAGGAAGCGGCGGAAAAGGCCAAGATCGAACTGTCCTCCAGCCAGCAGACCGAAATCAACCAGCCGTTCATCTCGATGGACCGCAACACCGGGCAGCCGCTGCACCTTGTGGTCAAGCTGACCCGTGCCAAGCTGGAATCCTTGGTCGATGACCTGATCAAGAAGTCGATCAAGCCCTGCCAAGCCGCGCTGAAAGATGCCGGCCTGTCGATGTCTGACATCGACGAAGTGGTTCTGGTCGGCGGTATGACCCGCATGCCCAAGGTCATCGAAGAGGTGACCAAGTTCTTCGGCAAGGAACCGCACAAGGGCGTGAACCCCGATGAAGTCGTGGCCGCTGGTGCCGCGATTCAGGCGGGCGTGCTGCAAGGCGACGTCAAGGATGTGGTCCTGCTGGACGTGACTCCGCTTAGCTTGGGCATCGAAACGCTGGGCGGCGTCTTTACCCGCCTGATCGACCGCAACACCACGATCCCGACCAAGAAAAGCCAGATCTTCTCGACGGCTGAGGACAACCAGAACGCGGTGACGCTGCGGGTGTTCCAGGGCGAACGCGAAATGGCGGCGGACAACAAGATGCTGGGCCAGTTCAATCTGGAAAGCATCCCGCCCGCCCCGCGTGGCATGCCGCAGATCGAAGTGACCTTTGACATCGACGCCAACGGCATCGTGACCGTCAAGGCCAAGGACAAGGGCACCAACCGCGAACAGGCGATCACGATCCAAGCCTCGGGCGGTTTGTCGGACGAAGACATCGACAAAATGGTCAAAGACGCCGAGGCAAACGCCGAAGCCGACCGCCAGCGCCGCGAATTGGTGGAAACCCGCAATCAGGCCGAAAGCCTGCTGCATTCCACCAAAAAATCGCTGGCCGAACATTCCGACAAGGTGGACCCCTCCACCGTCGAAGTGATCGAACTGGCGATGGCAGCGCTGGAAGACACGCTGAAAACCGACAATGCCGACAAGATCAAAGGCGGCATCCAGAACCTGACCGAAGCCGCGATGAAGCTGGGCGAAGCGATCTACAAGGCCAGCCAATCGGAAACCGAGGATAAGGACAGCGATGCGCCCCGCGATGTGGATGACGACATCGTCGATGCCGATTTCGAAGATCTGGCGAGAAAAAGCGGAAGTAACACCGCGTGAATCGGAAAAGGGGGCGGTCTGGCAACGGACCGCCCCCACCCGGTTCTAAGAGGGGGTTTTGTCCAGATGGCAAAACGTGACTACTACGATGTGCTTGGTGTCGCGCGCGGGGCTTCGGCGGAAGAGCTGAAGACAGCCTATCGCCAAAAGGCGAAAGAGCTGCACCCCGACCGCAACTCTGACAACCCGAACGCCGAATCCCAGTTCAAAGAGGTGAACGAGGCGTATGACGTCCTGAAAGACGGCGACAAGAAAGCCGCCTACGACCGCTATGGCCATGCGGCGTTCGAAGGCGGCTCACGCGGGGGCGGCGGTGGGGCTGGCTACGGCGGCAACGCTGATTTCGCCTCGGCCTTTTCCGACGTGTTCGAGGATCTGTTCGGCGATTTCATGGGTGGCCGCGGCGGTGCTGGCGGCGGCGGACGGTCCCGCGCGCAACGCGGATCGGACCTGCGCTACAACCTGCGCGTCAGTCTCGAAGAGGCGTATAACGGCGTCCAGAAAACCATCAATGTTCCTACTTCCATCGGCTGTGACACCTGCCGTGGCACCGGGGCCGAAGGCGGCGCTGAACCCGTCACCTGCCCCACCTGTTCAGGCATGGGCAAGGTCCGGGCGCAGCAGGGCTTTTTCACCGTTGAACGCACCTGCCCGACCTGCAACGGCATGGGCCAGATCGTCAAAAACCCCTGTCGGTCTTGCGGTGGCGCGGGCCGGGTGGAAAAAGAGCGCGCCCTGTCGGTCAACATCCCCGCCGGGGTGGAAACCGGAACCCGCATCCGTCTTGCGGGTGAGGGTGAGGCGGGTTTGCGCGGCGGGCCATCGGGCGATCTTTACATCTTCATCGAGGTGAAAGAGCACCCGATCTTCCAACGCGACAGCGTCAACCTGTTCTGTCGCGTACCGATCAGCATCGCGACCGCTGCCTTGGGCGGCGAGGTTGAAGTGCCAACGATTGACGGCGGCAAGGCGCGGGTCAAAGTCCCCGCCGGGGCGCAGACCGGCAAGCAACTGCGCCTGCGCGCCAAGGGCATGCCCGCCCTGCGCGGCGGTGGGTCAGGCGACATGGTTCTGGAACTGGCGGTGGAAACCCCGGTCAACCTGACCGCCCGTCAGCGCGAACTGCTTGAAGAGTTTGAGCGTCTGTCCGAAGAGAACAACCCCGAAGGCAGCACTTTCTTCAAGAAGGTCAAAGGCTTCTGGGACGGCATGAAATCCTGATCTAGCCCTGGTTTAGGGAAAGGGGCCATCCGACACGCGGATGGCCCTTTTTCATTTGGATGTGTCGTTAACCAATCGTTCATTTGCCTGCGCGACGCTTGGCAGATGACCCATCGCGCGTTCCATGATTCTGCCCTGCCGCTTTTCGCCCCTGACCCGGACGAAGCGGTGACCGCCGCGCCGGTGGATGCGGGCCGTCTGCCCAGTTACATCGCCGACCACCGCAAACGCCTGCGCGACCGCTTTCGCGATGGTGGGCCGGGCGCGGTGGCGGAATATGAATTGCTGGAACTGCTGCTCTTTCGCGCCATTCCCCGGCAGGATGTCAAACCCTTGGCGCGGGATTTGATCGACACTTTCGGCGACATCTGCGGCGTGATCTCTGCCCCTGCGGCGCGTCTGATGCAGGTGCGCGGGGTGGGGGAGTCGGTCGTGCTGGAGCTGAAACTGATTGAGGCGGCCGCCCAGCGGATGGCCCGCGCGCGGGTAATGAACCGCCCCGTTCTGTCTTCATGGAATGCGCTGCTGGACTATTGCCACACCACGATGGCACATCGGTCGACCGAACAGTTCCGCATCCTGTTTCTGGACCGCAAGAATGTGCTGATCGCGGACGAAGAACAGGCCAAGGGCACCGTTGACCATGTTCCGGTCTATCCACGAGAGGTGGTGAAACGCGCGCTGGAACTGGATGCCTCGGCCCTGATCCTTGTGCACAACCATCCATCGGGTGACCCGACGCCGTCGCAGGCCGACATCTCTATGACCCAGCAAATCCATGAGGCATGTCAGGCGCTTGGCCTGACCCTGCATGACCATCTGGTGATTGGCCGAGAACGAGAGGTCAGTTTCCGGGCGCAGGGTCTTTTGTGAAATCCGGGCGCAACCACAGTTCCACCCGCCGGTTCAGCCGCCGCCCTGTCGCGGTTTCATCGCAGGCCATCGGCAGCGCCTCGCCAAAGGCCATCACCTGCGGCAGACGGTCGGCGGGCACGGTGGGGGCTGCGTCGCGCAGGGCCTTTGCCACAGCCTCGGCCCGCTCCTGCGACAGGTCCAGATTGGCCTCTGCCGCGCCGGACCCATCGGAAAATCCGGCCAGAACCAGCGCCTCATCCTTGAACATTCCGGCTTCCAGCAGCAGCGCCAGATCGGCAAGGTTGTCGCGCGATGCGGCATCCAGCGTGCTCGATCCATCCTCGAACCGGAAGGTCAGCGACAGACGATCCGCGCCGTCCATCGCATCGACCAGCGTTTTCAGATCATCCAGCGTGGTTTCCGCACCCGCGCCCTGAATGGCGTTGATCAGGCGCAGCCCGTCCAGCGTCATCGGCAGGCGTTCGGGCAGGCGATCCACATAGCCGCTTTTGGCAATCGCGGCTTGGGCCTGCGGATAGGACAGAAACTCCAGAAACTCACGCGCCATCAGGGGCAGGCGGCGTTTGGGGGTCAACAGGTGGATGGGCAGCGCCAGCGGGTAATCTTCGGCTTTCACCGCCAGCGACGTGGGCAGCAACGGAAAGCCGCATTTGTCGGTCAGGGTGATGGCCTTCGCCGCGCCGATGCTGGACTTGCCCGTCACGGCAATCGCCCAAGGATCGCGCGCCACAGCGGCGGCAAGAGCGGTCAGGTCGGGATGCACCTCTGCCGCCTTCACATCGCGGCCAAGACGCACGCCCAGCGCCTTTTGTAGCCCACTGTCAGGGGGCAGCGCATGCAGCACCAAGGGCATGTCGGGACCGCCGATGTCGGACCAATTCGACACCTCGCCCGCCAGCACACGGGCAAGGTTGGCGGACGACACCTCTGCCACCGGGTTATCCGCCGCAACGATGGGCACCAGCGCATCCAAGGCAAGCGTGCGCGAGCCCAGACCGTCCGGCGTTTCAGCGGCGATGACCAGATCGGCTTGCCCGGCCTCCAGCAATGGCACGGCCTGATCCACCGGCATGGCAATAAATGAGAATTCGGCCAGCAACTGCCCGGTCGTCGGGTCGGTCAGACGGGTGGCATCGCCCCCCACCTCCAGCGTCAGGCGGCGGAAATCGGCAAAGGCGCGGATCAGGCCGGGCAGGATTCGCCCGCCGGGATCACCTTCGCCCGCGATGCGGATCACGGCGCGCGGGGCGGTCAGGCCGGGACAACCGGGGCCGTCGCAGATCACGCCCTGCGCATCGACGGTCAGGGGGCCATAGGCGCTGAGAATGCGGTAAAACTCGCCGTCAAAGGCCTGCAAGGTGCCGCTGAGTTCCAGCCCACCACCGCGTGCGATCAAGGTGACATCCTGCGCCAAGGCACGCGATCCAGCACCAAAAACCGAAAGCGCGGTGATCACCGCCGCGCCACACGCGAAAAACCGCATCACTGCAACGCCTGACCCAAATCACTCTGACGAGGCAAGTGTCAGGTCACCGCGCGGATTGTTCAAGACAATAAAGCCGCCAAGGGCATCACAATCAGGCATCGACATCGAAAGCTCTTGCGCCGTGACCTTGCCGTTGCGGCTGTCCAGCATTTCGCCCAAAAGCTCGCGCCCGCAGGTTTGCGCGGTCACCTGCGCCTCAACGGTCAGGTCGGCTTTGCCATCGGTGGGCAGGGTATAGACCTCGGCCAGCAGGGGCAGGGGAACGCTGGGGTCGCCCAAGGCCACGACGGCCGTGCCCGCTTCGGTGATGCCATCCAGCATCGCCAGCGGTTGGGCCGTCAGATGGCCCACTTCGCCATAGGTCGCGCCATCGCGAAAGGCGTTCAGGGCAAAGCGGTCATCGCCCGACCACTGCACCACGAAGCGCTGCATATCCTGAAGTTCAGGCATGGGCATCATCGCCGTTTCGCGGGTCTTGTCGGCAAAGGTGACGGTCACCTCGCCCGCCATGTCCAGTGCGGGCAGGGCGGTGAACAGCGATCCCGTGGCCGTGGTGCGCGCTGTCACGGTCAGCCCGGCATGGGACAGGATCACGCGTTCTTCGGCGTGGCAAGGGGCGACCAGCGTCACACCCAGCATCGCGCCATCCTGTGGCACAAGGTCAAGGTGGATGGGGCAATCTTCGGCCAGCGGTGCGGGGGGTGTCCTGTCCACGACGGCAGTCTCAGGCACGGTTGCGTCTGTGGTCATGGCCACGGGAACAATGGGCGGCTGCGCTTTGGGCACGGGCGCTTGCACGGCCACAACGGGCGTGGTGGCCTGCGTATCCATCGGCAAAGCAGGTTCGGCCGTCACGCCCGCCGCGTTGGCTGTGGCTTGCGACTGCACGAAATGTCCTGCGGCTATCGCCACGGCAACGATGGCGACAATCGAAACCAAGCTACGTTTACGATCCATACGGGCACCCTTTGGACGACTCTCTACATCCGAAAGGCTGCCTGATCGTCAAGGCGAAAACATGGCGATACCAAGGTGAAAACCGGCAGGGCCTGCGTCAAGTATAGCCGTAATGCCAGCACAGGGCCTTGAACCCAATCGACAGGCCAAGCGCGGCGACGAGATTGGCCCGACGGTACCGCTTGATCCGGGGTCAGGCTTTGGCCACCCACAGTGGCGCGCCCGGGCACGGGCACGGGCACGGGCACGGGCACGGGCAAAAGAGTAACGGTGCTTTCATGCGTCAGGCAAGACAGACGCCGCGCCCGATCCGGGGCGCGGCATCAAAGGGTCAGACCAATTTGCCGTGGCAGTGCTTGAACTTTTCGCCCGACCCGCAGGGGCAGGGATCGTTCCGGGCAGGATCGCCCCAGGTTGCAGCGTCCGTCTCATCGAAACCGGGGCGGCGCGCGGTGGTATCGGCCACGGCCAAAACTGGCTCTGGGGCCGGCGCTGGTGCAACGTCCGGTGTCGCGACACGCTGTTGCTGGGCCAAGACCTGCTGCATCATCGATTGCTGCTCTTCGACCGTCAGGGGGCGGATCAGCGACAGTTTCTGCGTCACGTCCTGCCGCAGACCATTCAGCATCGACTCGAACAGGGTGAACGCCTCGGTCTTGAATTCCGACAGCGGGTCACGCTGGGCATAGCCACGGAAGCCGACGACCGACCGCAGATGTTCCAAGCGCAGCAGATGTTCGCGCCACTTGGCGTCAATCGCCTGCAAGAGCACCTGCTTTTCGATGGATTGCATGGTTTCCGCACCAAAGGCGGCGGTCTTTTCCACCATCATCTGATCGGCACGTTCCACGATCCGTTCGCGCAGCGTGTCCTGATCCACGCCTTCCTCGGCGGCCCATTCGACGACGGGCAGATCAAGGTTCAGCTTGTCCAGAAGCGCCGTGCGCAGACCGGCGGCATCCCAATCATCGGCATAGCTTTTCGGCGGCAGATGGGCGTCAACCAGATCGTCGATCACATGCAGGCGCATATCCTCGGCGACTTCGGCCACGTGATCGGCGCGCATGATGTCCAGACGCTGGGTAAAGATCGCCTTGCGCTGATCATTCATCACATCGTCGAACTTCAGCAATTGCTTGCGAATGTCGAAGTTGCGGCCTTCGACCTTGGCTTGCGCACGCTCCAGCGATTTGTTGACCCAAGGGTGAACAATCGCCTCGCCGTCCTTCATGCCCAGTTTGGACAGGACGGAATCCAGACGTTCCGACCCGAAGATGCGCATCAGGTCGTCTTCCAGCGACAGGAAGAACACGGACCGCCCCGGATCGCCCTGACGGCCAGACCGGCCACGCAACTGGTTGTCGATGCGGCGGCTTTCGTGGCGTTCGGTGCCAAGGACGAACAGGCCCCCGGCGGCAATGACCCGCGCCTTTTCATCGGCATGTTCCGCCTCGATCCGGGCGCGGACTTCGTCGGGGTGCAGGTGCGGATCGGCGGTGATCGCCTCAAGCACCTGCATTTCGACATTGCCGCCAAGCTGGATGTCGGTGCCGCGACCGGCCATGTTGGTGGCGATGGTCACGGCGCCGTAGCGCCCGGCGTCGGCGACGATCTTGGCTTCCTGTTCATGCTGGCGGGCGTTCAGCACGTTATGCGGCACGCCTTCCTTTTGCAGCATGGTGGACAAGAGTTCCGACTTTTCAATCGAGGTGGTGCCGACAAGGATCGGCTGACCCTTTTCATGCGCAACCTTGATCATGTTCACCACGCCCACGTATTTTTCCGCCGCGGTGCGGTAGACCTGATCGTGTTCGTCCTTGCGGGCGACCGGGCGGTTGGTCGGCACTTCGACCACGCCAAGACGGTAAATCTCAAGGAATTCCTCGGCCTCGGTCTGGGCGGTGCCGGTCATCCCCGCCAGTTTTTGATAAAGGCGGAAGTAGTTCTGGAAGGTCACGCTGGCGAGTGTGACGTTTTCCGGTTGAACCTTCACGCCTTCTTTCGCCTCGATCGCCTGATGCAGACCGTCCGACAGGCGGCGGCCCCGCATCATGCGGCCGGTGAATTCGTCGATCAGCATCACCTCGCCGTCGCGGACGATGTAGTGCTGGTCCTTCAGGAACAGCTTGTGTGCGCGCAGGGCCTGATTGACGTGGTGCACGAAGGTTGTGCTTTCGGGATCGTAAAGCGATTGGTCCTGCGGCAAGAGACCCGCCTGACGCAGCAATTCTTCGATCCGTTCGTTGCCCTCTTCGGTGAAGGTGGCGTTGCGTTGCTTTTCATCCAGCTTGAAGTCTTCGTCCTTCAGCAGGGGGATCAGGTGATCGACCTGATTGTAAAGCTCGCTCCGGTCCTGGCTGGGGCCAGAGATGATCAGCGGCGTCCGCGCTTCGTCGATCAGGATCGAGTCAACCTCGTCCACGATGGCAAAGAAGTGCTCACGCTGGGCCATCTCTTCGATAGAGCCCTTCATGTTGTCGCGCAGGTAGTCGAACCCAAGCTCGTTGTTCGTCGCATAGGTGATGTCGGCGCGGTAGGCGGCACGCTTTTCGGCATCGGCCTGATAGGGATAGACAACGCCACAGGTCATACCCAGCGCGGCGTAGACCTTGCTCATCCATTCTGCGTCGCGTTTGGCCAGATAGTCATTGACCGTGACGATGTGCACGCCCTTGCCCGCCAGCGCGTTCAGATAGGCGGGCAAGGTGGCCATCAGGGTCTTGCCCTCACCCGTCTTCATCTCGGCGATATTGCCCTGATGCAGGAAGATGCCGCCCTTCAACTGCACGTCAAAGGGGCGCAGGCCAAGGGCCCGGCGCGCGCCTTCGCGGCAATTGGCAAAGGCTTCGGGCAGGATGGCATCCAGACTTTCGCCGCCTTCCTGCACCCGCTTTTTGAATTCTTCGGTCTTTGCGATCAGGCCAGCGTCATCCAGCGCCGCAAACTGAGGCTCCAGCGCGTTGATCTGTGCCACCAATGGACGGATGGACTTTACCTTGCGGTCGTTCGGCGTACCAAACACCTTCCGCGCGAGCGTTCCGAGACCCAGCATGTTTTCTCCGCCTGGTCGTTACCTGACATCATCGTGTGAGGCTGTGGCTTGCCCGCCCCCAACGCCTTCCATAGAAGAGCCAAGTGGACCGGCCGGCCCCGTCGCACGCGACCATCGCGATGTAAGGGGAATGGCCGCGTCAGTCAACGTCGCGTGAGGGCGCGGCCACATCAGGAGATGGTGAAATGGCGAAACAAACGGGGTTCTGGGCGGGTTTGGCAATTGTCTGTGCCGCAGCGATGCCGGTCTATGCGCAGGATGACGCGGCTGCCGCGCCAACCGACCTGACCGCATCGACCGTGGTGGCGACCGTCAACGGCACGGAAATCACGCTGGGTGAGTTGATCGTTCTGCGCGAAAAGCTGCCCGCGCAGTATCAATCCTTGCCCGATGACGTGCTTTTCAAGGGTCTGATCGACCAAGCCGTGCAACAGGCCGCACTGTCGCAATCGGTCGGCGCACCCACCAAACGCGATGAATTGTGGATCGCCACCGAAGGCCGCAACTATCTGGCCGGCAAGGCGCTGCAAGCCGTGGTCGCCGCCGCTGTGACGGATGCTGCGCTGCAAGCCGCCTATGACGCGAAATATGCCGCCGCCCCGGCTGAACAGGAATTCAACGCGGCCCACATCCTTGTGGACTCCGAAGAAAAGGCCAAGGGACTGAAGGCGCAGATTGATGGCGGGGCGGATTTCGCCGAACTCGCCAAGGCCAATTCGACCGATACCGGATCGGGCGCGAATGGCGGCGATCTGGGATGGTTCCGCAAAGGCATGATGGTCGCCCCGTTTGAAGAAGCCGTGGCCGCGATGACCGCTGGCACCGTCTCTGCCCCGGTGAAAACCGATTTCGGCTGGCACATCATCAAGCTGAACGAAGTCCGCGATGCGGCAAAGCCCGCGCTGGATGACGTGCGCGAAGAACTCGCGTCCGAGATCGAGCAGAAGGCCGTTGAGGATCACATCACCAAAGTCACCGCCGAGGCAACGGTCACCCGTCCCGGCGAAAGCATCGACCCTGCGGTGCTGCGCGACGCGACCCTGCTGGACAAATAAGACGCCGGGTCCGACAACTAAGACCAAAGCGACATGCGGGGGGCAAAGATGGCCGAGACGAATTGGAAATCCAAGGCGCAGAAGCTGAAGAAGCGGCTGAAAGTGCTGAAGAAACGCGTTGCCGAAGATGCGGTTGCCGTTGCGGCGGCCACCGCGCTTGCGGCGCCGGTCAAACCCAAGGCGGCAAAGCCGGTCTCCCCGCTCGCACCGAAAGACGGCTTCCCGGCGTTGCCGCGCATCGCCGGGGTCGAATTTGCTGCCGTGGGGGCGGGGATCAAGTATCAGAACCGCAAGGATGTGATGCTGATCCGTCTGGCCCCTGGCACGGCGATGGCAGGGGTGTTCACCCGGTCCTCCACCCGGTCGGGCTGTGTGCGTGACGGGCAAGAAAAGCTTGCGTTGCCGGTGCCCAAGGGTGCCGGGGCGGCGATCATCGTGAACTCTGGCAACTCCAACGCCTTTACCGGCAAGGTCGGCGACAAGGCCGTGGCGGCGGTCTGCGGGTCGGTGGCCAAGGCGCTGGATATTCCGGCAAGCCGTGTGTTCTCTTCCTCTACCGGGGTGATCGGCGAGCCGCTGCCGTTTGAAAAAATCACCGCCAAGGTGCCTGAACTGGTCGCCGACCTGCGCGAAGATGCCATTGAGATGGCCGCACAGGCCATGATGACGACCGACACCTTCCCCAAGGGTGCGGCAGCGACCGTTCAGGGCGACGGCGGCGAAATCCGCATCGCAGGCATCGCCAAAGGGTCGGGCATGATTGCCCCCGATATGGCGACGATGCTGGTCTATATCTTCACCGACGCCAAGATCAGCGCGGCAAACCTGCAAAAGATGCTGTCGCGCAATGTGGATGACACGTTCAATTCGATCACCGTGGACAGCGATACCTCGACCTCTGACACCTTGCTGCTGGCCGCGACGGGGCAATCCCCGGCGGCTGAGGTCAAGGCGACCGGCCCAATCGCCAAGGCGTTTGAGGCCGCGCTGCGCGGCGTGATGCACGATCTGGCGTTGCAGGTGATCCGCGATGGCGAAGGCGCGACAAAGCTGGTCGAAGTGCGCGTGACCGGGGCAGCCTCGCCCGAGGATGCCGCCAAGGTCTCGTTTTCCATCGCCAATTCGCCGCTGGTCAAGACCGCTGTCGCCGGACAAGACCCCAACTGGGGCCGCATTGTTGCCGCTGTCGGCAAATCCGGCGCACAGGCGGATCGGGACCGTCTGACCATCCGTTTCGGCGATATTCTGGTGGCGCAAAAAGGCTGGCGTCATCCGGAGTATAAGGAAGAAGACGGCGCGACTTACATGCTGCAACCCGAATTGGTGATCGCCGTTGATCTGGGTCTGGGCCGCGCGGCGCGTTCCGTTTGGACCTGTGACTTGACCAACCGTTACGTTGAAATCAACGCGGATTACCGGTCTTGAGGATCGTCCTTGTTACCGCCGTTGCGCTGATCGACGCCGATGGCCGCGTGCTGCTGGCACAACGGCCTGAGGGCAAGTCATTGGCGGGTCTGTGGGAGTTTCCGGGCGGCAAGGTAGAGGCTGGGGAAACCCCCGAAGCCGCCCTGATCCGCGAGTTAAAGGAAGAGCTTGGCATCGACACCTGGCAAAGCTGTCTTGCCCCGCTGACCTTTGCCAGCCACAGCTACGCCGACTTTCACCTGCTGATGCCGCTGTTCGCCTGCCGCCGGTGGGAGGGCACGCCGCAGGGGCAAGAGGGCCAGAATCTGGCTTGGGTGCGGCCCAATGCGCTGAAGGATTACCCGATGCCGCCCGCCGACATCCCCCTGATCCCGATCCTGCGCGACTGGCTTTGACGGATTTGGCATCCTGATTGGGGCATTTTACCCTCCTCGCGCCGAAAAGTGCCTATCCAGAGGGATGTGTTCACGGATTGTAGACAATTTATGGTGGATTTATGACGCGGGTGACCTAAGGTAACCACCAACAGTGTATCGCGTTTTCCGGGGGGAGAAACGACCATGATCAGAACCATCAGCGTCGGCAGTTGCGTGTCCATCCAAGGGCTGTTCGTCGGCCAAATGGCAGATGGAAAGATCGTTGTGAAGGTCGATGAAAAGACCTTTGTCGGCTATCCCGTGGCGCTACAGCGCGCTTCCTGAAACCCACATCACCGCAGGTTTGGCCCTGTCGCTCGCGGCAGGGCTTTTTCATGGCTTCATCCCGCCCAAAGCAAAAGGCCCGCATCTCTGCGGGCCTTTCGTCAATCTGTCGGCACGGATCACGTCCCAGCATTACGCCAAGGTGCGCTGGAATTCTTCACGCTCAAAGATTTCGATGACGTCGCCTGCGCGCACATCTTCGTAGCGTTCAAATGCCATCCCGCATTCCTGACCGGACTGGACCTCTTTGACTTCGTCCTTGAAGCGCTTGAGCGTCTTGAGCGTGCCTTCGTGGATGACCACGTTGTCGCGCAGCAGACGCACACCGGCCGACCGGCGGGCGATGCCTTCGGTGACCAAGCAGCCTGCAACGTTGCCAACGCCGGTGATGCGGAACACTTCCTGAATCTTGGCATAGCCAATGAAGGTCTCGCGCACTTCGGCCTTGAGCAGACCCGAGGCCGCCTTCTTGATGTCATCAATCAGGTCGTAGATGATCGAGTAATACCGGATCTCGACGCCCTTTTGCTGGGCCGAGGCGCGGGCCGTCGCATTGGCGCGCACGTTGAACCCGATGATCGGGGCATTCGACGCCTCTGCCAGACCCACGTCAGAGTCGGTGCTCGCCCCCACACCGTAATGCAGGACACGAACGCGCACTTCGGCGTTGCCGACCTTTTCCAGCGCCTGAACGATGGCTTCGGCAGAGCCTTGCACATCGGCCTTGACCAGAACCGGAAGTTCCGAAACCGACTGATCCGCCTTGGCCTTGGCCATAAGCTGTTCCAGCGTGGTCGCGGCCCCGGCGGCGGCGCGTTTGTCCTTGGTCGCCTTTTCGCGATATTCAGCGATTTCGCGGGCCTGCGCTTCGGTTTCCACGACGTTCAGCACGTCACCGGCATGCGGCGTGCCGTTCAGGCCCAGCACTTCAACCGGGACAGACGGTCCGGCTTCGGCGACAGTTTCGCCCTTGTCGTTGATCAGCGCGCGCACCTTGCCCCACTGTTCGCCAACAACGAAGATGTCGCCTTTGCGCAGCGTGCCGTTTTGAACCAGAACCGTCGCGACCGGGCCGCGGCCCACGTCAAGCTTGGCTTCGATCACAGCGCCGATGGCGGTGCGGTTCGGGTTTGCGCGCAGTTCCAGCAGTTCCGCTTGCAGCGCGATGGCCTCTAGCAGGTTGTCCAGACCCTTGCCGGTCTTGGCCGACACTTCGACGTCCTGAACATCGCCCGACATCTGTTCCACGACGACGTCATGTTGCAGCAGGTCGGTCCGCACTTTCTGTGCGTTGGCTTCGTATTTGTCGATCTTGTTGATCGCCACGATCATCGGCACCTTGGCGGCCTTGGCGTGGGCAATCGCTTCGATCGTCTGCGGCATCACCGCGTCATCCGCCGCAACCACCAGCACGACAATATCCGTCACCTGCGCGCCACGGGCCCGCATCGAGGTGAAGGCCGCGTGACCGGGCGTATCAAGGAAGGACACCAGCGCGCCATTCGGGGTTTTCACCTGATAGGCGCCGATATGCTGGGTGATGCCACCGGCTTCGCCCGACACAACATTCGCCTTGCGGATCGCATCCAGAAGCGAGGTCTTGCCGTGATCGACGTGGCCCATGATCGTAACGATCGGCGGGCGCGGTTGCAGGTCTTCGGACCGGTCATCGACCGCCTCGATCGCCTGTTCCACGTCGGAATCCGACACGCGCACGGCCTTGTGGCCGAATTCTTCGATCACCAGTTCGGCGGTATCGGCATCAATGGCTTGGTTCATCGTGACCATCATGCCCATTTTCATGAGCGATTTGACCACATCCGCCGCACGTTCCGCCATGCGGTTCGCCAGTTCGGACACCACGATGGTTTCCGGCAGTTGCACGTCGCGCACCTGCTTTTCGGATTTCTGGCCCAGACCCAGCGCCTTTTGCCGTGCCTTTTCCTGCTTGCGCTTCATCGCGGCGAGCGAGCGTTGACGCCCACCCTCATCCGAGGTGGCGTCCGACAGCGTCAGCTTGCCCGAGCGGCGGCCTTCGTCGCCCTTGGTCTTGCCACGATCCCGGTCGGTGGCGCGTTCGTCGCGTTCCCGGTCGGTCTTGCGCGGCGACAGGCCCGGCTTGGCACCCGCCGGCGCGGTCGAGCGATTGTTGTCTGTGCCAGCATCGGCGGCGGCGGGTTTATCCGCAGCAGCGGTGGTGGCGGGCTTTTCCGCAGCGGCAGCCGGTTTTTCGGGCGGCGTGTTCGATCGCGACCGTGTTCCCAGCACATCCGCCTTGCGGGCGGCAGCGGCGGCAACGCGGGCGTCAGCCTCTGCGCGGCGGGCCGCTTCTTCTTCTTCTGCCTTCAGACGGCGCGCTTCGGCGGCGGCGCGTTCTTCACGCTCCTTCGCCTCAATCTCGGCGCGGCGACGCTGGCGGTCTTCGTCCCGCTGGCGTTCATCTTCAGCGCGCTTGGCAGCGTCTTCCTGCTCGCGTGCCTTGGCGGCACGCAACGCAGCAAGGCGACGCTCCATCTCAGCGTCGGAAATGCCTGCGGGGCGTTTCGACGGATCACCAAGATGTGTGGCCCCCGTCCCAGCCGCAGCCGTGCCTGCTGCGCCGGGCTTGGCCGGTACAACAACACGTTTGCGTTTGGTCTCGACCACGACGCTCTTGGTCCGGCCGTGGCTGAAGCTTTGCTTCACCTGTCCAGAACGCGGTGCGCCACCCAGGCCGAGGGGTTTTTTGCCGTCAGTATCGCTCATGCCGTCTTCGTATCCTCTCCGGCGATCTCGTCGCCGATTAGCCCGCGGATGCCCGCAAGCCGTGCCGCTTCCTCTACTACACGTGTCGTGAGTCCGCCAGCCGCCAGCGCGGCGTGTATCGCACGTTCACGACCGAATGCCAAACCCAATTCCCCCGAGGTCAAACAGCCGATAAAGCCGTTTTCGCCCTCTGGGGCATGCAGCTTGGTCTTGCCGCGTTCCGATCCGTCACTGGCCTGAATCAGGACACGTCCCTGCCCCTTGGCCAGCCATTCCTTGACCTTTTCATAGCCGGTCACGGCCTTGCCTGCCTTGCGCGTCATGGCCAGCAATTCGACCACGCGGCGCAAGAGCTGGCCTTCGATCAGATCGGCCAGTCCGTCCGGTGCCGTCACCGCCCGCCGTGCGGCGCGCGAGAACAGGCCTTTCTTGGCAGCCTTGTCGATGGCCGCCCGATCCGCGGCGACATAGACACCGCGCCCCGGCAGACGGCCCAGAACATCCGGCACCACCACGCCTTCGGGCGTGATGGCAAATCGGATCAGCCCCGCCTTGGGCTGCGAAAGCCCCGAGACGATGCACTTGCGTTCCGGCTCGTCGTCCTGATCCTTGCGGCCACCGCGTGTCATGCCCGCACCCTATCCGAGGCCTGAAATCAGGCCTCAGCCTCTTCTTCTGCGTCGGCGTCCGCGTTATCTGCGGCACCGGCCATTTCGGTCGGATCGACCCAGCCCAGCATGACCCGCGCGGTCATGACAAGCGTTTGCGCTTCTTCGAGGCTGACTTCGAACTTTTCGAGAATGCCTTCGTCTTTCTTGCGCTGACCGTTTTCGGTGGTCCAGCCACCGGCCAGTTCCCAATCCGCGCAGGTGGCGAAGTCTTCCAGCGTCTTGATGCCGTCCTTGGCCAAGGCTTCGATCATCTGAGGTGTCAGACCTTCGAATTCAATCAGCGCCTCTTCGACGCCCAAGGCGCGCGCAGCTTCCAGCGCCTTGCGGCTTTGCTCTTCCAGATAGTCGCGGGCGCGGGCCTGAAGTTCCGCCGCCGTGTCTTCGTCAAAGCCGTCGATGGAGATAAGTTCATCGGATTCGACGTAGGCGACTTCTTCCAGATTGGTGAAGCCTTCGGACACCAGCAATTGCGCGATCATCTCGTCCACGTCCAGCGTGTCCATGAACAGCTTGGTGCGTTCGGCGAATTCAGCCTGACGACGCTGCGATTCCTCGGATTCGGTCATGATATCGATATCAAGCCCGGTCAGCTGCGACGCGAGACGCACGTTCTGACCACGGCGACCGATGGCCAGCGAAAGCTGTTCATCGGGCACCACGACTTCGATCTTGCCGGCCTCTTCGTCGATCACAACCTTGGACACTTCGGCCGGTTGCAACGCGTTCACAAGGAACGTTGCCTGATCCTGATTCCACGGAATGATGTCGATCTTTTCGCCCTGAAGCTCGTTCACCACGGCCTGAACACGGCTACCGCGCATACCGACGCAGGCGCCGACCGGGTCGATCGAATTGTCAAAGCTGATCACGGCAATCTTGGCGCGAGAACCCGGATCACGGGCGACGGCCTTGATCTCGATGATGCCGTCATAGATTTCCGGCTCTTCCATCTTGAACAGTTCGGCCATGAACTGCGGATCGGTGCGCGACAGGAAGACCTGCGGACCGCGGGCTTCGCGGCGCACATCCTTGATGTAGCAGCGGATGCGGTCGTTCGGGCGATAGCTTTCGCGGCCGATCTTTTCGTTGCGGCGCAGGATGCCTTCGCCACGGCCAATATCGACGATGATGTTGCCGTATTCTTCGCGCTTGACCACACCGTTGATGATGCTGCCCTTGCGGTCCTTGAATTCGTCATACTGACGGTCGCGTTCGGCTTCGCGCACCTTTTGCAAAATCACCTGCTTGGCCGATTGCGCCGCGATGCGGCCCAGATCAACCGGGGGCACTTCGTCGATCAATTCATCGCCCAGTTCGGCGGTGGGCTTGATCGCCTTGGCTTGCTTCAGCGTCAGTTGCGCGTGGTGATTTTCCAGAAGCTCTTCTTCAACCACGGTCCGGATACGGGCAAAGGTGGCGCGACCGGTCTTGCGGTCGATCTTCACGCGGATGTCCAACTCGGACCCGTAGCGCGACTTGGCGGCACGGGCGAGGGACTCTTCCATCGCTTGAATCACCAGATCGGGGTCGATCATCTTCTCACGGGCGACGGCTTCCGCCGTCTGAAGAAGTTCAAGCTGGTTCGCAGAGGTAATCGCCATAAGGGCCTCCAGGGATCAGTGTTTGGTCTCAGACGCGTCGGAAATCTCTTCCTCTTCGCCTTCGAATTCTTCGATGTCGGTGAACTGGGTTTCGTCGATCACGCCCGACGCCTTTTTCTGGCGCAGCATTTCGGCGATCAGTTGGTCGGTCAGGATCAGTTTGGCATCCGACAGCCAGTCAAAGCGCAGGCCGATGGTGACATCCTGCCCGCCTTCTTCGATTTCGATCAGGATTTCTTCGCCTTCGACGCCCATCAACCCGCCCTTGAAGCGGCGGCGGCCTTCGATCAGTTCAGACGTTTCGATGCGGGCTTCCCAGCCCTTCCACATCTCAAAATCCTTCAGGCGTGTCAGCGGGCGGTCGATACCGGGCGAGGAGACTTCGAGGATGAAGTTTTCCTCAATCGGGTCTTCCACATCCAGCACGGCAGAAACGGCGGTCGAGATGGTGCCGCATTCATCGACGCCGATCCCGCCATCAGGACGGTCGGCCATGATCTGCAACACGCGCGTCCGTCCGCCCATCAGGCGAATACGCACGAGTTCAAACCCCAGCCCTTCGATGACGGGGCCGACGATATCCGCAAGGCGGCGGTCGATTGCGGTCTTGGCGATGAGATCGGACATCAGGTTCCTGAAAACGAAAAAGCGGGCCAGCGGCCCGCATCGGATGCTTCGGTGGGGCCGGGTTTGGACGCCGACTCCGCTGTTGGTGGCTACATAGGCCCGGTGGGATAAAGTTGCAAGCGGAAAGCTCAGCGCCGCCGCAGGTAGACGTAATAGGCACCCGATCCACCGTGGCGCAGATGTGCCTCTGACACCTGCAACACGGCCTGACCCAGCGGCGGCAGGCGCAGCCATTGCGGCACCTGATGGCGCAGGGCGCCCATGCGCTGCGGGATGGGGCCGAAATCATCGCCCCGTTTGCCCTTGCCGGTGATGACCAAGACCAGCCGCATCCCGCCGCTTTGCGCGTTCAGGATAAAGCGGATCAGTTCGGGATGCGCCTCGGCCAAGGTCAACCCATGCAGGTCGATCCGTGCCTCGGGTGCCAGTTTGCCGCGCGTCATCTTGCCGAACACCTTGGCATCCATCGCCAAGGGCGCGGCGGCGATCTGGTCGCGCAGGGTGGGCGCGATGTCGTGGCGCGGCGTGGTGCGGGACTTTTCGCCCAGCATGAACGGTTCCAGCCGCGGTTTCGACAGTGCCATCGGCGGTGGTTCGGACAGATCAGCCACCGGGCGCGGATGCGCCGGGGCGTCCACCTGTTTCAGCAGGATGCGGCTGCGGTGCAGCGGGTTTGCCGTGCGGGCCACGGCGTTCCAAATCTCTTCCTCCTCAGGGCGGAGGGTGCGTCTGCGGGCCATGGATCAGCCATCCGGCATCATGGCATAGGCGCGGTCGATGGGCAGCAATAGCACCATCCGCCCGCCATCGCGGATCGTTCCGGCGCGATCCCCCGCCGCATCGCCGGTGCCATAGAATATATCCGCCCGTTGCGCGCCCTTGATCGCGCCGCCGGTATCTTGCGCCACCATCAGGCTGCGGATCGGGTCGCGCCCGTCCTTTTCAATCCAGACCGGCACACCCAAGGGCGTGTAATCGGAATCAATCGCCACCGACCGCATCGCCGTGATGGACCGGGTCATCGCGCCAATCGGTCCCATGTCATCGTCAAGCGTGTCGATCTTGCGGAAAAACACATAGGACGGGTTCAGATTCAGCAAACTGCTGCCCGAGACGTTGCGGACATAAGACCGGATTTCCTGCGCCGAGACCTGATCCAGCGTATGTGTGCCGCGATCCACCATCGCTTTCCCGACCGAGCGGTATTCATGCCCGTTCCGCCCGGCATAGCCCACCCGGATCGTGCGGCCATCGGCCATACGAATCCGACCAGAACCTTGGACTTGCAGGAAATACACCTCAACCGGGTCATCCAGCCATGCCAGTTCCAACCCCCGCCCGCGCAAGGCGCCACCTTCGATCTGCGCGCGGGTCAGATAGGTCTGGCCATCGCGCAATTCCGGCGGACGGCGGTAGATCGGATAGGCAAAGCGCGGGGTGCGAACGGGCGATCCATCCAGTTCCGGTTCATAATAGCCGGTGAACAGGGCAGGCGGGTCGCCCACGATCACCGGGCGGAACATCAGTTCAAAGAAATCCCGCGCCTGCGGGGCGGTCCGTATATCGGCGGCCAGCTTGCACAACGGCCCCCATTCCGGCGCATCCAGCAAATCGCAAGTGGCGCGGAAACTGGCCAGCGCGGCCAGTTGGTCATCGGCTTTCCATCCGTCCAGTTCAGAAAACGACAAAACCTGCGCGGGCGCAGGTGTCGCGGCCATCACGGCCAATCCAAGACAGAGTGCGGAAAGCAATCCACGCATGCCGCCAGTTAATCACCGGTGGCGACAAGATGCCAGTTCGGATCCGAAGCGCCCATCTTGCGGGCAAAGGTCCAGATATCCCGCTGACGCTTGATTTCCTTCGGCGTGCCTTCGACGATCTCTCCCGCCGCGTTACGCACGACAGAGTTCAGTTCCGCCACGAAGCGCACGGAAATTTCTGCCTCTTTGGTGGCGCTATCAAACGTCGCCTCATGCAGCGCCAATTCGCGCATGCCGACGAACGAGGAGTCGATGGTCAGACCCTGCGCCTTTCGGTCGGCAATCGCCTCGGCAAAGCTGTCGGCCACATCGGGCGACAGGAAGGGGCGGATGCTGTCCAGATCACCCTTTTCATAGGCCATCAGGATCATCTCATAGGCCCCGCGCGCGCCAGACAAAAAGCCTGTCAGCGCAAAAGACGGTTCCGCCTGCTTCATCGCAGCCAAAGCCTTGGCAGCGGCAGAGCCATCGGCAACATGATCGGTAATGTCGCGGTCGGGACCGCCTTCGATCACATCAAAGCTGCGGCGCACCGGGGCAGGGCGGGGATCTTCCGCTGGAACCGGCGGCTTTTCAAAACCTTCGCGCGTGCCCAGAACGGAGCGCAGCTTCAGGATCAGGAACACGGCAATCCCGGCCAGAACGAGAAGCTGGAGCAGGGAATTGTTCATTCATTAAACCTCTGTCGGACGCCGCGGGATCAAAAAGACCGCTGGCGATTGGCGGGGTAAGGGTTGGTAAGTTGGCTCTTGGACACTTATGTAGGGACGAGGGGTGCCCCTGTCCATGCCGGGGCACAGGAAACCCACTGAAACGCCCGTGATCGGAGGGTTATATGCGCCTTTTCACCCTTTTTCTGCTGTGGCCTTTGGCAGAAATCATTCTTTTTGTCACCGTCGGCGGTGCCATCGGCCTGCTTTGGACGCTGGCCGTGATCGCCGGAAGCGCGGTTCTGGGGGTTTGGCTTCTGCGGTCGCGCGGGGTGCGGTCGGCGGCAGAGATGCGGCGCGGCCTGACCGTGGTGCGCGGCGGCGGTCTTGGGCAACTCGCCGGGGATGTGCTGGTGATGCTGGCCGGCGTGCTGCTGATCCTGCCGGGGTTTCTGACCGATGCGCTGGGGCTGATGCTTTTGCTGCCCCCCGTTCGGGCGCTGATCATCCTGTGGGCCGCGCGGCGGGTGGGTGACGGACTGCGCGCCCGCGCGACACCGTCCGCCTCGGGCCGGTTCGGCGACGGTCGCCCCGACATCATCGACGCCGAATTCATCGAAGTGGACCACGACACCCGCCCCGACTCCGCGCGCCCGCCATCCGGCTGGACCCGGCATTGAGTGGCCCTGCCACTGGTGATAGGAACGCGCCAACGGTTTCATGAGGAGCGAAACGGATGGCCGAGGAAAACGGAAGCGCCAGCGGCGATAGCGCGGCGCAAGGGGCAACCGCGCAGGGGCTGCGGATGCAGGTGCTGGCGCAATTCGTGCGCGACATGTCCTTTGAAAACATCGTGGCGCAAAAGGGCCTGACCGGCTCGGACCTGCAGCCCGACATTCAGGTGGCAGTCAGCCTTGACGCGCGTAAGCGTCCGGCCCCGAACCAGTATGAGGTGACGACAAAGTACAAGGTCACGTCAAAGAACAAGGCCAATGGCGATACGCTGTTCCTGCTGGAATGCGATTACGTCGGCATCTTCCACATCGACGGCGTGCCGGAAGACCAGTTGCACCCCTTCTTGCTGATCGAATGCCCGCGCCTGTTGTTCCCCTTTGTGCGTCGGATCATCTCGGACATCACGCGCGACGGCGGCTTCCCGGCGCTGAACGTCGACACGGTGGATTTCGTGACGATGTACCGCCAGGAAATCGCCCGCCGCGCCCAAGCGCAACAGGCGGCGACGGTCAACTGAGCGTCGCTTTGCGGCCGTCTTCTCTGCGGAAATATCCTCAGGGGGTGAATGGGCCGGAACGGACCAGAGGGGGCGCGAGCGCCCCCTTTCTTATTGCCGCTTCAACCAGATCGCCGCATCGCCCAATTTGCCGACAAAACCCGCATGCGCCGCCGCCTCGGCCTCTGTCAGGCGGGACGGCAGGGGTGTCGGGCGCGGACGTGGACGCCATTCCTGCGATGGACCGGAACCGGAAGTCCCGGAACCAGACTGATCCGACGCCGACAGCCCGAAATCGCGCTGCCGCCCACCGATCAGTTCCAGATAAACCTCGGCCAAAATCTCGGAGTCAAGCAGCGCCCCGTGCTTTTCCCGCGCGGAATTGTCCACGCCAAAACGGCGGCACAGCGCATCGAGCGAGGCTTGCGCTCCGGGAAACTTTTTCCGCGCCATGGTCAGGGTATCGGTCACCCGGTCCCATGTCAGGGCGGGCAGACCGATCCTGTCCAACTCGAAATTCAGGAATTTCATATCGAACTGCGCGTTGTGGATCACCAGACGCGCATCACCGATGAAATCGAGAAAGTTCTGCCCCACGGCGGCAAAGACCGGATGGCCGCGCAGGAAGTCATCACCCAGACCATGCACGTCAAAGGCTTCTTTCGGCATCAGGCGTTCAGGGTTGATGTATTGGTGATAGGTGCGGCCCGTGGGGAGGGAATTGAACAGCTCCACCGCGCCGATTTCGACGATGCGGTGGCCTTCGGTCGGTTCAAAGCCGGTGGTTTCGGTATCAAGGACGATTTCACGCATGGGGCACCAGATAGGCGATCAGCGCGTGCACGGCGGCACGGGCGCTGTCGGGCGACAGGGTCTCAATGATATGGTCCGCGCGGGAGCGTTTGTCACGGTCTGGCATCTGCCGGGCAAGGATGGTGGCAAACTGCGCCTCTGTCATGCCGGGACGGGCAAGGACGCGGGTGCGTTGCAGCGCCGGGGGGGCGGTGACCAGCAAAGTGGCGTCCATCATCGCCTCGGTCCCCTTTTCGAACAGCAGGGGGATGTCAAAGACGATCAGCGGCGCGGTGGCTGTCGCCGCAAAAGCATCGCGGTCTGCCGACACCAGCGGATGCACCACGGCTTCGATCTTTGAAAGCGCGGCGGGATCGGCTGCAATCCAATCCTTCAACGCGGCGCGGTCGATGCCGCCATCCTTCAACGCCGCAGGGCACAGCGCGGCCAAGGGCGCAACTGCCGCCCCACCGGGCGCATAAAGCCGATGCACGGCAGCGTCGGCATCCCAGACCGGCACGCCCTTTTCGCGGAACAGCGCGGCGGTGGTGCTTTTGCCCATGCCGATGCTGCCGGTCAGGCCAAGGCGGAAGGGTCGCGCTTCACTCATGCCGACAGAACGGCGGCGCGGGTGGCCTCGTCCACCTCTGGCCGATGTCCGAACCAGCGTTCAAAGCCGGGCGCGGCCTGATGCAACAGCATCCCCAGACCATCCACCACGGTGCAACCACGATCCTGCGCCGCGATCAGGAACTGCGTCATCAGCGGGGTATAGACGATATCCGTCACCAGCGCGGTTGGGGACAAGTTATCCAACGGCACGTTGAAATCGCTTTTCCCGGTCATCCCAAGCGCGGTGGTGTTCACCACGGTTACCGCCCCGTGCAGCATGGCGGGGGCCTGCACCCATTCCTGCACGGTGATCTTGGCGCCAAAGTCGGATTTGATCGCCTCGGCCCGCGCCCTTGTGCGGTTGGTCAGGCGGATTTCCGGCACACCAACTTCGATCAACGCAGCAATCACCGCCCGCGCGGCACCCCCCGCACCAAATACCACGGCGGGACCAGAGGCCGGTTTCCACAGTGGCGCATTCTGGCGCAGGTTGGCGATGAAACCCGCGCCATCCGTGTTGTCGGCGTGGATCTTGCCATCCTTACGGAAGATCAGCGTGTTCGCCGCCCCGATCAACGCCGCGCGGTCGGTCACCACATCGGCAATCTGCAAGATCGCCTCTTTATGCGGAATGGTCACATTGCAGCCGACAAAGCCCATCTTGGGCATCATCCGCAGCGCATCCCGCAAATCCGCCTGCGCGATGTCCAGCGGCACATAATGCCCCTTCAGCCCATAGCGTTTCAGCCAATAGCCATGCAGCGCCGGGGATCGGCTGTGCGCGATGGGAGAGCCGATGACACCGGCCAGCGGGATGCGCGGATGGTCTGTCATGACGCGATATAGCCTTTCAATCCCAACCAAGCCAACAGCGGCAACAGCGGCAACCCCAGCACGGTGAAGTAGTCACCCTCAACCGCGCTGAACAGGCGTATCCCCTCGGCCTCCAGCTTATAGGCACCAACCGAATCATGCACCTCTGGCCAGTTGCGCGACAGATAGTCGTCCAGAAACGCGTCGGAAAAATCACGCATGGTCAGGCGCACTTCGCCGACGTGCCGCCAGACGGGTTCGGCGCGGTCATAGACCACCACGGCCGACAGCAGTTTATGGATCTGGCCACGCAGCGTCAGAAGTTGCGCGCGCGCCTCCGCTATCGTTTCGGGCTTGCCGAAGACCGCTTTCCGAAACTCCAGCACCTGATCGCAGCCGATCACCACGGCGTCGGGGTTCCGTTCGGCCAGTTTGCGCGCCTTCATCTCGGCCAGCGCATCGGCGATGTCGCGGGGTGGGGCGGAGTCAGCCTCCAACGCGGCGCGGATCGTAACCTCATCAATACGGGCGGGCAGGGCATCCACCTGAACCCCGGCCTGCGACAACAGGCGGGCGCGGATGGCGGATTGCGAGGCAAGGATCAGGCGCGGCGTCATGGGTTTTTCGGGGCCATCGGTTGGGGCGGCTTTGGGGGCGGGCCTGTGGATAGTGCCGTTTTGTTCTGGTGGCGCAGCCTTGGGGCAGGCCGGGGGCAAGTCGGGGTCAAAGCCGAAAGGGACAGGCTTCGCCGCAGTTGTCAAGAAAAGCGCACGACTTGTCCACCTGTGCGCAGCGCGTCAGGCCCCTTGGGGGCAGCGCCGTTATGCCCCGAAATCTGTCAGATGCGCCTGTGGATGACATCGCATTGGAACATCAGTTATAAGCCATTGCTGATGCTGATAAAAATCTGCGAAAGGATCGCTTGGCACGGGAAAAATCCCACTGGCTTATGCACAGAAACCAGCCTGTGCGTAACTGTCTGGGTCATATCGGACCAAGGGTTACACACAGGCCCATCATCATCATCTTCCTTTCAGATTCTTTTTCTTTATGAAGAAGCAGATGACAGGGCGGAGTGCGTGCGATGGACGGTTTTCTGGCGGATATGTATCCTTGGACCAAATCGCTGCACATCGTGTCGGTGGTGGCCTGGATGGCGGGTCTGTTCTACCTGCCGCGCCTGTTCGTCTATCATGTCGAAGAGGTGGGCCGTGGCAGCCCCACAGACCTGTTGTTCCAGACGATGGAGCGGCGGTTGCTGCGGGCCATCATGAACCCGGCGATGGTGGCGACATGGGTGTTCGGACTGGCACTGGTGTTCACGCCGGGCATCGTCAGTTGGTCTGAAGTCTGGCCCTGGACCAAGACCGCCGCTGTTTTGGGCATGACATGGTTTCATCACTGGCTGGGTCTGCGACGCAAAGACTTTGTCGATGGTCAGAACACACTGACAGGCCGCAGTTACCGGATGATGAACGAGGTGCCGACGCTGTTGCTGATCGTCATCGTGTTCTCTGTTGTGGTGAAATGGTGACCAAGGCTGCCGCCGCCGCTTTGCGTTGACTTTTGCGGCGGGTGGACTTAACTGCCGATCTAGCAGGGCCGTCCGGCCCAACGCGCCCCCCTGTGCCTTGACGCGCTCGCGTCACTGACCCGCAAGCTCCGCGCCCCGCTGCGCGATCAGGATGTATTCCGCATGACGACCGAACGGCTGAACCTTTCCGACCTCAAGGCCAAGACGCCTGCCGACCTTCTGTCGATGGCCGAAGAATGGGAGATCGAGAACGCGCCTTCCATGCGGAAGGGCGAGATGATGTTCCAGATTCTGAAGGAACACGCCGAAGACGGGTTTGAAATCGGCGGCGATGGCGTGCTGGAAGTGTTGCAGGACGGGTTCGGTTTCCTGCGCAGTCCCGAGGCGAACTATCTGCCCGGCCCGGATGATATTTACGTCTCACCCGACATGATCCGTATGTTCAGCCTGCGCACTGGCGATTCCATCGAAGGCGTGATTCAGGCCCCGCGTGAGAATGAGCGTTATTTCAGTCTGGTGAAGGCGACGAAGATCAATTTCGACGATCCTGAACGCGCCCGCCACAAGGTGCACTTCGACAACCTGACGCCGCTTTATCCCGATGAGCGGTTGAAGATGGAAATCGAAGACCCGACGGTCAAGGACCGTTCAGCCCGCATCATTGACCTTGTTTGTCCTATCGGCAAAGGTCAACGCGCCCTGATCGTGGCCCCGCCGCGCACGGGCAAGACGGTGCTGTTGCAGAATATTGCGCATTCCGTGGCGACCAACCATCCGGAATGCTATCTGATCGTCTTGCTGATCGACGAACGCCCGGAAGAAGTCACCGACATGCAGCGGTCCGTGAAGGGGGAGGTTGTGTCCTCGACCTTTGACGAGCCGGCGACGCGGCACGTGGCTGTGGCAGAGATGGTGATCGAAAAGGCCAAGCGTTTGGTCGAACATAAACGAGATGTTGTGATCCTTCTCGACTCGATCACAAGACTTGGTAGGGCGTTTAACACGGTTGTGCCGTCATCTGGCAAAGTGCTGACCGGCGGTGTGGATGCCAACGCGCTGCAACGCCCCAAGCGGTTCTTTGGCGCGGCCCGGAACATCGAAGAGGGCGGCTCGCTGACCATCATCGCCACGGCGCTGATTGATACCGGCAGCCGGATGGACGAGGTGATCTTTGAAGAATTCAAAGGCACCGGTAACTCGGAAATCGTGCTGGACCGCAAGGTCGCCGACAAGCGTGTGTTCCCGGCGATCGACATCCTGAAATCCGGCACACGGAAAGAGGATCTGTTGGTCGAAAAGACCGATCTGCAAAAGACCTATGTGCTGCGCCGCATCCTCAACCCGATGGGCACCACCGATGCCATCGAATTCCTGTTGGGCAAGCTGAAGCAGACCAAGTCGAATTCGGAATTCTTCGACTCGATGAACACCTGACCCCTGACCGAAGGGTTCGACCGTGGACACGATCTATGCCTTGGCCAGCGCACGCGGCAAGGCCGGGGTGGCGGTGCTTCGCCTCTCTGGCCCTTTGGCGCACGAGGCAGTGGCACGGCTGACCGGAACCTTGCCACCGCTGCGGCAGACGGGGCTGCGGTCCTTGCGCTGGCAAGGGGAGGTGTTGGATCAGGCCTTGGTCCTGTGCTTTGCAACGGGTGCCAGTTTTACCGGCGAGGATGTGGCGGAACTGCACCTGCATGGGTCCGTCGCGGTGGTCCAGTCGGTCCTGCGTGTTTTGGGCCAGATGGACGGGTTGCGTCTGGCCGAACCGGGCGAGTTTACCCGGCGTGCCCTGGAAAACGGTTGTCTCGATCTGGCGCAGGTCGAAGGGTTGGCCGATCTGATCGACGCGGAAACAGAATCCCAACGCCGGCAAGCGCTGCGTGTGCTGTCGGGTGCTATCGGGGCACGGGCCGAAGGGTGGCGGGCACGGCTGATCCGGGCGGCAGCGCTGATCGAAGCGACGATTGATTTCGCGGATGAGGACGTGCCGGTTGACGTCACACCAGAGGTGCGCGCGCTGCTACAGGATGTGCAAGCCGAGTTGCTGGCGGAATTGTCAGGCGCGCGGGCGTCTGAACGGATTCGCGAAGGTTTTGAGGTGGCTATTCTTGGTGCACCCAATGCGGGAAAATCTACACTTCTCAATGCCTTGGCAGGTCGAGAGGCGGCGATCACCTCGGACGTTGCAGGCACCACGCGCGATGTGATTGAGGTGCGGATGGATATTCACGGTCTGGCGGTGACACTGCTGGACACGGCGGGTCTGCGCAAGCCAGAGGATAAGGTTGAGCGCATCGGCATCGTCCGCGCGCTGCAATGCGGGTGGTCCTGACCAGCGATAGCCCGATCACGGGGGTGAGTCCGCAGGCGGATGACATTGTTACCTCGGGCAAGGCAGATTTGACCGGACAGGGCGTGTCTGGAAAGACCGGGCAAGGAATTGCCGAGTTGATCGACAGCATCGGCGAAATCCTGCAAGCGCGTGTCGCCAATGCCGCCACTGTGACGCGGGAACGTCACCGCTTGGCAATTGATCGCGCGATCCGGGCTATGGAATCAGCGGCGATTGAGGTAGAGAGAGGCGCGGAGCGTGCAGAACTTGCGGCGGCTGAGTTGCGGGTGGCCATTCGCGCCTTGGAATCGCTTGTCGGGCGGGTCGATGTCGAAAACTTGCTGGATGAAATCTTCTCCAGCTTTTGTATCGGGAAGTGAGGGTGTTTCACGTGAAACATTTTGACGTCATCGTCATTGGAGGCGGCCATGCCGGCTCTGAAGCGGCGGCCGCTTCTGCACGTATGGGCGCGCAGACAGCCTTGGTCACGTTGCGGATCGACAATATCGGCGTGATGTCCTGTAATCCGGCGATTGGTGGTTTGGGTAAGGGCCATCTGGTGCGCGAGATCGATGCGATGGATGGCGTCATGGGCCGCGTCGCCGACAAAGCGGCGATCCAGTATCGTCTGTTGAACCGCCGCAAAGGCCCCGCCGTTCAGGGACCGCGCACGCAAGCGGACCGCAAGCTGTATCGTGAGGCGATGCTGGCCGAACTGTCGGGCACGCCAAATCTGACGCTGATTGCTGGTGAAGTCTCTGATTTGATCCAAGACGCCGGGCGCTTTGGCGGGGTCGTGTTGGCCGATGGCAGCCGAATCACGGCCAAGGCAGTGATCCTGACGGCGGGCACCTTCCTGAACGGATTGATCCATATCGGTGACGTCAAGCGCCCGGGCGGGCGGATGGGTGATCGTCCATCTCTGCCGTTGGCCGCGCGTCTGGCAGCGCTGGATTTGGGACGTGGACGGCTCAAGACCGGCACCCCGCCGCGTCTGGATGGCAAGACCATCGATTGGGCCGTGCTGGACAGCCAGCCCGCCGACGATGATCCAGTGATGTTCTCCTTCCTGCACAAGACGCCCTTTGTCCGGCAGATCGCCTGCGGGATCACGCATACCAACGAACGGACCCACGACATCATCCGCCGCAATCTGGACCGCTCTGCCATGTATGGCGGCCATATCGAAGGCGTTGGCCCGCGCTACTGCCCGTCGATCGAGGATAAGGTCGTGCGCTTTGCCGATAAAACCGGGCATCAGGTGTTTCTGGAACCTGAAGGGCTGGACGACGACACCGTCTATCCAAATGGAATATCAACATCTTTGCCCGAGGATGTGCAGATCGACTATGTCCGATCCATGACCGGCCTTGAGAATGTTCGTATTCTGCAACCGGGCTATGCGATCGAATACGACTTCTTTGATCCGCGCGGTCTGCTGCCATCGCTAGAGGTGAAGGTTGCCCCGGGCCTGTATTTCGCTGGTCAGATCAATGGGACCACGGGCTACGAAGAAGCTGCCGCGCAGGGTATGGTTGCAGGCTTTAACGCGGCCGCGGCCGCGCTTGAGCGTGATCCGGTAACCTTCAGCCGTGCAGACAGCTACATCGGCGTGATGATTGATGACCTCACGACGCGGGGCGTGACGGAACCCTATCGTATGTTCACTTCGCGCGCTGAATATCGGCTCGCGTTGCGTGCGGATAACGCAGACCAGCGGCTGACCCCGCAAGCGATTCACATCGGCGTTGCGGGTGAGGCGCGGCAGCGTGCCTTTGGCCAGAAGATGGAGCAGATCACCGCCGCGCGGTCTGTGTTGGAGTCCCGCCGTGTCACGCCGAAAGAGGCGATTGCCGCCGGACTGTCGGTCAGTCAGGACGGCGTGCGCCGGTCCGGCTTTGATTTGCTTTCCTTGGGCGAGAGCGCGTTGGCACCTATTGAAAGCCTGTTTCCGGATTTTGCCGCGTTCGAAGCGCTGATCCGGGGGCAGGTTGCAACGGACGCCCTGTATTCGCAATACCTTCACCGCCAGAACGAAGACATCGCGATGCTGCGCCGCGAAGAAGCGGCTGAGATTCCGATGGAATTTGACTATGATCTTCTGTCCGGACTGTCGAACGAGCTGACGACCAAACTTAAACGCATTCGCCCCGCCAACTTGTCGCAGGCCGCGCGGATTGAGGGGATGACCCCGGCCGCATTGACACTGATCCTTGCGCATCTGCGGAAATCGCAGCGGGCCAGAGCGACAGCATGACAGCGCCTGGAATTGCGGGCCTCGATGTTTCACGTGAAACATTTGACCGGCTCACCGCACTGTCTGCGCTGCTGCAGAAGTGGAATCCCGCGATCAATCTGGTCGCAAAATCGACGCTGCGAGAGACTTGGACGCGTCACATCGTTGATTCCGCACAGCTTTACCGCTTGGCACCGCCACAGGTCGGCCATTGGGCAGACCTTGGCAGTGGCGGCGGATTTCCCGGCTTGGTCATCGCCATCTTGGCGGCAGAACTGGACGTGCAGCGTCACCTCACCTTGGTCGAGTCAGACCAGCGCAAGGCCACTTTCCTTCGGCAGGCCGCGCGAGAGCTTGGTTTGACGCAAACCACCGTGGTGTCAGAGCGCGTCGAATCCATCTTGCCCTTGTCGGCCGATGTTCTGTCGGCGCGCGCCTTGGCTGGCTTGCCGAAGTTGTGTGCCTTCGCCTGCCTGCACCTGTCCCCTACGGGTCTTGGGCTGTTCCCGAAGGGTGCCCAGCATCGGGATGAAGTGGCGCAGGCCAAGCAGGACTGGCGCTTTGATCTGTCGGTTTTTCCAAGTGACACAGACCCATCGGCCGTGGTTCTGGCAATGAAGGCGATACAGCATGTTTGACCCGACCCGCCCAAAACAACCACGCATCATCGCCATTGCCAACCAGAAGGGCGGGGTGGGCAAGACCACGACGGCCATCAACCTCGCTGCTGGCCTTGTTGAACAAGGTGCGCGGGTGCTGCTGGTGGACCTTGATCCGCAGGGGAACGCCTCGACCGGCCTCGGGATTGGTGCAGACCAGCGCAATCTGACGACCTATGATCTGATCGTCGATGACGCGCCTTTGGTGGATGTGATTCAGCCCAGCACGATCCCCGGTCTTTGGGTCTGCCCGGCCAATGCGGATCTTTCGTCGGCGGATATCGAGCTTGTGGCCAATGAAAAGCGCAGTTTTCTGCTGCATGACGCGCTGCGCCAGCCGTCGATGGACAGCTATGATCTGGATTTCATCCTGATTGACTGCCCGCCGTCGCTTAGCCTCTTGACCGTCAACGCGATGATCGCGTGCCATTCCGTTCTGGTGCCGTTGCAATCTGAATTCTTCGCGCTGGAAGGCCTCTCGCAACTGATGTTGACGATCCGAGAGGTCCGTCAGACCGCAAATCCCAAGCTGCGGATCGAAGGGGTTGTGTTGACCATGTATGATGGACGCAACAGGTTGAGCCAGCAGGTCGAAACCGATGCCCGCCAGAACCTTGGTGACCTTGTGTTCCAGACCGTCATCCCCCGCAATGTCCGTGTGTCCGAAGCGCCGTCTTACGCGCTGCCAGTTCTGCAATATGATTCCCTTTCCAAGGGGTCAGAGGCGTATCGCGCCCTTGCCGCCGAACTGATCTCCCGTCATCCCGCCGCCCGCAGTAAGGAACACGCCTGATGGACAAGAAAAACGAACGCCGTGGTCTGGGACGTGGTCTGTCGGCCCTGATGGCTGATGTGAATATCGACGCCGATCCCGTTGCCGCAGACCGCCCGCGCCGCCCGGATATGCTGGTGCCGGTTGAAAAACTGGTGCCCAACCCCGACCAGCCCCGCCGTGATTTCCAGCCGGAGGCGTTGCAGGAACTGGCCTCTTCGATCCGCCAAAAGGGCGTGATCCAGCCGCTGATCGTTCGCGCGCTGCCGAATGGCAAGTTTGAGATTGTGGCCGGGGAGCGCCGCTGGCGCGCCGCGCAACTGGCACAGGTGCATGAACTGCCGGTGATCGTGCGCGACTTCACCGATGCAGAGGTGATCGAAGTTGCGATCATCGAAAACATCCAGCGCGCCGATCTGAACGCCATCGAAGAGGCGCTCGCCTTCAAGCAACTGATGGAGAAGTTCGGCCACACGCAGGAAAAACTGGCCGAAGCGTTGTCGAAAAGCCGCAGTCACATCGCCAACCTGCTGCGCCTGTTAAACCTGCCCGATGATGTGCAGAGCCATGTCCGCGAGGGGCGGTTGTCCGCGGGTCACGCGCGGGCGCTCATCACATCGGCCAAGGCGTCGGAACTTGCGCGAGCGGTTATCAGCAAGAACCTGTCGGTGCGCGAAACCGAAAATCTGGTCAAAACGCCAGAGCAAAAGGGCGCAGGTAAATCCAGCGGCCCGCGTTCCAAATCCGCTGATAAAGATGCCGACACGCGCGCCTTGGAAAATGACCTCTCCGCCGCGCTGAACATGCGGGTGGCGATTGACCATGGCATGGATGGTGGCTCGATCACGGTGCATTACCGCACGCTCGAGGATCTCGATTTCCTCTGCGCCGCGCTGTCGGTCATGCGTCGGGACGTCGCCATATAAAGACCAGCACGGCGGCCAGAACAGCCGCCTGCACTGCCAACACCCAAAGGGGCAGGGCCAGCAGCACCGAAACACCAAAGGCGGCGGCGATGGACAGTGTGGCCAATCGCTTTGCCTTTGGGCTGATGGCACCGCTGCGCTGCCAGTCGCGGATTGGTGGGCCGAGTTTCGGGTGATGTATCAACCAGTCATGCAGTCGCTGCGATGACCGGGCAAAGCAAAACGCCGCAAGCAGCATGAATGGCACCGTTGGCAGCAAAGGCGTCACGATGCCCACTGCGCCAAGCGCAAGCGCCACGGCCCCACCGGTGGCCCAAAGCGCCCGGACGATCATGCCGCCAACTCGCGCAGGATGCCGTTCAACACGGCGCGCCCGTTGGCGGTTGCCTTCAGGCGCCCGTTCTCATGCAAAAGCAGCCCCAAGTCGCCCAACCGCGCCACCCGATCCGCAGGCAACGGGGCAGGAGAGAGGCGTTCATACCGCGCCACATCCATCCCCTCAGCCAGTCGCATCGACATCAGCAGATATTCGGTGGCCTGTTCTTCGCGGCTGACCGCCTCGCGCGGAAGCTCGCCCGCGTCCCCGCGCTCTACCCGCGTCAGCCAATCCCCCGGCGCGCGTGGCGCTTCGGTCGCCCAGCGGACGCCGTCCAGCGTCACCCGCCCATGTGCGCCGGGGCCGATGCCCAGATAATCGCCCATCCGCCAATAGACCAGATTGTGCCGGCTTTCCGCCCCCGCCGCCGCGTGGTTTGACACCTCATAGGCGGGCATGCCGTGGGCGGCGCAGACCTCTTGCGTCACCTCATACATATCGGCCTGCACATCCTCATCCGGCAGGCCTTTCAGCCCACCCCGCGCGAAACGGTCACCAAAGGCGGTGCCATCCTCGATGGTCAGTTGATACATCGACAGGTGGTCAACGGCCATCGACAGCGCCTCGGTCAGTTCCGTCCGCCAAGCGTCCAAGGCTTGATCCTGCCGCGCATAGATCAGATCGAAACTCACCCGGTCAAAGGTGCTGCGCGCGATGTCAAACGCGGCCCGCGCCTCGGCCACCGAATGCAGACGGCCCAGGCGGCGCAAATCGTCATCGTTCAGCGCCTGCACGCCCATTGAGATGCGGTTCACCCCAGCCTGACGAAAGCCGCGAAAACGCCCGGCTTCGACCGATCCGGGATTGGCCTCCAGCGTGATTTCGGGATCATTCACCATCGGCCAGGTGGCGCGCACCGCGTCCAGCACATCGGCCACCACTTGCGGTTCCATCAAGGACGGCGTGCCACCGCCAAAGAACACGGTTTGCAACACGCGGCCTTGGGTTTCAGCCCCCAAGCGCTTGATTTCCCGCAGATAAGCATCACGCCAGCGGCTCTGGTCGATGCTTGCGGCCACATGGCTGTTAAAGTCACAATAGGGGCATTTCGACTGGCAGAAGGGCCAGTGCAGATACAGACCGAACCCGCCGCTGTGCCAATCGTCCATCGCTTATCCTTTGAAGGCCGTAACCTCGATCTCGACCTTCATCTCTGGCCGGATCAGGCCCGCGATGACCATCGTGGCGGCGGGGCGGATGTCGGCCAAAGCCTCACCCAGCACCGGCACCAACGCATCGACCAGCGCGGCATCGGTGACAGTGTATTGCACCCGCACGATATCCGCCATGGTGAAGCCCGCCTGATCCAGCACAGCGCCAATGGTGGCAAAGCAGTTGCGCCCCTGATCGGCGATCCCTTCGGGCATGGTCATCGTCGCGTAATCATAGCCCGTCACGCCCGACACAAAACACCAACCGCCTTTGACCACGGCGCGGGAATAGCCCATCGTCGCCTCAAACGGTGATCCCGTCGAAATCCGCTTCATGTGAAACACCCCGCCACCAATTTGCGAAACGCATCGGCGCGGTGGCTGATCTGGTTCTTGGCCCAGCGGTCCATCTCGCCAAAGGTCACGTCATGGCCGGCGGGTTGAAAGATCGGGTCATAGCCATGCCCCTGATCGCCGCGCATCGGCCAGACCACTTGCCCCGGCATCACGCCCTCAAACACTTCATCATGGCCATCGGGCCAGGCCAGCACCAGCGTGCAGCGAAACTGCGCCAGACGGGGGTAGGGGGCATTCGCGGCCTCAAGCGCCGCCCACGTCTTGGTCATCGCCAGCACGAAATCCCGCCCATTCGGCGTTTCTGCCCAATCGGCAGTATAGACCCCCGGCGCGCCGTTCAGCGCGTCAATGCTGATGCCAGAGTCATCGGCCAAAGCGGGCAGACCAGAGGCCTGCGCCGCGAAATGCGCCTTGATCCGGGCGTTGCCGATAAAGGTGGTCTCTGTCTCTGCCGGTTCGGCCAGACCAAGCTGCCCGGCAGAGGTGACGTTCACCGAAAACGGCTCTAACAAGGCGGAAATCTCTTCCAGCTTGCCCTTGTTGTGGGTCGCTACGACCAGCCGTTCCCCGGTGAACTTGCGCATCACAGACCCAAGGCTGCCTTCTGTGCCGCAACCAGACCGGCGCAGCCCGCTTCGGACAGGTCCAACAACTGCCCCATCTCTTCGCGGCTGAAGGTGGCACCCTCGGCGCTCATCTGCACTTCGATCAGGCGGCCTTTGCCGGTCAGGATGAAATTGCCATCGGTGCCCGCAGCGGAATCTTCAGCATAGTCCAGATCCAGCACCGCCTGACCCGCATAGATGCCGCAGGACACGGCGGCGACATGGTCGATGATCGGATCGCTGACGATCACACCCGATTTCAGCAGCTTTGCCACCGCCAGTTTCAGCGCCACCCAACCGCCGGTGATCGACGCGCAGCGCGTGCCGCCATCGGCTTGGATCACGTCGCAGTCGATGACGATCTGGCGTTCGCCCAAAGCCGAACGATCCACCCCCGCCCGCAGCGCCCGCCCGATCAGGCGCTGGATTTCCTGCGTGCGGCCGGATTGCTTGCCCGCCGCAGCCTCACGCCGGTTGCGGCTGTTGGTGGCGCGCGGCAGCATGCCGTATTCCGCCGTGACCCAGCCCAGCCCGGTGTTTTTCAGGAAGGGCGGCGCCTTATCCTCGATCGTGGCCGAGCAGAGGACATGGGTTTCGCCCATCTTGATCAGGCATGACCCTTCGGCATGTTTCATCACGCCGACTTCGATTGAAATCGGGCGCATTTCGCTTAGTGTTCTGCCAGAGGGGCGCATCACGTCTTCCTTTCGGGTTTTGGTCAGATATGCAGGCCCATCCCGCGGATGCAACCCCGATTGATCGGCCCGATTGACGGTGCCGACGCATGACCCGTAAGGTCGCGACCTTGCGGAAAGACTGGAACGCAGACCGATGGCCGAAGGCTCGAAAATCCTGTCAGAAATGAACGACCGCTCGAAAGAGGTGTTTCGCCGGGTGGTGGAAGGCTATCTGTCCTCGGGCGATCCCGTAGGCTCGCGCACGCTGACCCGCAGCCTGACGGAAAAACTGTCGGCGGCGACGGTGCGCAATGTCATGCAAGACCTTGAATTTCTGGGTCTTTTGGACAGCCCCCATATCTCGGCGGGGCGGATACCCACCCAGATGGGGCTTCGGATGTTCGTTGACAGCCTGCTTGAGGTTGGGACTGTCGCCGCAGAGGATCGCGAAAGGATCGACGCGACGGCGGGCACCAATGATCAGGATGTGACAGCACTTCTGGACCATATCGGCACGGCGCTGTCGGGGATTACGCGCGGGGCCAGTCTGGTGCTGGCCCCAAAGGTTGAGGCCGCGATCAAACACATCGAATTTGTCAGCCTCAGCCAGACCCGCGCCTTGGTGGTGCTGGTCTTTGCCAATGGCCATGTTGAAAACCGCCTGTTCACCCCACCCCCCGGCCATACCCCGTCCAGCATGCGAGAGGCCGCAAATTTCCTGAATGCGCTGGCCGAGGGCAAAACCCTGACCGACCTGCGCCGTGGCATGTCGGCCGAGATTGCGCTACGGCGGCAAGAGATTGATTCGCTGGCGCGCGAATTGGTGGAAAGCGGTCTGGCCGTCTGGGAAAACCCCGGCGAATCCTCGGAACGGCTGATCGTGCGGGGGCGTGCAAACCTTTTGGAAGAGGATGGGGCCGATCTGGAGCGAGTCCGCAGCCTGTTTGATGACCTTGAACGCAAGCGCGACATCGCGGATTTTCTGGAACTTGCCGAAGAGGGCGACGGCGTCCGCATTTTCATCGGGTCAGAGAACAAACTCTTTTCACTTTCCGGTTCAAGTCTGGTGGTTTCTCCCTATATGAACGCGGACCGTAAGATCATCGGCGCGGTCGGTGTGATTGGGCCGACCCGGCTGAATTATGGCCGGATCGTTCCCATCGTCGACTACACCGCGCAACTCGTCGGGCGGATGATGTCCGAACGGGGCACGTGAGGAAGCAAGGAAGAACCATGTCGCAGGACAAGCCGCTGCCAGAAGAAATCGCCATCGAAGACGTCCTGCAGGACGACGCCCAACTGGGCGAGATTGAGGCCCTGCGCGCTGAGCGGGACGATATGCGTGACCGTTTCATGCGCGCCTTGGCCGAGGCCGAAAATATCCGCAAGCGCGGTGAACGTGACCGGCGCGAGGCTGAACAGTACGGCGGCACGAAATTGGCCCGCGATCTGCTGCCGGTGTTCGACAACCTGAACCGCGCGCTGAAGGCTGCGACCGATGAACAAAAAGCCGCCGCTGCGGCGCTGTTCGAAGGCGTAGAACTGACCCTGCGCGAATTGACCCATGTGATGACCAAACACGGCGTCACCCCGATCATCCCGGCGATTGGCGACATCTTCGATCCGCAAAGCCATGAGGCGATGTTTGAGGCCCCCTTGCCCGGCACAAAGGCTGGCCAGATCATCCAGGTGATGACCGAAGGCTTCATGCTGCACGACCGCCTGCTGCGCCCGGCGCAGGTGGGTGTGTCTTCGAATACGGCGGGTTGATCTGACCTGTCAGGAGCGGGGGTTTCACACCCCCGCACCCCCGTGGGATATTTAAGCAACGGGGAAGGGGTCAGGGTTTTGTCAGACCTTTGAGTTCATAGACCAGCTTCAACGCCTCCATCGGGGTCAACTCGTCCGGGTGGATGTCGTGCAGGCGTTTTTCCACGGCGCTGTCTTTGACCACG
>NKIT01000160.1 GCA_002256185.1 Rhodobacteraceae bacterium PARR1 | reverse complement strand
GGCCGGGGCTGACCAATACGCTGACCGCGATGGCGCAGGCACGGGCGGATTCGGTGCCGATGCTGGTGATCTCGGGCGTCAACCGGCGGGCTTCTTTGGGCAAGGGGTTGGGGCTCTTGCATGAGTTGCCAGATCAGGCGCGGATGGTCGCCGCACTTTGCCCGACAGAGCGGATCGAAGACCCGGCAGAGGTTGGCCCTGCGTTGGACCGGGCCTTTGCGCGGTTGACCTCGGGGCGTCCGGGGCCGGTGCATATCGAGGTGCCGACGGATGTGATGCCGCTGCCTTGCCCGGAACTGGCCGCACCTGCGGTGCAGGCGGAGGTGGCGATGCCACCGGAGTCGACGCTGACCACGGCGCTGGCGCGGCTGGAGACGGCGCGGCGGGTGGTGATCCTTGCCGGGGGCGGCGCGCGGCGGGCGGGGGACGCGGTGCAGCGGTTGGCCGAGGCGCTGGATGCGCCGGTGGTGCTGACGACGAATGCGCGGGGGCTGATGCACGGGCATCCGCTGGCGGTGCCGGGGTCGGCGTCGCTGGATGCGGTGCGGGCGGTGATTGCGGGGGCGGATCAGGTGCTGGCGCTTGGCACGGAACTGGGGCCGACGGATTACGACATGTATGTGCGCGGCGGTTTCCCGGACCTGTCCAAGATGATCCGGGTGGATGTCTGCGCCGATCAGTTGAAGCGGCACGCCTGCGCGGTGGCGATCCAAGGCGATGCGGCCGCAGTGGCGGCGTGGTTTGCCGCGCGGGTTCGTCCGCGTCAGGCCGAGGGTGAGACGCGGGCGGCATCGGCGCGGGCGGCGGCGCGCGGAGAACTCGCCACGCTGCATCCCGCGATGCCGCGCCAGTTGGCGATGGTCGAGGCGATCCGCGATACCCTGCCGGGGGCAATCATCGTCGGGGACTCCACCCAGCCAGTTTATGCGGCGAACCTGTTTTACGACCATGACCGCGCCGGGGGCTGGTTCAACGCCGCCACGGGCTATGGCGCCTTGGGCTTTGGTCCCGGTGCCGCCGTTGGCGCGGCAGTGGCTGCGCCCGGCGTGCCGGTGGTCTGCCTGATCGGCGATGGCGGGTTGCAGTTCAGCCCCGGAGAGTTGCGGACGGCGGTGGATGAACGCCTGCCCATCTCCTTTGTCGTCTGGAACAACGCCGGTTTCCGCGAGATTGCCGAGGCGATGTCGGGCGCGGGGGTTGAGGTGATTGGTTGCACGCCCTCGCCGTTGAAGATGGAGCCTTTCGCCGCCGCCTGTGATCTGCCGTTCCAGTCGGTTGCGGAAGAACCGGCGGCCTTGGCTGCCGCCCTGCGTATGCCGCAGGACGGACCAAGAATGATTGAGGTTCGGGTTCTGACCTAAAACCAGTCAGATCAGGCCGCGTCCAACAGGCCGCGGCCTTTCAGCAGCGCCTCAACCCCCGGCATCTTGCCACGGAAGCGGGTGTAAAGCACCTCTGCCTCTTCCGATCCACCGGCGGAAAGGATGTGCTTTTCCAGCCGCGCGGCGGTGGCGGGGTCAAAGGGATCACCGGTTTCTTCAAAGGCGGCGAAGGCGTCGGCGTCCATCACTTCGGACCACATGTAGCTGTAATAGCCGGACGAATAGCCGTCGCCGGAAAACACATGGGCGAAATGCGGCGTGGCGTGGCGCATGCGGATGGCGTTTGGCATGCCCAGACCGTCCAGAACCTCGGCCTGCATGGCCATCGGATCAGCCGGGGCGGCACCTTCGTGAAAGGCAAGGTCCACCATGGCAGAGGCGACAAATTCCACCGTGGCAAAGCCTTGGTCATAGGTGCCTGCGTCGAGCAGCCGTTTCAGCATATCGGCGGGCATCGCCTCACCCGTCTGCCAATGGCGGGCGTGCTGTTCCAGCACCTGCGGCACCTCCAGCCAGTGTTCGTAAAGCTGGCTCGGCAGTTCGACAAAGTCCCGCGCGACCGAGGTGCCCGAGATAAAGCCGTGGGTCACATCCGACAACATCTGATGCAGCGCATGGCCGAATTCGTGGAACAAGGTGCGCGCATCGTCATAGGACAACAACGCCGGATCGCCCTTGGCGAAGTTGCAGACATTGACCACGATGGGGCGCTGATCCCCGCCAAGTTTGCGCTGCGACCGCATGGCCGAACACCACGCGCCAGACCGCTTGGACGACCGCGCGAAGTAATCGCCCAAGAACACGGCCACATGGGTGCCGTTGCGGGTCACTTCCCAGCCGCGCACGTCGGGGTGGTAGAAGGGGCCGTCAATCTCGCGGAATTTCAGACCGAACAGGCGGGTGGCGCAGTCAAACATCGCGCCGAGCATGGCGTTCAGGCTGAGGTAAGGTTTCAGCGCCGCCTCATCCAGATCATGTTCCGCCTTGCGGCGCTTTTCCGAATAGTAGCGCCAATCCCATGGTTCCAGCGGCCCGGTCTGGCCATCGGCGTGCAGCATTGCTTCCAGCACGGCGGCATCAGACAGCGCCTTGGCGCGCGCCCGTTCCCAGACGCGCAGCAGAAGGTCGCGCACGGCGGCGGGCGTTTTGGCCATTTCCGGTTCCAGCTTGAAATCGGCAAAGCTGGCGTAACCCAGCAGTTTGGCGCGTTCGTCCCGCAGGGCCAGAATCTCGGCGGCGATGGCGCGGTTGTCATGGGCGTTGCCATTCGCGCCCCGCGCCCCCCAAGCGGCATAGGCCACTTCGCGCAGATCGCGACGGGGTGAGAATTGCAGGAAGGGCACGATCAGGCTGCGGTTCAGGGTGACGACCGGGCCGTTCTGGCCGCGTTCAACCCCCGCCGCGCGGGCGGTATCCACGACGAAGGCGGGCAGGCCGGTCAGGTCTTCTTCGGCCAGTTGCATGAACCATTCGCGCTCATCGGCCAGCAGGTTTTGCGAAAACTGGGTGCCAAGCACCGCCAGCCGTGCCTTGACCGCTGTCAGACGTTCCGCCGCAGCGCCCGTCAATTCCGCGCCAGACCGCACGAACATGCGGCGATAGAGCGTCAACACGCGCATCTGTTCGGCGTCCAACCCCAAGCCGTCACGGCGCTGCCAAAGATCGTCAATGCGGGCAAACAGCGCCTTGTTGTTGGTGATCTCGGACGAAAAGGCCGACATCTTGGGGGCAAGGTCACGCATCAGGGCTTCGCGTGCGTCGGTGCTGTCAGCGCCTGCCAGATTGTAGAACACGCCCCCGACCCGGTCGAGCGTGCCTTCGGCCAGTTCCAGCGCCGCGATGGTGTTGGCATAGGTCGGGGCCTCTTTGCTGTCCGCGATGGCCGCAATGGTGGCGCGGGCTTCGGCCAGACCTTGGTCAAAGGCGGGGGCGAAGTCATCATCGCGGAGATCGGCAAAGGGCGGCAGGCCAAAAGGCGCGGTCCACGGGGCAAGCAGCGGGTTGGTCATGGCGAAAACTCCTTTGACGGACAAGCTAGGCATGGGCGGCGCGAAGGTCCACCCTGCCCCCTTCATCTTGGCCCAAATACCCCCGGGGGTCTGGGGGGCTGGCCCCCCAGCTTTCGCATGGTCTGGGGGGCTGGCCCCCCAGCTTTGTGGTAGATGCGGGGGTGCAAAACCCCCGCTGGCGCACCATCACCCGCCTTGCCGCGCCTTCAGCCGGGCTTCCAGCCGGCGCATCAGCAGGCTTAGGCCGATGGTCATGGTCAGGTAGATCAGGGCGGCGACGTTGTAGGTCTCGAAGTATTTGAAATTCCCCGCCGCCGTCACTTTGGCCAGTTGCGTGATGTCGCCCACGCCCAGCACGGACACCAAAGACGAATCCTTCACCATTGCCACGAAATCATTGCCCAAAGGCGGCAGGATCATCCGAAACGCCTGCGGAAACACGATCAGGCGAAAGCGTTGCCAGCCATTCAGGCCAAGGGCCTTTGCGGCCTCGATCTGGCCGGGATCGACGGCTTGCAGCCCGGCGCGGAAAATCTCGGCCAAGAATGCGGCATAGGCGAGGATCAGCGCCAAGACTGCCCGCCACAGAAGCGGGAAGTCGCGGGTGCGCAGACCGTCCAGCCCGAACGGGGCCGCAGCCCAGTTCCACGCGGCCACCACCAAGGGCGACAGCACGAAGGCGACGTAGAGCAGCAGGACGATGATCGGGACGCCGCGCATCACCTCGATATACAGCCGGCAGATTTGGCGCAGGACGACAAAGCGCGACAGGCAGCCGACCGCCAAGGCAAGGCCCAGAAGGCAGGCCCCCAGATAGCCCACCACCGCCACCATGACGGTGATCACAATGCCCTTGGACAGCGTGGCCAGCACGGCGGAATAGTCGGGATTGGCCCAGACCTCATAAAACAGCCAAGCCCCCACCCCGATCACGAGGAGGAGCCACCATGGAAAATCACGCTCTGGCGAGGGGGAGGGGATCATCTGCGGGGTGGCCCCGGCGCGATGCCGGGGCGACCTTTTGCCGGGATCAGTCTTCCATCTTGTAGTCGACGAACCACTTCTGGTTCAGCGCGTCAAAGGCCTTGTCGGCCTTCATGCTGGCAATCGCGGCGTTGATCGGGGCGACGAGGTCCGACCCTTTGGGGAAGATGAAGCCGAAATCTTCGGCCCCCAAGGGATCGCCGATCAGCTTCAAGGCACCGTTCGAGCCGTTGACATAGGCCAGGGCGGCGGTGGAATCCGACAGCACAAGGTCCACGTCGCCGGCCTTCAACGCCTCAAGGCCCGCGCCGAAGGTTTCGAATTTCACGATGCGGGCGTTTTCTTCGTTGCCGTCCAGCACATCATAGACGCCGACGTAGAAGGGCGTAGTGCCCGGTTGCGCGGCCATCAGAAATTCGGGATTGGCGGCAAAGCTGGCGGCATCGGTAAAGCGCGTCTCGTCGCCGCGCACCATCATCAGCATTTCCGACCGCATGTAGGGGTCCGAGAAATCCACCTTTTCCTTGCGGTCATCGCGGATGGTGATGCCGGTCATGCCCATGTCGAACTGGCCTTCGGACACGGCGGGGATCATGGCGTCCCAACTGATGGTTTCATATTTCACGGTGGCATTCAGACGTTTGGCCACTTCGGCCATCATGTCATATTCCCAGCCGATGGGCGTGCCCGCCTTGTCGAGGAACTGCAGCGGCGGATAGGCGTTTTCCGTCACAATGACGATCTCACGCCCGGCCAGATCGGGCAGATCGGCGGCAGAGGCGGCCATCGGGGCGGCGGCCCCGAACAACATCCCAAGGCCTGCCATCCTCAGGCCTGCAAGTGCGGCGGTCCATTTCATCGGTCATCTCCCTGTAACGGCGAACACATTTGACCCAGACTATGGCGCGGCGGCGCGCAGAGTCCAGCGCAGGGCGGCATCCAGTGCGCGCGGAGCGGATGATTTGAAAGCATTTCCCCCCTGACCTTGCGAAAAAAGAACAATCCCTGTGCCACCCGGCGCGTAGTGGGGCAGGACGTTCAGGCGCATCTCCGTGTCAGAACCGATTGGGAGCGTGTGTGATGGCCCGACTGCCCACCTATCTCATCTCGCACGGCGGCGGGCCTTGGCCATGGCTGCCCCAGATGCGGCAGATGCTGCGCAACCTTGAAACGTCACTGGCGCGGATGCCGGAAGAGATTGGTGAGGTGCCCAAGGCGGTCCTGATGATCGCGGGCCATTGGGAGGACGCAAGTTTTGCCGTCATGCCCGCCGCGCGCCCCGGCATGGTCCATGACTACGGCGGCGTCCCGCCTGAGACCTACCGGATCGTCTATCCCGCCCCCGGCGCGCCTGAATTGGCCCGCCGCACGGCTGGACGGGCGGCAAGGCTATGACCACGGCACCTTTGTTCCGGCCTATGTGATGTACCCAACGGCGAATATGCCGGTCTATCAGGTGTGACTGCGCCATGACGACAACCCGGCCGCGCATGTCGCCCTTGGCCGCGCGCTTGCCCCCTTGCGGGAGGAAGGCGTGCTGATCGTTGGATCGGGCCTGTCCTACCACAAGCTGCGCCTCTTTGGCCCCGGCATGAAGGTGCCCTCAGATGCCTTTGACCGCTGGCTGGACACCACGTTACGCCAGCCGCCCGCAGAGCGCACCGCCGCCCTGCTGGATTGGGAAAGCGCCCCCCATGCCCGCACCTGCCATGCGCAGGAAGATCACCTTGTCCCGCAGTTTGCCGCACTTGGCGCGGCAGAAGCGGAAAGTGCGACCCGCACCTATCACGACACGGACCTGTTTGGCGGGGTCACGGCATCAAGCTGGCGCTTTGGCTGATCTGTCGGCGGCGGGGGTTTCACACCCCCGCACCCCCGTGGGGTATTTGAACCAAGATGAAGGGGGCAAGAAGATGGGGCGCTCCCGTGTCCCCGGTGGGGAAGAGGATTAGGGTAAGGGGGCAGTTTGCAAGGCCGCACAGACCGCGCAATCCGCCCGCCGCTTGACCCCAATCACCCGCGTTTCGGCATAGAGCGCGTCATGGATCATCAAGCGCCCGCGCAGGGTTTCGCCTGCGCCCGTCAGGTGCTTGACAGCCTCCATCGCCATCATGGAGCCGATTACGCCGGGCAAGGGGGCTGCGACGCCCGCCTCGGCACAGGTGGGCACCAGCCCCGGCGCGGGGCGCGTCGGGAACACGCATTCATAGCAGGGCCCGCCTTCGGCTGGATGCCACAGGGACAATTGCCCTTCCCATTGCGTGATGGCCCCGGCGATCAGGGGTTTGCCAAGCTCCGCGCATATCCGGTTGACCAGATAGCGCGTGTCGAAATTGTCGGTGCCATCAAGGATCAGGTCAAAGCTGCCGATCAGCTCGCGCGCCACGGCGTCGTCCAGACGGCGGTTGTAGCATTCAACGGTGATGAAGGGATTCAGCGCCCGCATCGCCAGTTCGGCGGAAAACACCTTGGGCATGCCAATCCGCCCGTCGGCATGGATGATCTGGCGTTGCAGGTTCGATCCTTCGACCACATCACCGTCGATGATCCCGATGGTTCCCACCCCCCCCCCCGCCAGAATCATCAGTGCGGGAGACCCAAGGCCCC
>NKIT01000159.1 GCA_002256185.1 Rhodobacteraceae bacterium PARR1 | reverse complement strand
CGACGGCATTCCCTGCGCCGCTAACCCTTTCCTGCTGACCGATGGCGTGCGCGGCGAATGGGGCTTCGACGGGATCGTCGTATCGGATTACGAGGCGGTCGATCAGGTGCGGCGGATGCACTTCCTGTCGGCCGACAAGGCGGGCGCTGCGGCGCTGAGCCTTGCCGCCGGGTTCTGGCTGGGTCAGGTCGCCCACCCTGCGGCGCATGAGCTGATCCACCGCGCCGACCGGCGGCTGTTCCGGCTGGGGATCGCGGTTTACGGCGTCTTGGCGATGGGGCACCATGCCTCGAGCCATCGCCTCGTGCATCATGTGCTTGTGGCCACACCGGACGATCCGGCAACGGCGCGGTCGGGTCAGGGGTTCTGGCGGTTCCTGCTGAAGGCCGAGGGTGAGGGCTTTCGCAAAGGATTGGCCGCCGAGACAGCCCTGAGAACGCGGCGGGCAAAGGGGCTTCATCCTTTTCTGACCTATGCCGGGATCACCCTGCTCGCGGCGGCAGTGGCCTTGGCCTTGGGCGGTTGGCCGGGGGTGGCGGTTTGGGCGCTGCTGTGTCTGCATACCAAGCTGCAAATTCACCTGTCGGATTACGTCCAGCACTATGGCCTGCTGCGCCGCCGCCTGCCCGATGGGCGGCTGGAGCCCGTGGGGCCGCGCCATTCGTGGAACGGCGGGCAGTGGCTCTCGGGCCAAATGATGCTGAACGCGCCGCGCCATTCGGACCACCACGCCCACCCCTTGCGCCCCTATCCCGCCCTGCGCCTGCCGGGGGTCGAGGACGCCCCGCGCTTGCCGCTGCCCTTGCCGCTGGCCTGCACTTTGGCGCTGATCCCGCCCCTCTGGCGGCGGGTGATGCGCCCCCATGTTGCCCGCTGGCGGCAGTTTGACGAAGGCGTGACTGGCACCAATGCAGCGGGGGTGGCATCTGTGGGGAACACCATGTCGGAGCCGTCATGACCCGCTTTTCGCTGATCCTGCCCCTGCTGCTCGCCCTGCCCGCAATGGCGCAGGAGGGCACGCCCCTGACGGTGCAAGAGTTCGAGTCCTACGTCACCGGCAAGACCCTGTCCTATGCCGACCAGAACGGCGTCTGGGGGACCGAGCAATACCTTCCCAACCGCCGCGTCGTCTGGGCCTTCACCAAAGACATCTGCCAATACGGCACCTATTACCCGCAAGGGGATGAAATCTGCTTCGTCTACGACGACGACCCCACACCGCAATGCTGGACCTTCTGGCGAGGCGACGACGGGCTAGAGGCGCTGTTCTCTGGCGACAGCGCGACGCATCTGTCCGAGGTAAAACAGAGCGCCGAGCCGGTGGGCTGTCCGGGGCCGGATGTGGGGGTGTAAGGGGGGGCGACTATCGACAACCCAAGCGACCTTTATGTCACCGTCGGCTTTGCAAAGACAATAACTGCAGCCAAAGGCGTGCCCTACTGGTGATTGTTGTTCACATTTTGCCCTTATGTACCTATATCGTATAAGGATGAACCTTTACTCACCGCCCTGTATCCGCCACTGCAAAGCAAATTGTCACCATGACCTACGACGCCCGCCAAGTTGCAAACTGGTTTGTGACCCGCGCCCAGCAGGAACGTACGGCACTGTCGATCATGTCGCTTCTCAAGCTGACTTACATCGCCCACGGCTGGCATCTTGAGACCCAAAACGCACCCCTGTTCGGAAATCGCATAGAGGCGTGGCAGTACGGACCGGTCATTCCTGACGTGTACAACGACTTCCGCCGTCAAGGCGTGTCCGTGTCAGGCACTGTGAATACGGTCCCGCAGTGTATTTTCGATCCTGCGGACGAAGCTTTGTTGGATCAAGTGTGGAACATTTACGGGAAGTTGCCTGCTTTCCGTCTCTCTGACCTTACACATGTTGCGGGCGGGCCTTGGGACGTTGCAAGCAAAATGGGCGGGCACTATGCCCGAATTCCGGACGAACTGATCCAGGTGCATTACATCGAGCTTCGGAAGAAGGCGGCAGCGGCAAGTGGTTGATATTCCTACAAATGCCGCTGATCTAACTCCACCTTCTGATCCAGCCCGCCAAGCAGAACTTGAGCGTGTAGAATTCGAGCTTCTCGAAATATCCCGGGAATTACGAGCGCTTAGGAAGCGTGAGGATAATCAGCGCTACTACTTGCGGTGGATTGCCGCTGGAACAGGCATTGTCGTCATACTTGGTATGGCTGCGGCACTTGCACACCTTGTACACAGCACCTTCTGGGGGCCCTTCCACTTTGCAAGCGGTGCCTTTGCCGTAGCCATAATCGTTGCCCCTATCGCATCCATCACAGCTATCACTGTTGCCCTCTTCGTTGGCGCTTTCCGAAAATTTGATGAGAAAGACCTTGAAACGATAGGGAACGGCGCGGCCGGTGCTTACAACACTTTCCGGGGAAACTGACGGGCCGCCCCCCTTCCAGCTACCTTACATCCCTCAAAACAAACTCCCCTGCCCCGTCGCCTCCCCGCCCTTGCGCGCCTTCGCCTTTCCCCCCAACGCCAACCTGCCATCGGTGAATTCGGCCTCCAGCACCCCGGCTTTTTCGGCGGCGGCTTTGGTGGTGACGACTTGGCCGTCGCCACGCAGGATGGCGTAGCCGCGTTTCAGGGTTTCGGCATAGCCGAGGGTCAGGCGCATGCGGTCCAGCGCCTCAAGCCGCCCCCGATGGGCGGCGATTTGCGCGGGGGGGAGGGTGTCCAGCCGCGTGGAAAGCCCCGCCAAGCGGTCGCGGCCGCGTTTGATGTCGCGCTCGGCATCGGTGATGAGGCGCGAGAGGGCGGGCGAGAGGCGCGCGGACAGGTTCTCCAACCGCTGCCCCTGCCGTTCGCGACGGCGCTCAAAATAAAGGTCAAGGCCCCGGCCCCGCTCGGCCAGATCGCGGCGGCGGTGTTGGATCATGCCGGCCAACAGGTCCGGCCGCAATCGCCCGGCCCAACGTTCCAACGCGCCGCGCTTGCGGCTGGCGGCAAGACCCAGCGCCTGCCCCAAGCGCCCCGACCACAGGTCCAGCCGTTGTGCGGCGGTTTGGGTCAGCGCCTCGGGCCTTGGCAGCGCGCGGGCCATGTCGCGCAGGCGTTGGCCGCGCTGGCCGATGCCTTGTGCCACTGCGCGCGACAGGCGGGCGTTCAACCCATCCACCTGCGCCAAAAGGTCCAGCCGCACCGGCACGGCCATTTCGGCGGCGGCGGTGGGGGTGGGCGCGCGGCGGTCGGCGGCGAAGTCGATCAACGTGGTGTCCGTCTCATGCCCTACGGCCGAGATCAGCGGGATGCGGCTGGCGGCGGCGGCGCGGACGACGATTTCTTCGTTGAAGCCCCAGAGGTCCTCGAGGCTACCGCCGCCGCGCGCGACGATCAGCAGGTCAGGGCGCGGGATCGGGCCGCCGGGGTCTATGGCGTTGAAGCCCCGGATCGCGGCGGCGACCTCGGGCGCGCAGGCCTGACCTTGCACCGCCACAGGCCAGATCAGCACATGGCGCGGAAAACGGTCGCGCAGGCGGTGCAGGATGTCGCGGATCACAGCGCCCGAAGGCGAGGTGACAACGCCGATGACGCCGGGCAGGAACGGGATGGCTTGCTTGCGCGCCGGATCAAACAGCCCTTCTGCCATCAGCGCGGCTTTGCGCTTTTCCAGCATCGCCATCAGCGCGCCTGCCCCCGCCGGGGCCACATCATCGACGATCAGTTGATATTTCGACTGACCCGGAAAGGTGGTCATGCGGCCGGTGACGATCACCTCCATCCCCTCTTCGGGGCGGACTTGCAGGCGGGCGGCTTGGCCCTTCCACGTGATGGCGGCGATGACAGAGCGGTCGTCTTTCAGGTCGTAATAGAGATGGCCTGAGGCCGGGCGAGAGACCCGCCCCACCTCACCGCGCACGCGCACAAGGCCAAATTCCCCCTCGATCACCCGCTTCACCGCGCCGGAGAGTTCCGAGACGGTGAATTCCGGCTGGTTGCCCTGCGGGCTGTCCTGCGGGGCGGGGTCTTCGAACAGGTCCATCAAGGCGGCTCCGGCTGATTGGGGAAAAGGATAGGCGGCGGGGGGCAGAAGGGAAAGGGGGGGGGCTAAGAGGACCGACGCGGGAACGTCCTGTGGACGTTTCCGCCGGTCCGATTGCGGCTGAGGCAACGAAGCCGCAAGGGGTTTTCCGCAGACTTAACGCGTCAGGCACGGGACGTGACCGCCCGGCGGGTGCGCCCTTTGAGCGCCCGCCGGGCGCAGGGCGGTCGCGGCCCGCGCAAGGGGCGCACGAGCGGGCATGGGGCAAAGGCTGAGCGACACGCGGGTCACTTGCCCCGCGCGATTGAACGGCGGGACCGCAAGGTGTCCTCTCCCTTCCCCCCACCATTCCCTTGCATCACTCCCCTGCCCTGCCTATGACGCGCGGAACCAACCCAAGGGGGCGCGACCATGAATATCCTCATCCTCGGCGGCGGCGGGCGGGAACATGCGCTGGCTTGGGCGATCAAGCAGAACCCCAAGACGGATCGCCTGATTGTGGCCCCCGGCAATGCGGGCATCGCGCTCTTGGCAGAATGCGCCGATATCGACATCCTGAACGGCGCGACGGTGGTGACCTTTTGCGAAGAGAACGCCATTGACTTCGTCATCGTCGGCCCAGAGGCCCCCTTGGCCGCCGGTGTCGCCGATGCCACCCGCGCGGCGGGACTGCTGACCTTTGGCCCCTCGGCCGCTGCGGCGCGGCTGGAAGCCTCCAAGAGTTTCACCAAGGAAATCTGTGACGCCTGCGCTGCCCCCACGGCAGGCTATGCCCGCTTTACCGAGGCCGCCCCCGCCCGCGCCTATGTCAAAGCCAAAGGCGCCCCCATTGTAGTCAAGGCCGATGGCCTGGCCGCAGGCAAGGGCGTCATCGTCGCGATGACCGAAGCCGAAGCACTTGACGCCATCGACGACATGTTCGGCGGCGAATTTGGCGCGGCAGGGGCCGAGGTGGTGATTGAGGACTTCATGACCGGCGAGGAAGCCAGCTTCTTCATCCTGACCGATGGGGTGAACGCCCTGCCCATCGGCACCGCGCAGGACCACAAGCGGGTGGGCGACGGTGACACTGGCCCCAATACCGGCGGCATGGGGGCCTATTCCCCGGCCCCGGTGCTGACCGATGCCATTGCGGATCAAGCGATGGAGGAGATCGTCCTGCCGACGATCCAAGAGATGGCCCGTCGCGGCACCCCCTATCAGGGGGTGCTTTATGCCGGGCTGATGATCGAGGATGGCCGCGCGCGGCTGGTGGAATACAACGCCCGTTTCGGTGACCCGGAATGTCAGGTTCTGATGATGCGTCTAGGCGCGCAGGCGCTGGACCTGTTGCTCGCCTGTGCCGAGGGGCGGCTGTCTGAGGTGCGCGCCAACTGGGCCGATGACCATGCTTTGACGGTGGTGATGGCCGCGCAGGGCTATCCGGGGGCGTATAAGAAGGGCTCGGTGATCGGCGGGTTGGCGGGGATGCCCGAGACCTCCGCGCAGATGGTGTTCCACGCAGGGACCACGGCACGGGATGGCGCGATCACCGCCACCGGGGGCCGGGTGCTGAACGTCACCGCACGCGGGGCGACACTGGCCGAGGCGCAGGCGCGGGCCTATGCGATGGTGGATGCCATCGACTGGCCCGAGGGGTTCTGCCGCCGCGACATCGGCTGGCGCGCGCTGTAACGCGATGCGCGGCGCGGGGCCTTTTGCCGCCGTAGCCGTGGCGGTGGTCTTTGTGGCGCTGTGCCTGTGGCATTATGCGCCGATGCTGCCGGGCGCGGCCCTGTGGCAGTTCGATGAGTTCTACACCGCCGAGCGGACCTATAGCCTCCTCTTCCGGGGCGATTGGTTGACGCTGTTTTCCAACGGCGCGCCGGTGTTCAAGAAACCGCCTTTGCAATATTGGGCCGGGGCTGGCTTGTTGCTGGCCGGGGTGCCGGAATGGTTGGCGCTGCGCTTGCCTTCCGTTCTGGCGGCGTTTGGCGTGGCGGCGCTGACCTTTCGGCTGGCTTGGGGTTTGGCCGGGACAGCTTGGGCGGGTCTGGCGGCGTTGGTGTTGCTGGCGGGGTCGGTGCTCTTCTGGGTTTCGGCCACCTCGGCCATGTTGGATATGCCTGCGGCGCTGTTCCTGCTGGGGGCGGTGATGGCGACGGCGGCGGCATGGTCGCGCCCGCGGTTCTGGTGGGTGGTGGCGCTGATGGTGGGCCTTGGGGCGTTGCAAAAGGCCCCGGTGGCGCTGGTCGCGGTGGCAGTCACCGTGCTGGTCCTGCGCTGGCAGGTGGCACCGGCACGGGCGCGGCTGTGGGGGCCGCTGGCACTGGCCGTCGCGCTAGTGGCGGTCTGGCCGCTGGTCCAAGGACTGCAAGCGGGGGGTGCGCCGCTTCGGGTGGCCTTCGTGCAGGAACAATCACAACGCTTCCTGCCCGGATGGGGCGGATGGGATCGGTCCTTGCGCTGGGTCGCATGGGCGCGGACCGATGGGGCGGTGCTCTGGGGGGCGATGCTGGTGGCGGTGCTGGCGCTGCCCTTCGTCGCGCGGCGTCGGGCGGTGTTTGTGACGGTCTGGGTCGGGCTGTTCCTGCTCGCGCTCACGGCGGCACGGGGAGAGGTGTTTGACCGCTACCTGATGCAGATCCTGCCCTTTGCGGCGGCGGCAGGGGGGGCGGTGGCGGTGCGTCTGTTTCGTCCCGGCTTGGGTCTGGCGCTTGCCGTGCTGGTCGGTCTGACTGCGGGCGGGCCGTTCAAGACGCCCGATACCATCGGATTGGACGGGCCGGGAATGACGCCCTTTCGCCCGCTGCTGACCGATTTCCGCGCGGTGATCCGGCCCGATGAGTCCCTGATCGTCTGCGGTTGGGGCAAATCCGATCTGGTATTGTTTCCGGGGGCCTTGTGGCTGTGGGGCAGCGCCGACAAACCCTTTCGCCGCATCTGGCGGGCGGCGGAATTGCCCGAGGCGCTGGCCATCGACAACATCCGTCCGCCGCTGCGGGGGCTGTGTTTGGCGGAGGAGTTCGAGGCTTTGGCCAAGGCCCAACCGGGGGTGATCGAGGTGGCACGGGATCAGGGGTTCGTGCATTGGACCTATCGGCAGTGAAGATTTCGACAGATGGCGCAAAGCAGGCTTAAACTCTCTGGGAGAGAGTGTAAGCCTGCTGTCGCTAGGTCCGCGCGCGACC
>NKIT01000158.1:5979-7246 GCA_002256185.1 Rhodobacteraceae bacterium PARR1 | reverse complement strand
AATCGACCAGCACTTCTGCCCCGGACTGCTGCGCTAATACGGCGGAAATCGCGGCGGTCTGGTCCTTGGTGATCGTCATCAACGGGCTTTCGTTGCGATCTTCGTTCCAGATCAGCTTGTAGTTCGCCCCGGATGTGAAGGGCCGCTTGGTCAGGATCACCAGTTGCAGCAGCGGCTGCCACTTCCACGCTGCGATGTCGATCACGCGCTTGTCGGACAGGAATTCGTTCAGATAGCGCCGCATCGACCAATAGTCATAGCCATCGGGCGTGCCCAGATTGGCCAGAAGCACCCCGATCTTGGCGCGCCGCACGGGCGGGTGATCCGCCGGGGCATGGGCCAGACGGCCCTGACCCGGATGCACCTGTCCGTCGCTGTGGCTGTTGGCGTCCAGCATTTGGGGCGTTCCTTATTTTCCGCGCTGCGGCGTGAGATATAGCCTGTAGCGCCGGGGTCAACCTTCGGTCTTGTGATCAGGCAGGGGCATTTCGCGTGTTTTTAGGACATCGGCCAGTCTTTGGGCGGCTGAACCGGGGCGCAGCGGCTTTTGTTGGCTTTGGTCAGGGGCCCAACCTGTCAGGCAGATCACCTCGAACGTGGCGGGGATGCGGCCATCGGGCAGGGCGTAGCTGTCGGCATAGAGCATCGCCGCGCGGGCAAGGATGGCGCGGCGGGTCGGGCGGCGCAGGCGGTCCATCAGGGCATTGCCTTCGCCCATCGCGCGCAGATCGTGCATCAGATGCAGCGCGTCGCGGTAGTGCACGGTCTTGGTAAAGCTGTCGGCCACCGGCAAAGCAAAGCCCGCGCGTTGCAACAGACCGCCCAGATCGCGAATCTCTCCCATCGGAAGGACGCGGGGGGACAGGCCGCCGGTCAGTTCTGCTTCCGCCTGTGCCAGACAGGCGCGCAGCTCGTGCAGAGTCTGGCCGCCATAGAGGAACCCAAGGAACAGCCCATCCGGCCGCAGCGCATGGCGGGCCTGCACCAACTGCCCGATGGGATCATTGGCCCAATGCAGGCCAAGGGCATGGATCACCACATCATGCGCGGCGGGTTGCAGGGTCAACACCTCATCATCCGGCACCACCACGGGGTAATCCTGCCACAGCGCGGGAAAACCCGTCACCACGGCGGGGGCGGTAAAGGTTCTGTTAACCTCGGTCAGTCTCTCCTCTGCCTCGGCGCGCACTTCGGCGTGCAGGAACAGGGCGTCGGCGGTGGCGCGGGCGCGGAGGTGATGTTTGGCGGCTCGGACAACAACGACACC
>NKIT01000158.1:0-5969 GCA_002256185.1 Rhodobacteraceae bacterium PARR1 | reverse complement strand
CAGGATCGGGGTCTGCATGGGCGGGACCATAGGGGGGCGGCATGGGATTGCAAGCCGATGGACTAAGGGCGGCACTGCATCTGATCTATCCGCCGCGCTGTATTGCCTGTGCCGCGCCGGTGGGTAGTGATTTTGGCCTGTGCCCCACCTGTTGGCGGGAAACGCCCTTTGCCGTCGGACTGGTCTGCGATCTGTGCGGTGTGACCCTGCCCGGTGATGATCCGGGCCATGCCGTGACCTGTGACGATTGCCTTGCCATCGCCCGCCCGTGGGAGCGGGGGCGTGCTGCGCTGATCTACCGCGATGGCGCGCGGGTGCTGGTGTTGAAGCTGAAACATGCCGACCGCACTGACCTTGCCCGCCCGATGGCCGAATGGCTGCACCGTGCCGCGAAGCCGATCCTGACGCCGGGGATGCTGGTGGCCCCCATTCCGCTGCACTGGTGGCGGCTGTTCCGTCGGCGCTACAATCAGGCGGCGTTGTTGGCGGGGGGATTGGCGGCGCTGGCGGGTCTGACGCAGTGCCCGGACCTGTTGCAACGCCAGCGCGGCACCGGCACGCAGGATGGCCGCAGCCGGGACGGGCGCTTTGCCAATATGCAGGGCGCGCTTCGGCTGCATCCCCGGCGGCAGGCGCTGGTGCAAGGCCGCGACATCCTGCTGGTCGATGATGTGATGACCTCGGGTGCCACGCTGTCTGTGGCGACAGAGGCACTGCTTGCCGCAGGTGCAAAACGGGTTTGCGTTGCCGTGTTGGCCCGCGTTGCGAAGGACGCCTAAATCCTTATAGTTCCATCCGAACCATAGGATTCCTGCCATGAAACCCGTTGAAATCTACACCACGCCCACCTGTGGCTATTGTGCCGCCGCCAAGCGGCTGCTGAAAACCAAGGGCGTCGCGTTCAAGGAAACCGATGTCAGCATGGACCCTGCCTTGCGCGCCGCAATGGTGGACCGCGCCGGGGGCCGCCGCACCGTGCCGCAGATTTTCATCGGCGGCAGCCATGTCGGCGGATGCGATGATCTTTACGGCCTCGATGATGCGGGCAAGCTCGACGCGATGCTGGCCGACTGATGCGCGCGGGTCTGGTGCAACTGACGGTCGGCGATGATCCGGCTGAGAATCTGCCTGAAACGCAGGCGCTGATTCGCGCGGCGGTGCAGGGTGGCGCGGGCTTTGTGCTGACGCCGGAATGCACCAACGCGCTGTCGTCGAACCGCGCCCGCCAGCGGAGCCTGTTCCGGGCCGAGGATCAGGACCAGACCCTTGCCGCCTTGCGGGAAGAGGCCGCGCGTGCGGGCATCTGGTTGCTGATCGGGTCTTTAGGCGTGCTGAGCGATGATCCTGACGGGCGGTTTGCCAATCGGTCGTTCCTGATCGGGCCGGATGGGGCCATCGCTGCGCGTTATGACAAGATCCATATGTTCGACGTCAATGTCTCGGACACCGAGGTGTATCGCGAATCGTCGGGCTATCGTCCGGGCAATCGCGCCGTGCTGGCCGATACGCCCTTTGCCCGGATCGGGATGACGGTCTGTTATGATGTGCGTTTCCCCCACCTTTACCGCCATCTGGCCAAGGCCGGGGCAGAGGTGATCACCGTTCCCGCCGCGTTCAATCACATCACCGGGGCGGCGCATTGGGAAATCCTGCTACGTGCGCGTGCGATTGAGACGGGGTGTTATATCCTCGCCCCGGCGCAGACGGGTTTCCATCCTGAAAAAGACGGCAAGGGTCGCCGCACCCATGGCCATTCGCTGGTGATCGCGCCTTGGGGTGAGGTGGTGTCTGATGCAGGCACCGAACCGGGCGTGACCTTTGCCGATATTGATCTGGCCGAGGTGGCAAAGGCCCGTGACCGCGTGCCGTCGCTGTCGCATGACCGGGACTTTGCCGGTCCATGAGCGATAAGACCGATGACATCGCAGTGGCCCTGTTTGGTGAGTTGTTCATGGCTGACCAACTCGCCCGTAACCGCATCTCCAAGGTGCTGCCCAAGGGGATGGAGCTGTCGCATTTCTCGGTCCTGAACCATCTGGCGCGGATCGGGGATGAGCGCACGCCCGCGCAACTGGCGCGCGCGTTTCACGTCACGCGCGGCGCGATGACCAACACGCTGACGCGGCTGGAATGGGCAGGCCATGTCCACATCCGCCCCGACTGGGAAGACGCCCGGCGGAAGTTCGTGGCGATCAGCCCATCGGGCCGTTCAGCCCGCGATGCCGCCGTGCAGGCGGTGACGCCCCTGATCGGTGAGGTCGTGCAGGCACTGGGCGCAGACCGGGTCAAAGCCGTGCTGCCAGTGCTGCGCGAACTGCGGGTAAGGTTGGAGGGGGAGTAGATTTACGGGGTGAGCCCCGGTGCGTGCCGATAACTCCCCGTCGCCTGAAATGCGCAGCCGAGTTGCAGCAGGTTCAGGTCGTCCCACCCCTTGCCCGCAAAGGTCAGACCGGCAGGCATTTCCGTATCGCTCATGATCCCCATCGGGACGGTGACGGTGGGGATGCCCAGATGGCGGATGGCCAGATTGCCGTTCGCCACCCAAACCCCGTTGCGCCATGCCTGATCGGCAGAGGCTGGGTTTACGTCAGCATCTGATGGCCCAATATCGGCCAAGGCGGGAAAGGCCACCGCGTCCAGACCGAGGGCGTCCATCCAATCCTCGAGGTCGGTTTTGCGCGTGGCCTCCAGCCCCCGGAAGCCATCCGCAAGATGCGGGATGTCGCGGAAATTACCCGGCGGGTTGGCGCGGGCATGGGCGGGGTAATGGGCGATGTCGTCGTCAAAGCCGGTATAACGGTCCGGCAAGGCCCCCGGCGGCTGCGGGAAAATCCTTGCGCCATCGACCAGCGCCAGACGGTCCAACCCCGGCTGATCATTGGCGCGCAGGAAGTCGTCCCAAGCCCAGACCGACAGATCGACAATCTCTCGCTTCAGGTAATCGGCGCTGACCAAGCCACGGGAATGGAGTTTCGGCGCACCCGGACGGTCGCCTTCGTAGTTGGTGATCACCGGGAAGTCGGTCACCACAACCTCGGCCCCCGCCGCCTGCATCGCCTGAATGGCCGATTGCATCAGCGTCAGGATGGATGGCCGTGTGTCGATCCGTTGCCCGGTTGGCCCGCCGATGCCGGGATGTTCTGCCGTGCCGGCCAAGGGATCGGCGTTGAGATACATCGCCGGAACGCCAATCCGCTTGCCCGTCAGGGTGGCCGTGTTCGCCAGCGCCGGATAGGACGGCGGGCGGTGGTCAGACGCCTTTGGAATCGCCACCCAATCTTGCATCCGCCACAGATCGCCGCGCGGGTTGGGATCGTCGGCGACGATCACCTCGAGCACCTCCAGCATATCCGCCATGCTGCGCGTATGCGGCACCACCACATCCATCGTCGGCACAAGGGGCCAGTTGCCCCGGACCGAGATCACCCCGCGCGACGGGGTATAGGCGCAAAGACCGTTGTTTGCCGCTGGGGCGCGGCCAGAGGACCACGTTTCCTCGGCAAGACCAAAGGCGGCGAAACTGGCGGCAGTCGCCGTGCCTGATCCGTTGGAAGAGCCAGAGGCAAAGGCCGCCGTCAGCCAATCGGCGGAATAGGGGCTTTCGGCCCGGCCATAAAGCCCGCGCTGCATGCCGCCATTGGCCATCGGCGGCATGTTGGTCAGGCCCACCAGAACCGCCCCCCCGGCGCGCAGACGGGCGATGGCAAAGGCGTCATCGCTGGCCACCAGATCGGCAAAGGCGGGCGAGCCTGCGGTGGCGGGCAGGCCGCGCACCTTGTAACTGGCCTTGGCGGTATAGGGGATGCCATCCAGCGGTCCCAGAGTCTCACCCCGCGCGCGGCGGTCGTCAGACGCCTGTGCCTCGGCCTCGGCCAAAGGGTTCAGCACCGGGACGGCATTCAGCATTGGCCCGGCGCGGTCATAGCGCGCGATGCGGTCCAGATAGGCGCGCAGCAGCGACAGGCTGGTTTCCCGCCCCGCCTGCAAGGCCCCGCGCAGGGAGGCGATTGTGGCCTCAACCACCGTCATCTGCGGGACGGTTGCTGTTGGGTGATGCAATGCACCCCGCCGCCGCGTGCGAACAATTCCCGCGCGTCAACGGTGATCACCCGCCTTCCGGGATAGGCGGCAGAGAGGATATCACGGGCGCGGGCATCGGCGCGGTCCTCGCCAAAGCCGCAGGCGATGACGCCGCCGTTGGCGACCAAGTGGTTGATATAGCTGTAATCGACAAAACCATGCGCGTCTTGTTGCACATCTGGCGCGGGGAGGTCGATGATCTGGAACCGCCGCCCATGGGCATCGGTCGCCTGTTCCAGTTGCGCCCGGATGCCCTGCATCACGGCATGGTCGGGATGGCTGGGGTTGGGCTGATCATGCAGCAGGATCACTCCCGGCGCGGGGAAGGTGGCGACGATATCGACATGGCCGCGCGTGCCAAAGGGTTCGTAATCCCGCGTCAGACCCTGCGGCAGCCAGATCGCCTTTTCGGTGCCAAGGGTGCGGGTCATTTCCGCCTCTACCCGCGCCTTATCGGCATGGGGGTTGCGGTTGGGGTCCAACTGCACCGTCTCGGTCAGCAGGATCGTGCCCTGCCCATCGACATGGATGCCGCCGCCTTCGTTGACCAAAAGCGATGGGATCACCGGCACGCCCAGCACCCCGGCGATAAAGGTGGCAAGCCCCCGGTCATGGGTGGCGCTGGTCCAATCGCCACCACCCCAGCCGTTGAAAATCCAATCCACCGCCGCCAGATCGCCCTTGGCATCATGCACAAAGGTCGGCCCGGAATCGCGCATCCAGAAATCGTCGATCACGCGGGGGATGATCTCGATCCCCGCCCCCAGCATCCGCTTGGCGCGGTCAACCTCTGACGGGTCAACGATCATGCTGACGGGTTCAAACGCTGCCACCGCATGGGCCACGGCGGTCCAGGCGGCATAGCCCGCCTCACGCTCTGCCGTTGCAGCCCCAAGTGTGGCACCCTCACGCGGAAAGGCCATCCAGATGCGGTCTTGCGGGGCAGTCTCTGGCGGCATGGTAAAGGTCATCGCGTCCTCTGGTTTGATTTGATCAAATCAAGGGGAAGTCTTGGCCAAGACTTGGCTGAAAGGGAAGCCCTTTTGCGTTGACTGGCAGGCTTGCCGAGATCCCACGGCAGAACCGTCTAACGTTGCCCCACGGATGAACAGCCGGTATCCTGCGGTTGTGTTTTGGATGAGTGGTCCCGATGTGTAGACGCCCTGACGCCTTGGTGCGGAGTTTGTTGTTGACCGATTGCGCGTTTGGCTGGTGCCAGGGGCTGCCAAGGGATCGGGGGGAAGGCAGGGAATGACCTATGCACTCTATTCCAAGGCTCTTGGGCATACGAACCTTCATTTCGAGTATGTTGATGGGGATATTCGCCGGGTCGTGCATGAAGATCAGAGCATCGACATCGGCATCAATCCGGTCGACTGGACCAAAGCCATGCTGTTCGGTCGGCGCGTGAAGACCGAGTTTTTGCCAACACGGATCCGACCGACGACCAACCAAAGCCGGATGCCGGATTTCGCGCGCGCCCAACTGGCGCATGTCTGCACGGCGAAATTCCGTGATGTGGTCGAGTCATTGGAACCGGGCGTGCATCAATTCGTGCCGGTCGAAGTGGTGCGAAAGAACGGTGACCATGTAGCTGATATGTTCTGGTTCGTCGTTTGCAACCGATTGGACACGCTGGAACTTGACCTGCTTAGGCCGCCCGTCAGTAAACTTGGATTTTACTCTGGTTTATCGAACGATCCCCGCATCGTTTTCAATCGAAGTAAAATCGAACCTCATCATGTCTGGATAGACAAGCGCGTGATCGGTGAATTTGTCTGGGTCTCTGATGCGTTCCACGATGCCGCAATGTCTGCCGGTCTCTTGGGACTTAAGTTGAATCCGAAAGAAACTGTCTGAAGCCGCTCGTTTCTGCGTCGCCTTGGCTT
>NKIT01000157.1 GCA_002256185.1 Rhodobacteraceae bacterium PARR1 | reverse complement strand
CGGCGTGCGTTTCGGTTGCGGTTTCGGTTGCGGGTGCGGTTGCGGTTTCGGTTGCGGTTTCGGTTGCGGCCTCAGTGGTAGCGGCACCCTCAGCGGTGGCGGTTTCGCCCTCGGTGGAGTGTTCCACAGCGGCGGGCAGGCCAAAGAAGTTGCGCACCGTCGCCTCTTCGCCGAAGAAGCTGTTGTACCAGACCATGCCCGAGAATACCGCACCAAGTGCCAGCGCCCCCAGCGGGATCAGCATGACAGCGGGGCTTTCGTGCGGTTCGTGGTGCCCATGCCCGTGGTCATCGTGGCCATGCGCGTCGTGCCCATGCCCGTGATCATCATGACCATGCCCCTGCGCGCGGCTTTCCCCGAAGAAGGTCAGGAACATCAACCGCCACGAATAGAAACTGGTGAAGCCAGCCGCGATCACCAACAGCCAGAAGGCAAAGTGGTTGCCGACATAGGCGGACTCGATCACCGCGTCCTTGGACAGGAACCCGGCAAAGCCGAAATGCGTCAGCGGAATGCCCACCCCGGTGATGGCCAGCGTGCCGATCATCATCGCCCAGAACGTCAGCGGGATTTTCTTGCGCAAGCCGCCGTAGTTGCGCATGTCCTGCTCATGGTGCGTGGCATGGATCACCGAGCCTGCGCCAAGGAACAGCATCGCCTTGAAAAAGGCATGCGTGAACAGGTGGAACATGGCGACCGAATAGACGCCCACGCCAGCCGCCACGAACATGTAGCCCAGCTGCGACATGGTCGAATAGGCGATCACGCGCTTGATGTCATTCTGCACCAGACCAATCGTCGCCGCGACAAAGGCGGTGCAAGCGCCCAGCACGGTGATGAAGAACAGCGCCTGCGGGGCATATTCATAGACTGGCGACATCCGGCACACAAGAAACACACCCGCCGTAACCATCGTCGCAGCATGGATCAGCGCCGACACCGGGGTCGGGCCTTCCATCGCGTCGGGCAGCCATGTGTGCAGGAACAGTTGCGCCGATTTACCCATCGCACCGATGAAGAGCAAAACCCCGATCAGGTTCGCCGCGTTCCATTCGCCCCAGAGGAAGGAGATGTTGGTTTCCGCCAGCGCAGGGGCCGCCGCAAAGACATCATCAAAGCGGATGCTGTCGGTCAGGTAGAACAGGCCAAAGATCCCCAGCGCAAAGCCGAAGTCGCCGACACGGTTGACGATAAACGCCTTCATCGCCGCGGCATTGGCGCTGGGTTTCTTATAATAGAACCCGATCAGCAAGTAGGACGCGACGCCCACCCCTTCCCAGCCAAAGAACATCTGCACCAGGTTATCCGAGGTGACCAGCATCAGCATGGTGAACGTGAAGAACGACAGATAGGCAAAGAAGCGCGCCTTATAGGACTCGCCCTCTTTCCAATTCTCGTCATGCGCCATGTAGCCAAAGGAATAGAGGTGCACCAAAGCCGAGACCGAGTTCACCACCACCAGCATGATCGAGGTCAGGCGGTCCAGACGGATCGCCCATTCGGTGCCAAGGCTGCCGGATTCGATCCAGCGCAGCAGGATGGTGTGGGTGGTCTGGGCCGGGTCATGCGTCAGGAACACGATCCACGACAGGATCGCCGCAAGGAACACAAGGGCGGTTGCAATCACCTGCCCCGTCCGTTCCCCGATAAAGCGCCAGCCGAAGCCGCAGATCAGCGCGCCGATCAACGGCGCAAAGAGGATGATCGTTGCCATGGTCGGCTCAGCCTTTCATCACGTTGACGTCTTCCACGTCGATCGTTCCGCGGTTGCGGAAGAACACGACGAGGATGGCAAGGCCGATGGCAGCCTCTGCCGCGGCGACCGTCAGGACGAACATGGTGAAGACCTGCCCGACCAGATCGCCAAGTTCATGCGAAAAGGCGACGAAGTTGATGTTCACCGCCAGCAGGATCAATTCGATCGACATCAGGATGACGATCACGTTCTTGCGGTTCAGGAATATCCCGAAGATCCCGATCACGAACAGCGCCGCAGCGACCGTCAGGTAATGTTCAAGTCCCACCATTCTCGTTCCCTCCGGGGCTTTGCCCGTATCAGTTCGACAGCGCGGCCGTGGCCGGTGCCTTGCATTGTTCCGCGCCACCCGCCGAAACGGTGGTTGGCACGCCCGCCGCTTGCAGCCCTTGCTGCACGCCGGCAAAATCCGAAAGCCCCAGTTTCAGGCGCATCACCTGCGCCTCAACCGCCGGGCGCAGGTCGTAATCCGGGCCGTGGCGGCGCTGGTTGGCCATTTCCTGCCGCGCGGTGGCCGTCAGTTGCTGGTTGGCCACGCAATCGATCAGCATGGTCTGGTCGCGGTTGCCTGCATCGCGCTGTGCGCCCTTGCAAATCTCGGTCCGCGTGCCCTTCCAGTAGCGCCCCTTGGGGTCTGACACCGGCGAATAGATCGTGGTGCCATCGCATTTGGTGGCCAGACCCATATCCACCGCTTCCTGATCCGAGATGCAGGCCGACAGCATAAGACCCGCGCCGATCAGCGCCGCAGCCAAAAGCCCCGTCCGTCCCGTCTTTGCTGTCCACTGTCCCGGCATGTTTGCCATCTCTTTTCTATGTCGAAGCGGGCGTTGATCGCCCACCCCATCGGTCCGGTCACAGGGTCAAAGACCCTGCCCCGGTTTGACGTCTTTCAATTCCATCGCCTTGGCCGGATCGCGCCACATCTGTTGCAGCACGTTCTGGCGCTTTACGTCCTTGCGGTGGCGCAACGTCAGAAGGATCGCGCCGATCATGGCGACCAGCAGGATCAAGGCTGCCGTCTGGAACAGGAAGCCGTAGCGATCATAGATCAACAACCCCAGCGCCTTGGTGTTTTCCACCTGATCCGGGGCTGGGATGGCCGCTTGGATCAGCTCCTTGGCAGTCTCTGCCTCAACCCATGCGCCAAGCCCAAGGCCGAGCTGCATCAGCATGATGACGCCCACCAAAAGGCCCAAGGGCATATACTTTGCCATCTCGCCCTTGAGTTCGGCAAAGTCGATGTCCAGCATCATGACGACGAACAGGAACAGAACCGCCACCGCGCCGACATAGACGATGATCAACAGCATCGCGACAAATTCCGCACCGAGCAGCACGAACAGCCCGGATGCGGACAGGAAGGTCAGGATCAGCCACAGCACCGAATGAACCGGGTTCCGGCTGACCGTCACCAGCAGCGCCGCCACGACCGCAACCGAGGCAAAGGCGTAAAAGGCAACATCTCCAACGCTCATGCGTCTTTCTCCTTCGTTTCGGCAAAGACGGCCTGCGCGGTCTCCAGTGCCTTCTGCATGGCGGGAAGCCCGCCGAACATGCTCATCTGCCAGATCACTTCGGCGATCTCGCGCTCCGTAGCACCAGCCTGCAAGGCGTGGCGGACGGTCATTTTCAACTGCGCCTCGGCCTGCGCGCCCAAGACCGTCAAGGCGGCGATAGTGACCAAAAGCCGGGTCTTGGCGTCCAGCCCTTCACGGTTGAAGGTCTTTCCGAACCACATTTCCATCATGTCCTTGGACATGGTGGGGAATACCTTGTCACCGCCCTGCGCCTTGATGTTTTCCAAGCCGGGATTGAAGGCGCGGACCATTTCCTGACCCTGCTCCATCATCTGCTGCATCATCTTTGCGAAGGCGTCTGTCATCATCTCACCGATACGGTGCGTCGATTTCGAGGTTGCGGGCAATTTCCGCTTCCCAGCGCGCGCCGTTGGCCAGCAAGCGATCCTTGTCGTAAAACAGTTCCTCACGGGTTTCGGTCGAGAATTCGAAATTCGGGCCTTCGACGATGGCATCCACCGGGCAAGCCTCTTGGCAGAAACCGCAGTAGATGCACTTGGTCATGTCGATGTCATAGCGCGTGGTGCGGCGGCTGCCGTCCTCGCGCGGTTCGGCGTCGATGGTGATGGCCTGCGCGGGGCAAATCGCCTCGCACAGTTTGCAGGCGATGCAGCGTTCTTCGCCATTGGGATAGCGGCGCAGCGCATGTTCACCGCGAAAGCGGGGCGACAGCGGGCCTTTTTCATGCGGGTAGTTCAGCGTGGCCTTGGGGGCGAAGAAATACTTCATCCCCAGCGCGAACCCCTTGAAGAAGTCAGCCAGCAGGAAATAGCGGGTCGCGCGGTTCCAGTCGATGTTTGCCATCACTCGATCCCCAGTTTCTTTTCAATGTGTTCGACACGTTCGTCGATCGAGCGGATGTATCCGCCGAGACCGAACAGGACACCTTCGGTCGATTGCGCGCGCACGCCCAACTCATCCACCTTGGCCTCCAGATCGTCGAAACGTTTGTCCATGCGCTTAAAATCCTCACGGATCAGACGAAGCTGCTCTAGCACCAGATTGTCGATGTTCTCGGCCATGCCTCAGCCCCCCATCGTCCAGCGCGCCCAGAAGCCGCCGAAGACTTCGAACTTCGCAAGGAAGGACACGATCACGACCCAAGCCAGCGACATGGGCAGGAACACCTTCCAGCCGATCCGCATCAACTGGTCATAGCGGTAGCGCGGCACGATGGCCTTCACCATGGCGAAGAGGAAGAAAAAGAAGGCCATCTTCAGGATCATCCACCACCAGCCATCGGCCAAGAAGGGGATGGGCGACAGCCAGCCGCCAAAGAACAAAAGGCTCATCAGCGCGCACATCAGGAAGATGGCGATGTATTCGCCCGCCATGAACAGCAGGAACGGGGTCGAGGAGTATTCGACAAAGAACCCCGCCACCAGTTCAGACTCTGCCTCGGGCAGGTCAAACGGCGGGCGGTTGGTTTCCGCCAAGGCCGAGATGAAGAACAGCGCCACCATCGGCAGGTGTGGCAGCCAGTACCAGTTGAAAATCCCCGCCGGACCGTCCTGTGCCGCGACGATCGACGACAGGTTCATCGACCCCGTGGATATGATGATGCCAACGATGATCAGGCCCAGCGACACCTCATAGGAAATCATCTGCGCGGCAGACCGCAGCGACCCAAGGAACGGGTATTTCGAGTTTGACGCCCACCCGCCCATGATCACGCCATAAACCTCAAGCGAGGACATGGCGAAGACGAACAGGATCGCCACGTTGATGTCGGCCAGCACCCAGCCAGAGTCGAACGGGATCACCGCCCAAGCCATCATCGCCAGAACGAAGGACAGCATGGGCGCAAGGAAGAACACCGGACGATCCGCGCCCGCAGGCACGACGATTTCCTTGAACACATATTTCGCGGCATCGGCCACGGTCTGCAGCAGGCCCCATGGCCCCACCACGTTCGGCCCCCGGCGCATCTGCACCGCGGCCCAAATCTTGCGGTCGCCATACACAAGGAACAGCATCGAGATCATCACGAAGCCGACCACAAGAAGGGCCTGTCCGGCGATGATCACCGCCATCCCAAGACCTGTGTTGAAGAAGTTGTCCATCTCGCTTCGTCCCCTTAGACCGTCGGTATGCCCTGTGCCCCGCAGTCACGCACCACGACTTCGGCGTCAATGGTCCGCAATCCTTCGGGCAGGGCGGCAGAGATGGTGTAAACCGCATCCCCGCGCCAAATTTCCCCATCCTGGGCCACGTTCGTCCGCACATGGCGGGCAAAACCAAAGCCCCGGATCAATGCATATTGGGCCGCCGCACAACGGGCATAGGCCTCGACATCCAGCACATCCCGCGCGCCGGTCATGGCAACGCGGAAATTGACCAGATCACCGTCCAAGAGGATCGTTTCGATCCCCCGATAACCCGGCGAGTAGTCTTCCTCGGTGGCCATGGGTGCCGACGCGCAGCCGGACAGGCCGACTGACGTCGCCATCCAACCCGCTGTCAGCACCATGGCCATCCGCATCATCCCCTCACTCAGCCGCCAACGGTGCTTGCGCCCGCGCCACAGCCATCGCCGACAATTCGCCCATCAGCGCCGAAGCGCGGGCGATGGGGTTGGTCAGGTAGAAATCCTTGATCGCCGGACGGAACGTCGCCGCCGCCGGAACCGCCAAGGGCACCGCCTGCCAGTCATTTGCGGCCACCTCGTCAATCCGGCCCAGATGCGGATGCGCGGCAACCAGCGCGGCACGCAAACCGCCAAGGCTGTCCCACGGCAGGGTCGCGCCCAGTTCGGCCGACAGCGCGCGCAGGATGGCCCAGTTTTCCTTGGCCTCACCCGGTGCGAACCCGGCGCGCATCGCCAGTTGCGGGCGGCCTTCGGTGTTGACGAACAACCCGTTTTCTTCGGTGTAGGCCGCACCCGGCAGGATGATGTCGGCGCGGTGCGCACCCCGATCCCCATGGCTGCCCTGATAGATCACGACGGGACCGGCGGCGATTTCCACCTCATCCGCGCCAAGGGAATAGATCACCTCTGCACCGTCGATGGCCGCTTTCAGCCCGCCTTCGGTCACAGCACCCACATCCAAGGCACCCACGCGGGCGGCGGCGGTGTGCAGGACCAGCAGCTTCGCGCCCATCGCTTCGGTCAGGGCCATCACTTGCGACAGCACGGCTTCACCATCCGCCTCGTTCAAGGCACCCTGCCCGACGATCACGACAGCAGGCTTGCCATCCGCCCCGGCCTTGCGCGCGTCGTCCACCAGCGTGATCAGGGCCGAACGGTCATGGCCCACATGGGTGTAATCATAGCTCAGATCCACACCCGCGCCGACCAAGGACACCGACGCGCCCAAGGACCACGCCTTGCGGATGCGGGCGTTCAACACGGGGGCTTCATTGCGCGGGTTGGTGCCGATCAGCACGATGCGCTTGGCGCTGTCGATATCCTCAATCGCCGCCGTCCCAACATAGGCCGAGCGATTGCCCGCAGGCAGACGCGCGCCATCGGTGCGGGATTCCACTTTGCCGCCAAGGCCTTCGATCAGGGTCTTGAGGCTAAAGACCGCCTCAACCGGGGCCAGATCGCCGACCAGACCGACAACCTTTTTGCCCTTCATCGCGGCGGCAACGGCGACAAGTGCCTCACCCCAGCCCGCTTTGCGCAGACGGCCATTCTCGCGGATATAGGGCGTGTCCAGACGCTGACGGCGCAACCCGTCCCAGACGAAGCGCGTCTTGTCGGAAATCCATTCCTCATTCACGCCGTCATGGTTGCGCGGCAGAATACGCATCACTTCGCGGCCCTTGGCATCCACGCGGATGTTGGACCCAAGCGCATCCATCACGTCGATGGTTTCGGTCTTGGTCAATTCCCAAGGCCGCGCGGTAAAGGCGTAGGGCTTAGAGGTCAGCGCGCCGACGGGGCAGAGGTCAATGATATTGCCCTGCAAATTCGAGTCGAGCGTCATGTTGAGGTACGAGGTGATCTCAG
>NKIT01000156.1 GCA_002256185.1 Rhodobacteraceae bacterium PARR1 | reverse complement strand
GGGGTGTGAAACCCCCACTCCTGCCCCATCAACCCAAGCGCGGCTCATGCAAAAGCCTCATCGAACGCACCCTTCGCGCCACCATCCTGCGGTGCGCGGGCCTTGAACGGGGTCAGGTCCAGCACCGCCGCCTCGGGCAGGCCCAGATCAATATGCGTGGCGATCACCGCTGATCCCCCTGCCGCCAGATGCCCGCGCAAGACCCCGGCGAACAAGGTGACCGATGCCGCATCCAGACTGACCGTCGGCTCATCCAGCAGCCAGACCGGCCGCCCGGTGACCAACAGCCGCGCCAGACCCAGCCGCCGCTTTTGCCCGGCGGACAGATGCGCGGCGCGCCGGTCGGCCAGCGCGGTCAGGTTCATCGCCGCCATCGCCGCCTTGACATCCTGCGTGCCATGCACGGCCGCCCAGAAGGCCAGGTTCTCTGTCACCGTCAGCACCGCCTTGATGCCGTCGGCATGGGCGGCATAGGTCAGGCTGTCGGGCGGCAGGGACATCGTCCCCGCCAGCGCGGGCTGCAATCCGGCCAAGGTGCGCAGCAGCGTGGTCTTGCCCACGCCATTCGGGCCGCGCAGGATCAGCGCCTGACCGGCGGGCAGCGCAAAGCCCAGCCCCTCCAGCACCGGCAGACCGCCGCGCGCGATGGTCAGGCCGGCGACGGACAGCGTCACGGCCTCGGCCATGACCGCCCCCATGCGCAGATCACCGTGGCACCTCATGCACGGGCAGCAGCGCGGCGGCGATCAGACGCCCCTCGCCCAAGAGCACGTTATAGGTCCGGCAGGCGGCGGGCGAGGACATCACCTCAACTCCGATCCCGGCCTGTTCCAGCGCCATCCGGAACGCTTTGGGCGGATGGGCCACATCGGCCCCCATGCCCAGCAAGAGCACGTCGATCTTGCCCACCAGCGACAACGGCGTTTCGGTGTCGTCAAGCCCGCCCCAGACCCCGGCATCCCAGGGCGTGATCAGGCAGGCCCCGCGCAACACATGGCCGCCGATGCGAAAGAACCCCGGCCCATAGCCATCGACCGGCTGCGCCTGCCCGTAACTGATCTCGGTCAGGCGCATGGTTTCCCCTTAGGCATCCACATTGGCGAATTCTTCGGGGGCGGCGGACTTCTTCTTGCCCGACCGGTCCAGCCCGATCAGCAGCACGATGTTCTTGGCGACATAGACCGATGAATAAGTCCCCAACAGCACGCCGATAAAGATCGCAAGGCTGAAGCCACGCAGCACATCGCCGCCAAAGACCAGCATCGCGCCCACGGCCAGCAGTGTGGTGACCGATGTCATCAGCGTCCGCGCCAGCGTTTCGTTGACCGACAGGTTCATGACATCGCGCAGCGGCATGGTCTTGTACTTCTGCAGGTTCTCGCGCAGGCGGTCGAACACCACCACCGTGTCGTTGATCGAATAGCCAAGGATGGTCAGCAGCGCCGCCACAATGGTCAGGTCGAACTTCAACTGGAACAGCGCGAACACCCCGATGGTGATCAGCACGTCATGCAGCAGCGCCAGAACCGCACCGACACCGAACTGCCATTCAAAGCGCAGCCACATATACGCCATGATGAACAGGCTGGTGACCACCAGCGACATGACGGACGAGAACACCAACTCGTTCGACACCTTCGGCCCCACGCTTTCGACGCTGGGGAAGGTCATCGCCGGGTCTATGGTGCGCAGCGCCGTTTCCACCTGCTGGATTTGTTCCGGCGTCACCGCCTCTTGGCTGTCCAGCGCGGCGATGCGGACCATCGCCACCTTGGGCGCGGCATCAAAGGCATCGGTTGACACCGTGGTCACGGAAATGTCGCCCAAGGGCAGACCTTCCAGCGCTTGGCGATAGGCCCCCACATCCACGGCGATTGCCGATTCCGTGCGGATCGTGGTGCCACCCTTGAAGTCGATCCCGAAGTTCAGGCCCATCACGGCCCAGACAAGGATGGACAGCGCCGACAGGGCCAGAGACCCACCAAAGGTGATCCACTGCCAGCGGAAGAAGTTGAAGTTGTTCTGCTCTGGGGCGAGCCTGAAACGCCATGCCATGACGGTCTCTCCTTACACGACGATGGTCTTGGGCTTGCGCCAGTTATACCACAGCTCGACAATCAGGCGCGTCACGTTGATCGCGGTGAAAACCGAGGTGATGATGCCGATGGCCAGCGTCACGGCAAAGCCGCGCACCGGGCCTGCACCCAGAAAGAACAGCACCGCCGCCGTGATCAGCGTGGTCACGTTTGCGTCGACGATTGCTGGCAGCGCGCGTTCAAAGCCCTGTTCGATGGCCTTGGTCACCGATTTCGCGCCGTTGCGGACCTCGTCGCGGATGCGCTCATAAATCAGCACGTTGGCATCGACCGCCATGCCGATGGTCAGCACAAGGCCCGCGATCCCCGGCAGCGTCAGCGTGCCGCCGATCAGCGACAACACGGCAAAGATCAGCACCATGTTGATGGCCAGTGCCACGACAGCGAAGGTGCCGAACAACCCGTAAGAGGCGATCATCAACGCCCCCACCGCACCGCCCGCAATCAGCGTGGCCGACCGGCCCGCATTGATCGAATCCTGCCCCAATTCGGGGCCAACGGTGCGTTCTTCAAGGAAGGTCATTTCGGCGGGCAAAGCCCCTGCCCGCAGCAACACGGCCAGTTTGGTCGATTCCTCGACCGAGAAACTGCCCGAGATGATGCCCGACCCGCCCGGAATGGCGCTGCGGATCACCGGGGCGCTGATCACCTCACCGTCCAGCACGATGGCGAAGGGTGCGCCGATGTTGGCCGAGGTGTATTCGCCAAACTTCCGTGCGCCTGTGGTGTCAAAGCGGAAACTGACGGCGGGGCTGCTGTTCTGGTCAAAGGACGGCTGGGCATCCACCAGTTCTTCGCCCGTGACGACGGGCACATCCTCGATGATGTAATAGACGCCTTGTTCGTCCATCGACGGCAGAACCGACGCACCCGCCGGGGCCTGCGCGTCCTTGGAGGCGGCACGCCCGACGACAGAGTTGAAGGTCAGCTTTGCGGTGGTGCCGATCAGCGCCTTGAGTTCGGCCGCCGAGCCGATGCCCGGCACCTGAATCAGGATGCGGTCTGCGCCCTGCCGTTGGATCGTCGGTTCGCGCGTGCCCACCTCATCCACACGGCGGCGGATGATTTCCAGCGACTGCTGCATGGTGCGCGAGTCCGTCGCGGTCTTTTCCGCATCCGACAGGCGGATCTGGATCACATCGCCCGCAACCGTCACTTCGATGTCAGACGAACCGGCACCCGTCAACGAAACAACGGGGGCTGCGAGTGAATTGACGGCGGCCACGGCGGCCTCCATCGCTTCGGGCTTTTCGATGCGGACATGCAATTCGCCCACCGGCGCAGGCTGGCGGCGGATCGCCCCGGTCTGGTCGCGCAGGTCACGCAGTTTGTCGCGCAATTCCGGCCACAGCGCATCCATCCGCGCCTTGTACACATCCTCAACCCGGACTTCGGCCAGCAGATGCGCCCCGCCCCGCAGGTCAAGCCCCAGATTGACCAGCCCCGAGGGCAGCCAATCGGGCCAAAGCGCCAAGTCGGCCTCTTGCTCGGTCGTGGCGAAGCCCGCCTTTTCAGCGGCGGCCTTCGCGTCATTGTGGGTTTCAACCGTGGTGTAGAACAGGTTGGGCATCGCGATGACGAACCCCGCCAGAACGACGGCGATGATCAGCAGGCGCTTCCAGAGCGGGGTATACATCTTGAGTCTCGGTCTTAGGCTGCGGCGGGTTCGGTCTTGTTCACGACCTGTGCGACGGTGGACTTGACCACGCGGATCTTGACACCTTCGGCGATTTCAACCTCGACGATGCCATCTTCCAGCACCTTGGTCACCTTGCCAAGGATACCGCCTTGGGTGATGACCTGATCGCCCCGGCGCAGCGCCTCGATCATGGCGCGATGTTCCTTGGCCTTGCGCTGTTGCGGACGGATCAGCAGGAAATACATGATGCCGATCATCAGCACGAGCGGGATGAAACTGCCGGCAAGCGCCGAGGTGCTGCTTGCGCCTGCGGCCTGTGCGAAGGCGGGGGTTGCGAACATGGTCGGTCCTCTTTCTGTGGCCGGTTCTGGACCGGCATTTTGGCGGGCACCCTATCTTCGGGGCCATGGGAAGGCAAGGCACGGGGCCGGGACCGCAACGGCTTCGTGACCGGCCCCAGCCAAGCGCAGATGGGAAGCCGCAGCCAAGATGTCCAGACGTCCTGCCATCCTACCGGATAGGTCGCCGGTGGCATCGGCATGGGCAAGGCAGCGCCCGCTAAAGCCGCGCAGGGAACTGACGTCTGAAGACATGTTGCAACCGGACCGCAACACGCCGTGACGCCTGATCGCGCCGCAGGCCGCGATGCGGGCCCCCACGGACAAAAATCATGGACGACAAACGATTGACGGCGCTTTTGACAGGCACGACCGACCTGTCGAAGGCCAGCCTTGCCACCCGGATTCTGGTCAGCCGCCTGAGGATCGAGGTGCGCGCGAAACCAGAAAATCTCCCTGAAAAATTGACAGAACTGAAATCCTTCATCGCCAAGAATGCCTTTGCGGGCATCGACCTTGCCAACGCCTGAGCCACGGATCATCGTCATGAAAAACCAACTTCTCAGCCTGTCCGACACCGTGGCGCGCATCCAAGCCGGGGAAACCCTGTCCATCGCCGGGCCAGAGGCGCTTTTGGCGCAACTGCCGCGCGGCACTTGGATTGGTGGGACCACGGTCTATGCCCTGACCGAAGCGGGCGGCGCGCGCATTGATGACCGCCTGTTTGTCACCGGCTTTCCAGACGCCACCGCAGCGACCATCCGTCATCTGCCGACAGACGCGCTGTCCACGCTTGCCGATGGCTATGCGCCCGGCGGTGTGTCGCTGGTGCTGATCCCGGCGTTTTCGTCGGCCCATTCGGCCTTTGCAATGGACGGCATGGGCTATCCCGGCCTGTTCGATCAACCCCTGATGGGTTGGGTCACCGGCGTTCCGGTCGAAGAGATCGGCACCACCGCCCCCGCCGTGTTCGATGGCGCGACCGGCCAGCGCCATGGCGATGGCGCGCTTGTGATGCATCTGGCCTTGCCTGCGGGCAGCACCACGTCGCTCGACATCGTGAACATCTTCACCCAGTCGAACAATCCGGCCACCACCTTCAGCTTTGCCCAGACCGGCTTTACCGCAACGAATGTGTCGGTGGGTGGCAAGATCGTCAATCTCGCGCGCTACATCACCGAAAAGGGTCTGGATACCCGCCTGCCGTTGGTCGCAAACTATGCGGGCGCGCTGATCAACGTGGCGATCCGCGCGGTTGATGCGGAAAAGGGTGAGGTCTCTTTCTTCGCCCCGGTGGTTGCGGGCGCGGTCTATCATCTGGCCAACCCGCTGGAAGATTACGCCGCCGCCTTTGCCGCACAGATCGGCGCGGGCGGTGCCGGGACGCATAGCTGCAACTGCATCCTGAACTACCTCTACGGCGACATGGCGGGCCAAAAGACCGGCAACTTCACCGGCCCCGTCACCTTTGGCGAGATCGCCTATATCCTGCTGAACCAGACCCTGGTGAAACTGGACATCGCAACGGCCTGAGTCTGGGCCTAAATCTGGGCCTAAATCTGGGCCACCCTTCGCCCGCCGCAAGGCTGGGCGAAGGGCCTGCTTGACGCACTTTCCCTTTCGGGCCGGATCGGGCATATCAGGCGGACTTTCCAACCCTCACGAGGTCCGCCATGCACGACATCCGCGCCATCCGCGAAAATCCCGCCGCTTTCGATGCGGCGCTCTCGCGTCGGGGATTGCCGGGCGTCTCGTCCGATATATTGGCGTTGGATGCTGACCGCCGCGCCAAGATCGCCGCCGCCGAAACCGCCGCCGCCGATCAGAACAAGGCCTCCAAAGAGGTGGGTGCCGCCAAAGCCCGTGGCGATGACGCGGAATTTGAACGCCTGCGCGCCCTCGTGGCCGAGAAAAAGGCCTAAATTGCACGGCTGACCACAGAGGCCGAGGCCGAAGATGCCCGCCTGCGCGACATGCTGATGCGCATCCCCAACCTGCCGCACGCCGATGCGCCCACCGGCAAAGATGAGGATGACAACGTCGAAATCCGCGCATGGGGCACCCCGCGCCAGTTCAACTTTGCACCCGTAGAGCATTTCGACATTCCGGGCGTCAAACCGGGGATGGATTTTGAAACGGCAGCCAAATTGTCGGGCAGCCGCTTTGTGGTGCTGAAAGGCGCTGTGATCCGCGTGCATCGCGCTTTGGCGCAGTTCATGCTGGACACCCATATCACCGAACATGGCCTGACCGAGATGTGGACGCCCGTCCTCGTCAAGGAAGACGCCATGTATGGCACCAACCAACTGCCGAAATTCGCCGAGGACAGCTATCAGACCACCAACGGCTGGTGGCTGATCCCCACGTCCGAGGTCACGCTGACCAACACCGTCGCGGGCGATCTGCTGGATGAGGCCGCGTTGCCAATCCGCATGACCGCCCACACCCAATGTTTCCGGTCCGAGGCGGGCAGCGCGGGCAAAGATACCTCTGGCATGCTGCGCCAGCACCAGTTCGAAAAGGTGGAAATGGTGTCGATCACCACGCCAGAGTCGAGCATGGCCGAACATGAACGGATGACCCGCTGCGCCGAGGCGATCCTTGAAAAGCTGGGCCTGCCTTACCGCACCATCGTACTCTGCACCGGGGACATGGGCTTTGGCGCGCAAAAGACCCATGACATGGAGGTGTGGTTGCCGGGGCAGAACCGCTACCGCGAAATCTCGTCGGTGTCGGTCTGCGGTGACTTTCAGGCGCGCCGCATGAACGCGCGTTTCCGTCCCGCAGGCGGTGGCAAGCTGGAGTTTGTGCATACGCTGAACGGCTCGGGTCTGGCGGTGGGGCGCTGCCTGATCGCGGTGCTGGAGAACGGCCAGCAGGCGGATGGGTCGGTGGACCTGCCCGCCGCGCTGCACCCCTACTTGGGCGGAAAGACGCGCATTGCCGCTGATGGCACGTTGCAGTGATGGCTTCTTGGGTGCGGTCCGCCGCGCCTGCGCTTAGGTTTGATCCATGACCAAATATCGCGCCCTGTTCCTGTTCGTCGTGACGCTGGCCTTCGGGGCCGCGCCGTTCCTGTCAGAACCGTTCCGCGGCTATCCGGCGGGGTCTTTCCCGGTGGATATCTTGCGGCCATCCATCCAACCCTCTGGTTATGCATTTTCGATCTGGGGGCTGATTTACCTGTGGCTGGCGGTGTTTGCGGCGGGCTTTCGCAATGTGTTTGGCGTGGCCATCG
>NKIT01000155.1 GCA_002256185.1 Rhodobacteraceae bacterium PARR1 | reverse complement strand
TCGCATCGGTGGAGGTCGCAGTCGCGCCCGCCCCGGTGTCGGTCCCGGTGTCGGTGCCCGTATCGGTGCCTGCGCCCGTGGTGGCCGTGCTGGTGTCCCCGGTGTCGCCGGTCGTGTCACCGCTCGTGGTATCGGCAGACCCGCCGGTTCCGGTGGCCGCCGCGCCGGTGTCAGACCCCATATCGGTGCCCGCGCCCGTGCCCGTGCCTGTGGTGGCGGTGCTGGTATCACCCGTGTCGCCGGTGGTGTCCCCACTGGTGCTGTCGGTCGTGGTGGCGGTGGTCGAGGTCGCCCCCGAATCCGACACCCCGCCCGAGGCATCCATGCCCGTTCCGGCGCTGGCGCTGTCGGTCATGGTGCCATCCAGCACGAAATCGTTGATCTCGCCCACGGATTCGCCGTTGGCGTCATAGATGGTGGCCCCCTGCAGGTCATCCACCGTCAGGGTCATCGCGTCAAAGGCGGTATACCCCTCGGGCGGGGTCATGGTCCCCGTCATGGTCCCTGTCGTGGACCCGGTTGCCGTGGTGTCATCTGTCGCGGTCTGGGCCGTCACCGGCATCGCGGCGATCAGGCTGACGAGCGCCGTAGTCAGAAGCAGCTTTTGCATCACGCTTTCCTTTTCAGTAGCGGTTGGTCCGCATGGCCGTTCAGGCCTGCCCGGTCCAAACCCATCGGGGCAGAAAAGGTTCTGTCAGGGATTTCCCGCCTTGCGACTCTTTGCTTAGTGTTCTGCGCCAATGGGTTGTCATTGCAGGCCAACGCAAACACCCCGGCACGCAGAAACGTGCCGGGGTGCGAAATTGCAGCGTCGGGGTCAGACCCCGAGGGTCATTCCGCCGCGATGGCCATCTGGTTGATTTCGGACTCGGCCAATTGGGTCAGGGTCTCATCGGTGCGCTTTTCTTCTTCCAGCGTCTGGGTCAGGACTTCCGCAGCCTCATCCATGCCCAGCACCTTGGCCCAGGCGGTCAGCGTGCCGTAGCGGGCCATTTCGTAATGTTCCACCGCCTGTGCGGCGGCGACCAGACCGGCGTCCAGCGCCTGCGTGCCCTTGAAGGTGTCCATCACCTCTTCGCCCTCTTCAAGGATACCGTCGATGGCGGGGCAGGTCTTGCCCTGCGGACGGCGGCCCAAGAGTTCAAACACCTGATCCAGACGGTCCTTGTGCCCTTCGGTTTCGTCCTTGTGCTTCAAGAAGGCGGCTTTCAACTGATCCGATTGCGCCGCGCGGGCCATCTTGGGCAGGGCGCGCAGGATCTTGCGTTCGGCATAATAGATGTCTTTCAGCGCTTCCAAAAACAGCGCGTCGAGTTCCTTGGATTTCATCCCGGTCTCCTGTGGATGTGGCGTGACTGCGGGGTCAACGTCACGCCGCGCTGGCTGTTCCGGGGCTGTCGGTCTGTCGGCGGTTTGTCGTTACGTTATCCCGCCAAGGCGGGACACGAGCCGTCTTATCCCGCCAAGGCGGGACGGGCGCTGGTGTTATCCCGCCAAGGCCGGGCGCGGCCGGGCAGCCAGTTCCACCGCCGCATTGCTGCCGATGCCGGTCATGCACAAAAGCCGCACGATCACCTGATCGGCCGCGCTGGCGGGCAACTGTCCCGTGGTGATCGCCAGCCCTGCGCCAATCAGCGCGTGGCTGGTCAGCCGCCAGACCAGATCGGCATTCGACACCTCAAACCGGCCCGCCTGTGACGCCAGACGCATGTCGCGGATGGCAAAGGGCCCCATCACCCGGAACAGCGCATCGGCAATCACCTCGGCCCGGTTCAGCATCTGCGCCCAATGGGTGTTGGTGGTGGCGGTATCCAGCACGGTGCGAATGCCGTAAGCATAGACCTGCGCCGGATCGTCAAACGTGTCGGTCACCGCCTGAATCTTCAACGCCAATTCGTGCATCAAGGTTTCCAGCACAGCGATGGCCAGATCATCCTTGGACTTGAAGTAGTTGTAGACCGTCCCCGCCCCCACATCCGCGCGCTGCGCGATTTCCAGCATGGTCGCGGCATCCACGCCCTTGTCGGTCATGATGGCGCGGGCAGCATCAATCAACGCCTCGCGGTTGCGGCGCTGGCGGCGGGCGACCCGGCCTTCGGGCGATTCGGTGGCATCTGACATGTGGCGGCTCCTCAGGTCCGAATGATATTCATTTCCGAACGCCGACTCAATGCAGCGGCCAAGGGATTGATTTTCCGCGAGGTTCATCCAATGAGAGTGAACAAACATCAATATTGACGAACGTTCATTTTTGACGGACAGTCACATGAACCGCGAGGGGGCGGGTCGTATAGGGGGAGGGACGCAGGCATGACCGTTTCAGGAAAGACTGATGGGTTTGACGCCGATGTGGCGATTGTGGGCGCAGGGCCGGTGGGCACGCTGCTGGCAATCCTTCTGGCGCAGCGCGGCAAGCGGGTGACGCTGATCGAACGCTGGACCACGCATTACCCCCTGCCGCGCGCCGTGACCTATGACCATGAAATCGCACGGATTCTGGCAACGCTGGGGATCGATTCCGAAAACGATCCGGCGATCAGCTACCATGACGAGCTCTATTACTGGAAAAACAAGGACCGCCAGAATCTGCAAATCGTGGATTGGAAAAGCCAGTCTGCCAGCGGCTGGCGCGTGCGCTATTGGTTCAACCAGCCGATGATGGAAAACCGCCTGTTGGCGCTGGCGGCCACCTTGCCCAACATCACCCTTTTGCGCGGATGGCAGGGCGTGGGTCTGGCGCAGGATTCCAATAGCGTGACCCTGTCCTTGCAACGCAACTCTGAAGAGGTGGGTGCGAACGGTGACTCCCGCACCTTGCGCGCCCGTTTCGTCGCCGGAACCGATGGCGCCAACAGCTTTGTGCGCGAAGCCTTGGGGATCGAGAACGAGGATAAGGGGTTCTTCTACGATTGGCTCATCCTCGACATGATCCCGTCCTTTGACTACACCGCCAGCCGCCCGGATGAACCGGCACAATGGCAGTTGTGCGATCCCAAGCGCCCGACGACCATCGTGCCCGGCGGTCCCGGCCCGATCCCCGGCGGTCCCGCGCGGCGGCGGTGGGAGTTCATGGTGCTGCCCGGCGAACAGGCGCATGAGTTGCAAAAGCCGGACCGCGCGTGGGAATTGCTGCGCCCTTGGGGCGTGACCCCCGACAATGCCGAATTGGAACGCAGCGCCGTCTACCGCTTTCAGGCCCGCTGGGCCAAGGAATGGCACAAGGGCCGCTGCCTGATCGGCGGCGATGCGGCCCATCTGATGCCCCCCTTCGCGGGTGAGGGCATGTGCGCCGGGGTGCGCGATGCGGTGGCGATGGCATGGCGGCTGAATGGCATCCTTGAGGGCAAGTTCAGCACCGACATCCTTGCCAGCTACACCAGCGAACGCATCGAACATGCCAAGCATTACATCGCCTTCAGTCAGGAACTCGGCCAGATCATCTGCATCGCTGACGCCGAGGCTGCCGCAGAGCGGGATACCAAGATGATCGCGGGTCTTGCGGCAAGTGAGGGCAAGCCCGTTCCCACTGACATCTGCCAGTTGGGCCAAGGCGCATGGTGCGATGGCACTGCCCACGCGGGTGAGTTGTCGGCGCAAGGCGTGGTCGAACATGCCGGAAAGCGCGACCGCTTTGATCAAGCGGTGGGGCAGGGTTGGGTGCTGATCGGTTATGACGCCGATCCCGCCGCCGCTTTGACCCCGGCGCAGGCCGCGCAACTGGCGGCGCTGGACGGGTTGGCCGTTCGCATCGGCCCCAAGGGCAGCGATGCCCCGGTGATCGACGTGGACGGGCGTTTTGCCGATTGGCTGGGCCGCGCCGGGGTGCGCTATGCGCTGATCCGCCCGGATTTCTATGTGGCGCTGACCGCCGACACGCCTGACGACCTTCAAGCGCGCTTTGCCACCGTGATGGACCGTCTGCATCTGCAAGCGTCCCCTGCCTTGGCGGCAGAATAACCGCACTACATAACGTGGCGTTATATTGACGCCCCGTCATGCGATCATAATAGCGCAAGACCAATTCTAGCATCGCAGCATGACCAGTTTGGGCGGCAGAGGAGGCCGCCCTGACCGGACGATCAAAGCGGACTGACCCAAAAAGGGCGGTCCAAGCAAAAACCCAAAGGGAGGAAACGACATGATCACCCGCCGCAGACTGATCGGCACCGGGGCCGCATTCGCCGCCGCGTCCGGCCTGTCCATGCCCGCCTTGGCGCAGGCCAAGAAGTTGAAAATCGGCTATGTCAGCCCGCAGACCGGCCCGCTTTCGGCCTTTTCCGCTGCTGACAGTTTCATGGTGGAAAAATTCCTCGCCGCCGCACCCGGACTGGGCCTCGACGTCGAAGTGATCGTGAAGGACAGCCAGTCCAACCCGAACCGCGCCGCCGAAGTCGCCAAGGAACTGATCAGCCGCGATGAGGTGAACCTGATCCTCGTGGCTTCGACGCCGGAAACCACCAACCCGGTCTGCTCGATTGCCGAACAGGAAGAAATCCCGGTCATCTCCACCGTCGCCCCTTGGCAGCCGTGGTTCATCGGCCAGCAGGGCAATCCGGGCGATCCGGCAAGCTGGCAGGAATTTGACTACGTCTACCACTTCTTCTGGGGGCTGGAGGACAACATCGCCACCTTCATGAACATGTGGGGCATGGCGGACACCAACAAGAAGGTCGGCGCGTTGTGGCCGAACGATGGCGACGGCAACGCCTGGGCCTCGCCCCAGGTTGGCATGCCCCCTGCCCTCGCCGCCGCAGGGTATGAGCTGACCGATCCGGGCCGCTACCAGAACCTGACCGACGATTTCAGCGCCCAGATCAACGCCTTCAAACAGGCGGGATGTGAGATCATGACCGGCATTCCGATCCCGCCGGATTTCACCACCTTCTGGACCCAAGCCAAACAGCAAGGCTTCAACCCCAAGCTGGTGTCGGTCGCCAAGGCGCTGCTCTTCCCCGAAAGCGTGGCCGCGCTTGGCGATCTGGGTCACAACCTGACGGCTGAGGTGTGGTGGTCCCCCGCCCATCCGTTCAAATCCTCGCTTTCCGGTGAAACCGCAGCGGAACTGGCGACGGCGTTTGAAACGGCTGCCAAGCGCCAGTGGACCATGCCCGTGGGCTTTGTCCATGCGCTGTTCGAAGTGGCCGCCGATGCGATCAAGCGCACCGAAGACCCGACCGATGGCGCGGCACTGGCCGAGGCGATTGCGACCACGAACCTTGATACCGTGGTGGGCAAAGTGCAGTGGGGCCGTGACAACGTGCCGGAATTTGCGCGCAAGAACATCTCCAAGACCCCGCTGGTCGGTGGCCAATGGCGGCGCAAAGAGGATGGCGCTTTCGACCTCGTGATCGTCGAAAACGCGGGCGCGCCGGACATTCCGCTGGGCGGCACGCTCGAAACCCTGTCCTGACGACAATCGGCCCCGGCGCGCAAGTGCCGGGGTCTTGCCGGAGAGTTCCATGTCCATCCTTTCGCTGCGCTCTGTCTCCAAGTCCTTCGGCGCGCTGAAGGTCACTGATGACGTCAGTTTCGATCTGCAACCCGGTGAGGCATTGGGGATCATCGGGCCGAACGGTGCGGGCAAATCGACCCTGTTCAACCTGATCACCGGCAATATCGCGCCCGATCAGGGGCAGGTGTTCTTGGATGGCCGCGACGTGACGCGCCTGCCGCCGATGCAGCGCGTGGTGGCCGGGGTGGGGCGGTCGTTCCAGATTCCGCAGCCCTTTGGCGATCTGACGGTTTACGAAAACTTGCTGGTCGCCGCGCGCTTTGGTGGTGGTCTGGGCGGGCGAGAAGCCGGGCTGTTCTGCATGGATATCCTTGACCGCACCGGCCTTGGCATCGTGGCCGAGAAAAAGGCGGGTGGGCTTTCGCTGTTGCAGCGCAAGCGGCTGGAATTGGCCCGCGCGATGGCAACCCGGCCGCGCGTGATCCTGCTGGATGAAATCGCGGGCGGCTTGACCGATGGCGAATGCGTGGAACTGGTGGCGACGATCCGCGCCATCCATGCGACCGGCACCGCCATCGTCTGGATCGAACATGTGCTGCACGCGCTGAATTCGGTGGTGGAGCGGCTGATGGTGCTGAACTTTGGCCGGATGCTGATGATCGGTGCCCCGGATGCGGTGATGGCGTCGGCTCAGGTGCGTGAGATTTATCTGGGGATCGAGGCATGAGCGCCCTGCTCCACATCGCGGGTCTGACCGCGCATTACGGGGATTTTCAGGCGCTCTTCGGCGTCGATCTGACGCTGAATCAGGGCCAGACCGTCGCCATCATCGGGGCCAATGGCGCAGGCAAGACCACCCTGATGCGCGCCATCACAGGGGTGGCCAAGGTCACCGCCGGATCGGTGCGGCTGGCGGGGGAGGAGATCACCCGCATCCCCGCCCCTGACATCCTGACGCGCGGCGTGGCGATGGTGCCCGAAGGGCGCAAGCTGTTCCCTTCGCTGACCGTTGAGGAAAACCTGCTGATCGGTGCCCATGCCCGGCGCGGCAATGGGTTCTGGACGCTGGAGCGTATCCAGACCCTGTTCCCCATCCTGAAGGAACGGCGTCTCAGCCCCGGCACGGCGCTGTCAGGCGGGCAGCAACAGATGGTCGCCATTGGCCGCGCATTGATGAGCAATCCGCAGGTTTTGCTGTGCGATGAACTGAGCCTCGGCCTTGCGCCGGTGGTCATCAAGGAAATCTACGCGGCCTTTCCGCAAATCAAGGACAGCGGCACCTCGATCATCGTTGTGGAACAAGACATCGGGCAGGCGCTGCGCGTTGCCGACCATGTGCATTGCATGATGGAAGGGCGGATCACCCTGTCAGGTCGCCCGTCCGAATTGTCGCGCGATGCCATCCATGACGCCTATTTCGGGGTGAACCACGCATGATCCTGATCGACACCTTGGCCCAAGGCATGCTTCTGGGCGGGCTTTACGCGCTGTTCGCGGCGGGGCTTTCGCTGGTTTTCGGGATCATGCGGCTGGTCAATCTGGCGCATGGGGATTTGATCATCCTTGCCGCCTATCTGATCCTGACCGTGGCCCATATGACAGGGCTGCATCCGTTCCTTGCCGTGCTGATCGCGGCCCCCGTGATGTTCGGCTTTGGCTGGCTGTTGCAGACGCACCTTTTGAACCGCGTGCTGGGCACTGACATACTGCCGCCGCTGCTGGTCACCTTTGGCCTGTCGGTGGTGATCCAGAACGGGCTGTTGTCCACCTTTACCGCCGACAGCCAGAAACTGACCGCCGGCAGCATCGAGGCCGCTTCGGTCGATCTTGGCGTGGTCACTTTGGGCGTGATGCCGGTCCTGACCTTTGGCTCTGCTGTCCTTGTGATCTTCTTGCTGAACCAGTTGTTTTACCGCACCGCCCTTGGCCGCGCCTTTCGCGCCACCTCGGATGATGCGGTGACGGCGCAGTTGATGGGCATCCGTCCGCAGCGGGTCTTTGCGATGGCCACCGGGATTGCGATGGTCGTGGCCACCATCGCGGCGCTTTATCTGGGGACGCGGGCAAATTTTGATCCCTCCATCGGCCCGGCCCGTCTGCTCTATGCCTTTGAGGCGGTGATCATCGGCGGA
>NKIT01000154.1 GCA_002256185.1 Rhodobacteraceae bacterium PARR1 | reverse complement strand
TTTGAAGGTCCGATGATGTCGATCAAGGCGGTCAACAGCCTGTCGCATTACACCGACTGGACCATCGGCCATGTGCATTCCGGGGCCTTGGGCTGGAACGGGATGATCACCTTTGGCGCGCTGTATTTCCTGACGCCGCGGCTGTGGAACCGTGATGGCCTGTATTCCTTGCGTCTGGTGAGCTGGCACTTCTGGCTCGCGACCATCGGGATCGTGCTTTACGCCTCGGCGATGTGGGTGACGGGGATCATGGAGGGCCTGATGTGGCGCGAAGTGGATGCCAACGGTTTCCTCGTGAACGCATTCGCCGACACGGTGGCCGCAAAATACCCGATGTATGTGGTGCGCGGATTGGGTGGGGTCATGTTCCTCGCCGGGTCGCTTATCATGGTTTACAACCTGTGGATGACCGTCCGCGCCCAGCCTGAAAAGGCCGGGGCCGGGTCGGCTGTCCCTGCTGAATGATCGGAGGCGGGGAAAATGGCTTTTCTTGACAAGCACAAGGCAATCGAAACCCACGCGACGCTGCTGATGGTCCTGTCGCTTCTGGTGGTGACCATCGGCGGGATCGTACAGATCGTGCCGCTGTTCTATCTTGAGAACACGATCGAAAACGTCGAAGGCGTTCGCCCCTATACACCGTTGGAGTTGGCGGGACGTGACATCTACATCCGCGAAGGCTGCTACGTCTGCCACAGCCAGATGATCCGCCCGATGCGCGATGAGGTGGAGCGGTACGGCCACTATTCGCTGGCGGCAGAGTCGAAATATGACCACCCGTTCCAATGGGGGTCCAAGCGCACCGGGCCGGATCTGGCGCGTGTGGGCGGCAAGTATTCCGACGCATGGCATGTAGACCACCTGATGAACCCGCAGGCCGTGGTGCCGGAATCGGTGATGCCGAAGTATGACTTCCTGATGAACAACGTGATCGACGCCAAGTATATCGGCGACGAGATGGCGACGCATCGGATGGTCGGCGTGCCCTACACCGACGACATGATGGCCAATGCGGCGGCGGATTTTGCAGCACAAGCCGACCCGGACAGCGACTATGCCGGTCTGCAAGAGCGGTATTCCAAGACCAACGTCTCCAATTTCGACGGTCAGGCCGAATTGACCGAAATGGATGCGCTGGTGGCCTATCTGCAAGTTCTGGGCACGATGGTCGATTTCTCGACCTTCACGCCCGATGCAAGCCGCTAAAGGGGGGCAGGATCATGGAAACCTATACCCTGCTTCGCCACTTTGCCGACAGTTGGGCGCTTGTGCTGCTGACGGCGGTGTTTGTTGGGGTGATCGTCTGGGCCATGCGCCCGGGCAGCCGCCCCCTGCATGACGATGCCGCGCGGTCGATCTTCCGCGACGACAGCAAACCGGCAGCCAGCCAGAAGGAGGCCTGAGCCATGTGCGCCAAGAAAGTGACAAAGGCCGCGCCCGGACAGGTCAGCACGACCGGCCATGAATGGGACGGCATCGAAGAGTTGAACAACCCCCTGCCACGTTGGTGGGTCTGGGTGTTCACCGCCACCATCGTCTGGGCCATCGGCTATACCATCGCCTATCCGGCATGGCCGCTGCTGACCGGGGCGACGCCGGGGCTTTTGGGGTCATCCACCCGCGCCGACGTGCAGGTTGAGATTGACAGCTTCGACGCCAAGAATGCCGACATCAAGGCCAAGCTGGTCGCAGCACCGCTGGATCAGATCGTCACCACGCCCGAGTTGATGGCCTATGCCGAACCGGCGGGGGCGGCGGTGTTCCGCACCAATTGCGCGCAATGCCACGGCGCGGGCGCAGCGGGCGTGGTCGGCAAGGGGTATCCCAACCTCTTGGACAATGACTGGCTGTGGGGTGGCACCATCGACGACATCCACACCACCATCACGCATGGAATCCGCAACACCAGCGACCCGGACGCCCGCTATTCGCAAATGCCCCGGTTTGGCGCGGATCAGTTGCTGGAACCGGCGCAGATTGATGCCGTGGTGGAACATGTTCTGGCCATCTCGGGTCAGGACCATGATGCCGCGCTGGCTGCCGAAGGGGCCACGGTCTTTGCCGAGAACTGCGTCGCCTGCCATGGCGAGGCGGGGCAGGGCGACCGCGCCCAAGGTGCGCCGACATTGACCGATGCGATCTGGCTGTATGGTGGGGATCGTGCCGCGATCAAGACCACCGTCACCTATGCCCGATTTGGCGTCATGCCGCCTTGGGCTGGCCGTCTGACCGAGGACGAAATCCGCGCGGTCGCCGCCTATGTCCATTCGCGCGGCGGCGGCGAGTGATCCGGGGTTCCCGGCAGGGTCCGCCCTGCCGGGACAGGTGCCGGCACCCCGCATGTTCGCGCGTTCTGTGGGTGCCGGTGCCTTCTTTGCAGACCAGAGGGGCCCTTTCGGGGCCCTTTGCATGGGTGGTGACTTGAAAACGGCACTTTACTTAGCTAAGTTAGTCAAGATGGAGGCAGTCATGCAATACACCGTCCACATTGCGAAAACCCAATTGTCAAAGCTGATCGAATCCGCCTTGGCCGGGGAAGAGGTGGTGATTGCACGCGGGTCGCGCCCTGTGGTGCGTCTGGTGCCTATTGCGCAATCGGGGTTTCAACTGGGGCTGCTGGCCGGACAGCTTGGCACATCGCCCGACTTTCTGGCCCCCTTGTCGCCCGATGAACTGGAGGATTGGGAAGGCGGCGCATGACCGCCCTGCTGTTGGACACCCACGCCTGGGTCTGGTCGCTGATGGCGCCCGAAATGCTGTCCGATGCGGCACGGAGCGCGATCCTTGGCGCGGATGCCGTGATGGTCAGCCCTATCAGCTTTTATGAAATCGGGCAAAAGGTGCGGCTGGGCAAGTGGCCGGAAATGCTGCCCCATGCCGACAGACTTGACCGCTTGCTGGCAGAACAGGGCGGGATTTCTGCGCCATTTACCCCCGCAATCGCCTTGCATGCCAGCCTGCGCGACTGGGCGCACCGCGATCCGTTTGACCGGATGCTGGCCTCGACCGCTGAACTGGCTGGACTGACGCTTGTCTCTCGCGATCCGGTGTTTGGCGATCTTCCTGCTGTAGGGTGCCTTTGGTAACCCCGCCTGCGACAAAGCTGCATTCCGGATGATGGTTTGACATGCATCAAGGTGCTGCGCCCCGGCGCGGCCCATACCGGGGGCAATCAAAAGCCCAAGACTCGGAGATTTCCGTGAGCAGCCCCGATACCCAACCGCCCAGCCTTTATGCCAAGCGAGAGCCGATCTTTCCGCGCCGGGTGAAGGGCAATTTCCGCACGCTGAAATGGTGGATCATGGCGGTGACGCTGGGCATCTACTACGTGACGCCGTGGCTGCGGTGGGACCGGGGGCCGAACCTGCCGGATCAGGCGGTGCTGGTGGACATCGCCAACCGGCGCTTTTTCTTCTTCATGATCGAGATATGGCCACATGAATTCTATTTCGTGGCGGGCCTGCTGATCATGGCGGGGTTGGGGTTGTTTCTGTTCACCTCGGCCGCCGGGCGGGTGTGGTGTGGCTACGCCTGCCCGCAGACGGTCTGGACCGACCTTTATATCCTTGTTGAACGCTGGATTGAAGGCGACCGCAATGCCCGTATCCGTCTGCACCGGCAGAAATGGGACGCCGAAAAGATCCGCAAGAACCTGACCAAATGGGCAATCTGGCTGCTGATCGGGCTGGCCACCGGCGGGGCGTGGATTTTCTATTTCACCGATGCGCCGACGCTGATGCGTGATCTGGTGACGCTGAACGCCCATCCCGTCGCCTATACGACGATGGCGATCCTGACCGCGACGACCTTTGCCTTTGGCGGCTTTGCGCGGGAGCAGATTTGCATCTACGCCTGCCCATGGCCCCGCATTCAGGCCGCGATGATGGACGAAGACACCCTGACCATCGGTTACCGTGACTGGCGGGGCGAACCACGCGGCAAGCAAAGCGTGGCGGGGGTGGGCGATTGCATCGACTGCATGGCCTGTGTGAACGTCTGCCCGATGGGCATCGACATCCGCGATGGCCAGCAAATGGCCTGCATCACCTGCGGCCTGTGCATCGACGCCTGCAACGACACAATGGACCGGATCGGCAAGCCGCGTGATCTGATCGGTTACCTTGCGCTGACGGACGAAACCCGCGAACGGGCGGGTTCGTCGGCCAGATCGGTCTGGAGCCATGTGTTCCGCCCGCGCACCGTTCTATACACTGTGCTTTGGGCGGGGGTCGGGATCGGGCTGGTGGTGGCGTTGTTCCTGCGGTCGCCCATCGACATCAGCGTGACGCCGCAGCGCAACCCGCTGTATGTCACGCTCAAGGACGGCACGATCCGCAACACCTATGACCTGCGCCTGCGCAACAAATCCGGGCAGGATGAGACCTATCTGGTCACCTTGACCTCTGAGGGCCGTTTTACCCTGCATCTTGAAGGCGCTTCGGACACCCAGGTGACCGTCCCCGCGAACGAGACCCTGCAACAGCGGGTCTATATCGAGGCCGCGCCGGACAGCGAGGCCGCGCAAGAGGACAAGACCGACCTGCGGCTGTGGGTGTCCCGTGTGGGTGGGACGGAACGGGTCTCACATGACACTGTCTTTAACGGAAAGGATGATTGAAATGGCCGAGATAACGGGTCGTCAGGTTTTCGCCGTCACCGTGGGCGCGTTCGGCATCATCATCGCGGTCAATCTGGTGATGGCCTATAAGGCGATCAGCACCTTTCCGGGGATCGAGGTGGCGAATGGCTATGTCGCCAGTCAGGATTTCGACGCGCGCAAACAGGCGCAACTGGCCTTGGGGTGGCAACTGACCCACACCTATCGCCCGGGCCATCTGGTTCTGGATTTCACCGACCGCAATGGCCTGCCTGCGGTGCTGTCCGACCTTGAGGTTCTGGTGGGGCGCGCAACAGAGGCGAAGGATGATTTCAACCCCGTGTTCAGTCGGGTCTCGGGCGAGTTTGTCGCCGATGTGACCCTGACGCGCGGCAAGTGGATCGTCGTGGTCAATGCCAAGTCGCCGGATGGCACGTTGTTCAATCAGCGGCTTGACCTGTTGGTGCAGGAGTAGCGCCATGAGCTTCGCCCCCCCGCTTGAGGACACCGATCACGCCAGCCTGTCGGCCTGCCCGGCCTGTGTGGCCGCTCCGTCTGCGATGGACATCGCCCGGCAGGCGGGGGCGGGTCATGCCCGCTTGATGCTGTCCCTGCCCACGGCCCATTGCGCGGCCTGCATCACCACGGTGGAACATGGGCTGATGGCCGTGCCGGGGGTGGACAGCGCGCGGGTGAACCTGACGATGAAGCGGGTGAGTGTCGAGGCCGCGCCGGAGGTGACCGCCGGCCACCTGATCGCCGCATTGAAAGGCGTGGGGTATGAGGCGCATGAGCTGGACCCCGGCCTTTTGTCCGCGACCGAGACGGATCGTCAGGGGCGTGATCTGTTGATGCGGCTGGGTGTGGCGTTCTTTTCCATGATGAACGTCATGCTCTTGTCCGTCGCCGTCTGGTCCGGTGCCGACGATGCGACGCGCGATCTGTTCCACTGGATTTCCGCCGCCATTGCCCTGCCCACTGTGGTCTTTGTCGGGCAGCCGTTCTTCAAATCCGCTTGGGCGTCCTTGCGCGTGGGGCGGTTGGGGATGGATGTGCCGATCTCTCTGGCGCTTATCCTCGCCTCGTCGATTTCGCTCTTTGAGACATGGATGGGTGGCCATCACGCCTATTTCGATGCCGCCGTGATGCTGTCCTTCTTCCTGCTCGCGGGCCGTTATCTGGATCACCGCACCCGCGCCGTGGCTCGTTCGGCGGCGGAGGAGTTGGCCGCGCTTGAGGTGCCGCGAGCGGTTGTGATCCGCGACGGGGCAGAGGTGACGGTGTCCATCACCGAGGTCTTGGCGGCCGATCTGGTCCGCGTCCGTCCCGGTGGTCGTATGCCCGTGGATGGTGTGGTGCTGGATGGCCAGTCAGAGGTGGACCGCAGTCTGCTGACGGGCGAAAGCCTGCCGGTTTTTGCCGGTCCGGGAACGGTGGTCAGCGCCGGAGAGGTCAATCTGACCGGCCCTCTGACCCTGCGCGTCACGGCGGCGGGCAAGGACAGCAGCCTGCACCGCATGGCTGATCTGGTATCGGTGGCCGAAAACGCGCGGACGACGTATAAAACCCTCGCCGAACGGGCGGCGCGGTTTTACTCGCCCATGGTGCATGTGCTGTCCTTTTCCGCCTTTGGCTTCTGGCTGTGGCAGACCGGGGGGGATGTGCGCTTTGCCGTGAATATCTCTGCCGCGGTGCTGATCATCACTTGCCCTTGCGCCTTGGGTCTTGCCGTGCCTGCCGTGGTGACAGCGGCGAGCGGAAAGCTGTTCCGCAAGGGGTTGCTGATCAAGGATGGCACCGCGTTGGAGCGGTTGGCCGAGGTGGATACCGTGGTCTTTGACAAGACCGGCACTCTGACGATGGGCGCGCCGCAGCCGACCAATCTGGGCGACCATCCGGATGTGGCGGTTGAGGTGGCGGCGGCTTTGGCCGGGGCCTCGTCGCATCCTTTGGCGCTGGCTTTGGCCGATGCCGCCCGCGCGCGCGGCTTCCGTCCGGCGCGGGTCGAAGGCCTGCGCGAAGTGCCGGGTTACGGGGTTGAGGGGGTCTGGCGCGGCATGACCGTCCGCCTTGGCCGTGCGGAATGGTGTGGCGGGGCGGCCCTGCCGGTGACGGCGACCTATCTGTGCACCGGGGATGGCGCGCCGCGCGCGTTTACCTTTGCCGACCGTCTGCGTCCGGGGGCGGAAACCGCGATTGCGGGGCTGAAGGCGCAGGGCAAGCGGATCGTGCTGATTTCCGGCGATGCGGCGGGGGCGGTGGCGGAACTGGCCGGGCGCTTGGGGATCGACGACTGGACCGCAGGCGCGCTGCCTGCCGAAAAGGCTGCGCGCGTGGCGGCGCTGTCACAGGCGGGGCACCGCGTGCTGATGGTGGGCGACGGGCTGAACGATACCGCAGCACTGGCGGCGGCGCATGTGTCGATCAGTCCCGCCTCGGCCCTCGATGCGGCGCGGGTGGCGTCGGATATCGTGCTTTTGGGTCAGGATATGGCCCCGATTGCCGATGCGGCGCGGATTGCCCGGCAAACGTCGCGCCGGATCATCGAGAACTTCGTGATTTCGGGCGGGTATAACGTCATCGCCGTGCCCTTGGCGCTGATCGGTTCGGCCACGCCGCTGGCGGCGGCCTTGGCAATGTCGCTATCGTCGATCACCGTTTCCCTGAACGCCTTAAGGTTGAAGTGACATGGACATTCTGGCCTTCCTGATCCCGATGTCGCTGTTTCTGGGCGGCGTTGGGCTGTTCGCCTTCTTCTGGGCGATGAAGCACCGCCAATTCGATGACCCGGAAGGGGATGCAAGCCGGATACTGACCAAGGACTGGGACGATAAGCCGAAGGGGTGAGGCTCCTAAACCGGCCGAAGTCGCGCGGGGCAAGTGACCCGCGCGTATCGGAACAGCTACATCATGCCCGCCCGTGCCCAGCCTTCGCCATGCGGACAGCCCCTCGCGGCTTCGTTTCCTCAGCCGCAATCGGACCGTCGGAAACGTCCTTTGGGACGTTTCCGCGTCAGTCCTCCGCACCTCCGCCCTAAAATCCCATCTCC
>NKIT01000001.1 GCA_002256185.1 Rhodobacteraceae bacterium PARR1 | reverse complement strand
GCCCCCGGCGCCGCTAGACGGCGACGCCCCCGGCGGATATTTGGGCAACGGGGAAGCGGGCAGGGGCAGCGTTGCCTTGGTGGGGCGCAAGGGTGGCGCATGCGGCACCTTCCTGTTAGGAAGCCTTGGGTTTTCTGCGGGGAGGGTCTGCCGTGTTCGATTTGACTGGAAAAAATGCATTGGTCACCGGGGCGTCTGGTGGGATCGGGGCCGGGATTGCGCGCGCGCTGCATGTGGCGGGGGCCTCGGTCGCCCTCTCTGGCACGCGGGTGGAGCCGCTGGAGGCGCTGGCCGCCGAACTGGGCGAGCGGGCGCATGTGCTGCCCTGCAACCTGTCCAGCGCCGAAGAGGTCGAAGGGTTGATCAAGCGCGGCGTTGAGGCGATGGGATCGGTGGATATCCTTGTCAACAATGCCGGGATCACCCGCGACGGGTTGGCGATGCGGATGTCGGACGAAGACTGGACCTCGGTCATCGACGTGAACCTGACCTCGACCTTCCGGCTGTGCCGGGCGGCGGTGCGCGGCATGATGAAAGCGCGCTGGGGGCGGATCATCAACATCTCCTCGGTCGTCGGCACCACCGGCAATGCGGGGCAGGCGAATTATGCCGCCTCCAAGGCCGGGATGGTGGCGATGTCGAAATCCATCGCCGAAGAAGTGGCCAGCCGGGGCATTACGGTGAACTGCCTTGCCCCCGGTTTCATCGCGACCGCGATGACCGACAAGCTGAACGACGCGCAGCGCAAGTCGATCCTTGACGGGGTGCCTGCGGGCCGCATGGGCGAACCGGCCGAGATCGCGGCGGCGGTTCTGTTTCTGGCGAGCCTTGAGGCGTCCTATATCACCGGGGCCACGCTGCATGTGAATGGCGGCATGGACATGGTCTGACGCTGCTGCGGCTGGGTTTCCCCCGGTCCATCGGCAGGCCAAACGAAAGCGTTTGCCATGTGGCCGCGCCCTTGGTATAGGCGCGGCGAACGGATCGGGAGCCATCCCGGTCGTCCCGTGTTAAGCGGGGCTGGGACGAAGACCGGGGTTCCCCCGCAACCGAGAAGAGGACAAAGACATGAGCGACATCGCCGCACGCGTGAAGAAGATCGTGGTCGAGCATCTGGGCGTCGAAGAAGACAAGGTGACCGAGAATGCCTCGTTCATCGACGATCTGGGCGCAGACAGCCTTGACACCGTGGAACTGGTTATGGCGTTCGAAGAAGAATTCGGGATCGAAATCCCCGATGACGCCGCCGAAACTATCCAGACCTTTGGCGACGCGGTCAAGTTCATCTCGGAAGCTGCCTGATCCATCTGCGGACAGGCCGGAATTTGAAAGGGCACCCTGATTGGGTGCCCTTTTGCTTTTGGTCTATGTGCTTGGCCGCTCTTGCGTCATTCTGGTCGCGTGTGATGCGGGGGAGGCGGGTATGGCCACATTGGGCAGCATGTTCGGCGCGGCTGAGGTTGAGACGTTCTTGGGTCTGCCCGCCTGTCCCGACCTTGATCTGAAAGGCGCGCGCTTGGCGCTGATCGGGGCGGATGGCTGCACGCCCTATCCTTCGGTCGGGTTTTATTGCGCCGGGGGCCCGCAGGCGATCCGGGCGGCGGCGGCGACATATGCCGCCAATCTGGGGCATGTGAATTTCGATCTTGGCGGTCCGGTTCTGCCGGACGGGGTGCGCGCCGTGGATTGCGGTGATCTTGCGGTGCGGATGGGGGATGCCGAGGGCAATCGCGATCTGATCCGGGGGGCCATCGGGGCGATTCTGGACCAAGAGGCGGTGCCCTTGCTGCTGGGGGGCGATGATTCCCTGCCGATTCCGATGTTGCAGGCGCTGGGAGATGCGGGGCGGCAGGTGGTGATCCTGCAAATCGACGCCCATATCGACTGGCGCGACGAGGTGGGGGGCGAGCGCTGGGGCCTCTCCTCCACCATGCGCCGCGCGTCCGAAATGGCGCATGTCACGAGCATTGTGCAGGTGGGCCAGCGCGGCATCGGCTCGGCCCGGCCCAAGGACGTGCAGGACGCGCTGGAGTGGGGGGTCGCCTTCATCCCCGCTGGCGAGGTGGCCCGCGCGGGGGTATGGCGGGCGGTGGACCTGATCCCCGCAGGGGCCGAGGTGGTGATCTGTCTGGACCTTGATGCGCTGGACCCATCCGTGATGCCCGCTGTGATTGGCCGCACGGCGGGGGGGCTGGATTACTGGCATGTGCTGGAACTGGTGGGGGCCGTGGCGGAAAAAGCGCGGATCGTGGGGTTTGACATGGTGGAATTCATGCCCGACCGTGACATTGACGGGCAGGGCGCGACGGTTGCCGCGCAACTGCTGGCCGGGGTGATGGGCATATTGGCGCGGCAGGGGTAGGCGTCTGTTAGTTACCCCAAACCATCCCAAACCGCCCTTGACTCTGCCCCCCGCTTTCCCGCCCATAGCGCCAGTTCCCTGCGCGCATGAGGCCAGTCTTGGCGATCCCGGTCGAATCCTTTTTCCTGCCCCGGCATGGCACGGGCACCTTGCAGCAGCGCATCCGGCAGATGGTGTCCGAAGGCATCCTGTCTGGCCGCTTCCGCGCCGGGGAAAAGATGCCCTCAAGCCGGGGTTTGGCCGATCATCTGGGCGTCAGTCGGATCACGGTGACGCTGTCTTATACCGAGCTTGTGGCGGCGGATTACCTGACGGCCAAGGGGCGCTCGGGGTATTTCGTGTCAGACGGGGTGCCGGTCGCGCCGGGGTTCAAGCCTGCGCCGCGCAAGGCGGGGACGGTCGATTGGGGCCATGTGACGGGGGCGCGCTATTCCAACTTGCCAAGGCTTGATCGGCCGCAAGATTGGCAGGCCTATCCTTATCCCTTCATCTATGGGCAAGCGGACCCCTCGCTTTTTGACCATCAGAACTGGCGGCTTTGTGCGGTGCAGGCCTTGGGGCGCAGGGAATTCGCCTCCCTGACCGCCGATCACTACGAGCGCGATGACCCGATGCTGATCGAGTATATCCTGCGCAACATCCTGCCGCGCCGGGGGATTGATGCCCACCCGTCCGAGGTGCTTTTGACCCTTGGCGCGCAGAATGGGCTGTGGCTGGCAGCGCAAGTGCTGCTCGGTCGCGGCGGGCATGCGGTGGTGGAAACGCCGGGCTATTCCGGCATCCGCGCGGTGCTGGCCCAGACCGGGGCCGCGATCACCGCCGTGCCGGTGGATGCCGAAGGCCTGCCGCCGGATCATATCCCCGCCGGGGTGGATGTGGTCTTTACCACGGCCAGCCACCATTGCCCGACCAACGCCACCTTGCCGGTAGAACGGCGCGAGGCTTTGCTTCAGGCGGCGGAACGGGACAATTTCCTGATCGTGGAGGATGATTACGAATTTGAGATGTCGTTCCTGAAACCCGTCTCGCCCTCCTTGAAATCCCTGGATGCGGGGGGGCGGGTGATCCATATCGGCTCGTTTTCCAAGTCGATCTTTCCGGGTCTGCGCTTGGGCTACATGGTCGCGCCCGAGCCGTTCATCCGTGAGGCCCGCGCCCTGCGCTCAACCGTGCTGCGCCATCCGCCGGGGCATATCCAGCGCACGGCGGCGCTGTTCTTGTCGCTGGGGCATTATGATGCGCTGATCAACCGGATGAAATCGGCCTATCGCAAGCGCCGTCAGGTGATGGAAGAGGCGATCCGCGATTACGGGCTGACGGTGGCGGGGCAGGGCGGCTTTGGCGGCTCCTCCTTCTGGATGCGCGCGCCGGATGCGGTGGATACCGAAGACCTTGCCGCGCGGCTGCGTCCCAAGGGCGTGCTGATTGAGCCGGGGCGGGTGTTCTTTGATCCCGCCAATCCTGCGCGCAATTTCTACCGTTTGGCTTATTCGTCGATCCAGCCCGCCAAAATCCCCGATGGGATCGGCCTGATCGCCGCCGCCATCGCCGCGCGCTGAAAACGACGCCGGGCGCGGCGGCTTCGGGCAATTCAGCGGGCCGAGAGCCGGCCAAGATCACCGCGAATCCGACAAGGGCAGGAGCGCGCGATGAAGATCACCCGGCTGGAAACCTTCACCACCGAATTCGTGGGCTTTGTCCGCGTCACCACTGACACCGGGCATCACGGCTGGGGGCAGGTGTCCACCTATAACGCCGACCTGACCTGTCAGATCTTCCACCGCCAGATCGCGCCGCATGCCTTAGGGACTGATGCGCTGGATTTTGCCGATACGCTGGCCCTGATCGGTGAGCGGGAACACAAATACCCCGGCAGCTACCTGCGCCGCGCGATGACGGGGCTGGATACCGCGCTTTGGGATCTGCGCGGGCGGTTTGAGGAAAAGCCCGTTTGCGCCCTGCTTGGTGGCACCCCGGGCCGCATCCGCGCCTATGCCAGTTCCATGAAGCGCGACATCACCCCGGAAGATGAGGCCGCGCGCTTTGTCCGCCTGCGCGATCAATACGGCTTTACCGCCTTCAAATGGCGCGTCGGGGCCGAATGCGGCCGCGACAAGGACGAATGGCCCGGTCGGACCGAGGCGGTGGTGCCTGTGGTGTCGCGCGCCTTGGGCGATGGCATCGACAAGCTGGTCGATGGCAATTCCTGCTACTCTGCCGCCCGCGCGATTGAGGTCGGCAAGTTGTTGCAAGACAATGGCATCGGCCATTTTGAGGAACCCTGCCCCTATTGGGAACCCGACCAAACCGCCGCAGTGCGGGCGGCCCTGTCCATCGACGTGGCGGGTGGGGAGCAGGATTGCGAATATTCCAGCTGGCAGTTGATGTTTGATCGCAAGGCCGTGGATATCGCCCAGCCCGATGTGATGTATATGGGCGGCATGCACCGCACGCTTGAGGTCTGCCGCATGGCTGCCGCCCATGGCCTGCCCGTCACCCCCCATGCCGCGAACCTGTCGCTGGTGACGCTCTGCACCATGCACCTTTTGCGCACGATCCCGAATGCGGGCAAATACCTCGAATTCTCGATCGAAGGCGCGGATTACTACCCGTGGCAAGAGGGCCTCTTTGCCTCAGACCCTTACGGCATCGAAGACGGCCACGCCACCGTCACCGATACCCCCGGTTGGGGCGTCGAGATCAACCCCGACTGGCTCTCCCGCGCCACCTGTGAAACCCCCCGCTTCTGTCGGATCACCCCGCGCCACGCTGGCCTTAACTGCCCCCATCCTCTGGCCCTAAGGCCCCACGGCCCGCTGGCCTTATGAAGGGCGAAAGCGCAGACTGCGCCACAGGACCGTTCAGGAGACGACACCATGAAGATGACCACCGAAGAAGCCTTTGTGAAAGTGCTGCAACGCCATGGCATTCAGCACGCTTTTGGCATCATCGGATCGGCCTTCATGCCGATCTCTGATCTCTTCCCGCGTGCGGGCATCCAGTTCTGGGATTGCGCGCACGAAGGGTCGGGCGGGATGATGGCGGATGGCTATACCCGTGCCTCGGGCAAGATGTGCATGATGATTGCGCAGAACGGCCCCGGCATCACCAACTTCGTGACGGCGGTCAAAACCGCCTACTGGAACCACACGCCCTTGCTGCTGGTGACCCCGCAGGCGGCCAACAAGACCATCGGGCAGGGCGGCTTCCAAGAGGTCGAACAGATGGCGCTCTTCAAGGACATGGTCTGCTATCAGGAAGAGGTGCGCGATCCCTCGCGCGTGGCCGAGGTTCTGAACCGCGTCATCACCCAAGCCCGTCGCAATTCCGCGCCCGCACAGATCAACTTCCCGCGCGATTACTTCACGCAAGTCGTGGATATCGAATTGCCGCCGATCATCGACTTTGAACGTCCCGATGGCGGCGAGTCCGCGATTGCGGCGGCGGCGGCACTCCTGTCCTCGGCCAAGTTCCCGGTGATCCTGAACGGTGCGGGTGTGGTCATCGGTGGGGCAATCCCGGCAAGCATGAAACTGGCGGAACGTCTGGATGCGCCGGTCTGTGTGGGCTACCAGCACAACGATGCTTTCCCCGGCTCGCACCCGCTGTTTGCCGGGCCGCTTGGCTACAACGGATCGAAGGCCGGGATGGAGTTGATCCAGAAGGCCGATGTGGTCTTGGCCCTTGGCACCCGTCTGAACCCCTTCTCGACCCTGCCGGGTTACGGTCTGGATTACTGGCCGAAAGAGGCCAAGATCATTCAGGTCGACATCAACCCCGACCGCATCGGCCTGACCAAAAAGGTCGCCGTGGGCATTGTGGGTGATGCCAAGAAGGTGGCCGAAGGCATCCTGTCCAAGCTATCCCCCTCCGCAGGTGACACCGGCCGCGCCGATCGCAAGGCGATGATTGCACAGACGAAATCGCGTTGGGCGCAGCAACTGGCGTCGATGGATCACGAAGAGGATGATCCGGGCACCTCGTGGAACGAACGCGCCCGCACCGCCAAGCCCGAATGGATGAGCCCGCGCATGGCATGGCGCGCGATCCAGTCGGCGCTGCCGGCGGATGCGATCATCTCCTCCGACATCGGCAACAACTGCGCCATCGGCAACGCCTATCCGACGTTTGAGCAGGGGCGCAAATACCTCGCCCCCGGTCTGTTTGGTCCCTGCGGCTATGGTCTGCCGTCTATCGTGGGCGCCAAGATCGGTTGCCCGGATGTGCCGGTGGTGGGCTTTGCAGGCGACGGTGCCTTTGGCATTGCCGTTACCGAACTGACCGCCATTGGCCGCCCGGAATGGCCCGCCATCACGATGGTGGTGTTCCGCAACTACCAATGGGGCGCGGAAAAGCGCAACTCCACCCTCTGGTTCGACGACAACTTCGTGGGGACAGAGCTTGACGACAACGTCAGCTACGCGGGCATCGCGCGGGCCTGCGGCTTGCAAGGCGTGCATGCGCATACGATGGACGATCTGCGCGTGGCGCTGGCCAAGGCGGTTGAGGATCAGATGGTCCACGGCAAGACCACGCTGATCGAGGCGATGATCAACCAGGAACTCGGCGAACCCTTCCGCCGCGACGCGATGAAAAAGCCTGTCGCTGTGGCCGGGATCGACGCTGCGGATATGCGCCCGCAGGTGGTTTGATGCCCTTTGATCTGTCCCTTGCCGGGACGATCTGGATGGCGGTGGCGGTCAGTATCGCCGCCTTCATCCGGGGCTATTCGGGGTTCGGCTATTCGGCGCTGCTGATTGCGGCGTCGAGTCTGGTGACCAATCCGCTGAACTTTGTCGCCGTGGTGGTGATCCTTGAAACCGCGATGTCGCTGCAAGCGGCGCGCGGTGTGGCGCAGGATGTGGATTGGCGTCGGGTCTGGCTTTTGCTGGCCGGGGCGGCGATTGGTCTGCCGCTGGGCCTCTGGGCGCTGACGGGCATCTCTGAGGATGCGGCGCGGGCGGTGATCTCGGCTTACGTGCTGGTGATGTGCCTGATCCTGCTGGCCGGTTGGCGTTTGAAGTCTGAGGTGCGGGGTGCACCGAATTTCGGGATGGGCATCCTGTCGGGCCTAGCGAATGCGCCGGGGATGGGCGGCTTGCCGATTGCTGCATTCTTTGCCGCGCAACCGATACAGGCCAATGTGTTCCGCGCGACGCTGATCGCCTATTTCCCGCTGTTGGACCTGTATTCCGCGCCCTTGTATTACTGGCATGGGCTGGTGTCGTGGGACACGCTTTGGGCGGCTTTGTTGCTGTTGCCGCTGACCTTTCTTGGCAACTGGCTGGGCAGTCGGCATTTCCTGAACACCGACCCGCAAGAGTTCCGCCGCTTTGCCATTGTGTTGCTGGCGGGGCTGGCGGCGATGGGTCTGATGAAGGCGGTGCTGTGACATGGTGGTGCTGGTGGTCAATGCGGGGTCATCCAGCCTCAAGGCGGCGGTCTTTGCTGCTGATCTGACCGAACGCGCTGCCCTGCGCGTGACCGAGATTGGCGGCGCGGCGCGGCTGGACGGGGTGGGGCCGTCGCAGGCGGTCAACGCGCCGGATCATGCGGCAGCGATGGCGCTGATCCTTGAGGCTTTGCCGATGCCTGTCACCTCGCTGTCCGCAGCGGCGCATCGGGTGGTGCATGGCGGCGATCTGTTCGTCTCACCCTGCCGCGTGACGGATTCTGTGGCGCAGGGGATCGCGGCCTGCATTGCGCTGGCCCCCTTGCACAACCCCGCGAACCTGAGCGGCATTCGCGCCTTGCAGGCGCTGACGCCGGACCTGCCGCAATACGCCAGCTTTGACACCGCCTTTCACGCCACCAACCCCGATGTCGCCCGCCGCTACGCCCTGCCGCAGCGGGCCGAAGGCTTGGGGATCAAGCGGTATGGCTTTCACGGCCTGAGTTACGCCAGCCTGACCGCCCGTTTGCCCGCGCTGACCGGCGAAGCCCTGCCGCGCCGCGTGCTGGCGCTGCATCTGGGCAATGGGGCCTCGATCTGTGCCATTCTGGACGGGCAATCTGTGGCAACGTCCATGGGCTATTCCCCGCTGGACGGTCTGACCATGGGCAGTCGCACCGGGGGCATCGACGGCAATGCCGTGCTGCGGCTGGCCGAGGTGTTCGGGATCGCCGAGGCGGGCCGCATCCTCAATCGCGAATCCGGGCTTTTGGGGCTGGGCGGGGCGTCGGACATGCGCGCCTTGCATGGGGCAGGCACGCCAGAGGCGGCTTTTGCGGTGGATCATTTCTGCTACTGGGCGCTGCGCCATGCCGGATCGCTGATTGCGGCGATGGGTGGGGTGGATGCCCTCTGTTTCACCGGGGGGATCGGAGAAAACGATTCCAAAGTGCGGCGTAACATCCTGTCGGGGCTGGACTTCATCGGCCTCTCGCTGGACCATGCCGCCAATGACCGGGGCATACCCCGGCTGCATGCCGAAGGGTCGCGCATCACCGCATGGATCGTTCCGGCAATGGAAGAGGCACAGATCGCGGCAGAGGCTTTGGCCCTGATCGCGGCGGGGGAGTGACGATGGGACAGCCGAAGATCGACACCTCACCCAAAGTCTCGGACGAAATCCGCAAGACCACCTGCTACATGTGCGCCTGCCGCTGCGGCATCAACGTGCATCTGACCTCTGGCAAGGTCAGCTATATCGAAGGCAACCGCGACCATCCGGTGAACAAGGGCGTGCTCTGCGCCAAGGGGGCGTCGGGCATCATGCAGGTCACGGCACCGTCGCGTCTGCAAACGCCGCTGCGGCGGGTGGGGCCGCGCGGGTCTGGGGCGTTTGAGCCGATAAGCTGGGATGAGGCGCTGGACTTGGCGGTCTCATGGATGAAGCCGCTGCGCGAAACCGCACCCGAAAAGCTGGCGTTCTTCACGGGGCGGGATCAGTCGCAATCACTGACTGGTTGGTGGGCGCAGGCTTACGGGACGCCGAACTATGCCGCGCATGGCGGGTTTTGTTCGGTCAACATGGCGGCGGCGGGAATCTACACCATCGGCGGCGCGTTTTGGGAGTTTGGCCAGCCGGATTGGAAGCACACCAACCTGTTCGTGCTGTTCGGCGTGGCCGAAGATCACGACAGCAACCCGATCAAGATCGGCATCGGCAAGCTGAAAGCGCGTGGTGGCAAGGTCATCGGCATCAACCCGATCCGCACCGGCTATAACGCCGTGGCCGATGATTGGTATGGCATCACCCCCGGCACCGATGGGCTGCTGATCCTGTCCTTGATCCATTGCCTGATGGAGGCGGGGAAGATCGACCTCGACTACCTTTCGCGTTGGACCAATGCGCCCTTGCTGGTGAACGGGGCCGAGGGGCCGGAAAAGGGGCTGATCCTCAAGAACGCCGAAAGCCAGCCCTTCGTGATCGACCGCCGCACCGGCATGCCGGCGCCTTGGGATGGGCAGGGGGTAGAGCCTGACCTTGGCGCGGTCTGGCAGGGTCACCGCACCGTGTTCCAGCATATGGCGGAACGCTATCTGTCGGACGACTACAAACCCGAGGCCATCGCCGATCAGGTCGGCATCCCCGCCGCCCGTATCCGGGGGCTGGCCGCCGAACTGTCGCGTGCGGCCTTTGACCAAGCCTTTACCCTGCCGATCAAATGGACCGATTTTCGCGGCGACACGCATGACCACATGGTGGGCCGCCCGGTCAGTTTCCACGCCATGCGCGGGATATCGGCCCATTCCAACGGCTTTCAGACCGCCCGCGCGCTGCATCTGTTGCAGATCGTTCTGGGCGCGGTTGAGGTTCCGGGGGGCTATCGGCTGAAGCCGCCATACCCGAAGCCGGTTGAGGCGCATCCGACACCGCATTTCGTCACCGCACCGGGCAAGCCGCTCTCTGGTCCGCATCTGGGCTATGTGCGGGGGCCGGAAAACCTTGCGCTGAAAGAGGATGGCACGCCCTGGCGCATCGACAAGGCGTTTACATGGGAGAACCCGTTCTCTGCCCATGGCATGATGCATATGGTGATCCCGAACGCTCATGCTGGCGATCCCTACCGCATCGACACGCTGTTTCTTTATATGGCGAACATGGCGTGGAATTCGTCGATGAATACCACCAAGGTCATGGAGATGCTGACCGACAAGGGGCCGGATGGCGAATACGTCATCCCGCGCATCATCTATTCCGATGCCTATGCCTCCGAGATGGTGGCCTATGCCGATCTGATCCTGCCCGACACCACCTATCTGGAACGGCATGATTGCATCAGCCTCTTGGACCGCCCCATCAGTGAACCCGATGCGGCGGGGGACAGCATCCGCTGGCCGGTGGTTGAAGCGGATCGTGATGTGCGCGGGTTCCAGTCGGTCTTGCTCGATCTTGGGGCAAGGCTCGGTCTGCCGGGGATGGTCAATCCCGATGGCAGCGCAAAGTTCAAGGATTACGCCGATTACATCGTGAACCACCAGCGCCGCCCCGGCGTGGGGCCGCTGATCGGCTGGCGCGGCGATGGCAGCAAGACCGGCAGGGGGGAGCCGAACCCCGACCAACTGGCGCGCTATATCGAAAACGGCGGTTTCCATCAGGCCCATGTGCCCGAAGAGGCCAGCTACATGAAACCGTGGAACGCCGCCTATCAGGATTGGGCGGTGGCGACCTCGTTTTATGAAACGCCGCAGCCCTATCTCTTTAACATCTGGTCCGAACCGATGCGGCGCTTTCAACTTGCGGCCGAAGGGCAGGGGTTTATCCAGCCGCCGGATCACTTGCGCGAACGGTTGAAGGTGGCGATGGACCCGCTGCCGCTGTGGTATCCGGCATATGGCGATGAGGGGGCTGCGGAGTTTCCGGTGCACGCCCTGACCCAGCGCCCGATGGATATGTATCATTCCTGGGGATCGCAAAACGCGTGGCTGCGGCAAATCCGGGGGAAGAATTTCCTCTATCTGCCGACAAAGATTTGGACGGCTGAGGGCTTTGTTGACGGGGATTACGCGCGGGTCACGTCTCCGCATGGGGAGATCACTGTGCCTGTCGCCCATATGGCGGCGCTGAATGCTGATACGGTCTGGACATGGAACGCCATCGGCAAGCGCAAGGGCGCTTGGGCGTTGGATGACGGGGCTTCGGAGGCGAAAGAGGGGTTCTTGCTGAACCACCTGATCTCTGAGCTTTTGCCCGAGCGCGGCGACGGGCGGCGCTGGTCCAATTCCGATCCGGTGACGGGTCAGGCGGCGTGGTTTGACCTGCGGGTGAGGATTGAACGGGTGGGGCCGCAAGCGAAAGCCCAGCCGCAGTTCGACACCCTGCCAAGGGTCGTGCCGAAGGGGGAGGGGCGGTGATGTCATTTTCGGTTTCGGAACCTAGCCAAAGGGGCGCGCCCGCACTGCTGGGTGCCTTCTCCAAAGGCGCAACGACAGGGATTGCCCCGATGCCCAAAGCATCGGGGCGCGCCCGCACCGCCCCGCAGAGTCTGAACGGGGGGCGGGCGCACATATATGTGCACCCACCCCGCGGTGCGTGCGCGCCCCTTGGCCAACGGCGTGAAGGATCGAAACCATGACCTGCCTTCCCGCCCACACCGACAAAAAGCTCGGCCTTGTCGTCGACCTTGACACCTGCGTGGGCTGTCAGGCCTGCGTCACCGCCTGCAAGGGCTGGAACGATCAGGGCTATGGCGCGGCGCTGTCGGATCAAGACCCTTACGGCGCGGACCCGTCGGGCACCTTCCTGAACCGCGTCCATTCCTATCAGGTCACCCCGCATGACGGCGGCACGGCCAAGATCGTGAACTTCCCCCGATCCTGCCTGCACTGCGAGGACGCGCCCTGCGTCACCGTCTGCCCCACCGGGGCCAGCTACAAGCGCAGCGAAGACGGCATCGTGCTGGTGAACGAGGACGCCTGCATCGGCTGCGGGCTCTGCGCTTGGGCCTGCCCTTACGGCGCGCGCGAGATGGACGCTGAGGCGCAGGTGATGAAGAAATGCACCCTTTGCGTCGACCGCATCTATAACGAGAACCTGCCCGAAGAGGACCGCGAGCCTGCCTGCGTGCGCACCTGTCCCACCGGCGCGCGGCATTTCGGTGATTTCGCGGACCCCGACAGCACCGTCAGCAAACTGACCCGGGATCGCGGCGGCGTGCCCTTGATGCCGCAATTGGGCACCAAACCCGTCAACCGCTACCTGCCGCCCCGCCCCAAGGACCGGCCCGAAGAGGCGAGCCTTCTGGCCCCGCTTCTGGACATCAAGGCGCAGGGGCTGGCGGGCTGGTTGGACCGTATGTTGGGGAAACTGGATTGAAGCCTGCACCCTCTGTCATCCTGTTCTCTACCCTCTCAGGCTTGGGCTTTGGCTTTCTGGCGCTGCTGGGCCTTGGGCTGATCGCAACACAAGGTTGGCCTGCGTTTTTCCACTGGGCCTTTGGCTATGCATTCGCCGTCGGGGGGCTGCTCTCATCCACCTTTCATTTGGGCCACCCGGAACGCGCATGGCGGGCGTTCAGCCAATGGCGGTCAAGCTGGCTGAGCCGTGAGGGCGTGGCGGCCGTGGCAACCTTGCTGATCCTCGCCCCACAGGCGCTGTCGGATTGGCTGGGCTTGGGCTGGGGGCAGGGGTTCGGTGTGCTTGGTGCCGTGGGCTGCGCGGCGACGGTGCTCTGCACAGGGATGATCTATGCCCAACTCAAGACCGTGCCGCGCTGGCACCATTGGACGGTGCCTGTCACCTATATCGCCTTTTCCCTGACCGGCGGGCTGATCCTTGCCGGGTCCGGGCTTTGGGCGGCGGTGGCTTGTCTTGGGCTTGGGGGGCTGCTGGCCTATGGCTGGCGGATCGGCGACAGCGCTTTCGCGCGGGCAGGCGTCGATCTGGCCTCTGCCACGGGCTTGTCGGGATTGGGACGTCCGCAGGTCTTTGAACAGCCCCACACCGGCGGCAATTACCTGATGCGCGAGATGATTTTCACGGTCGGTCGCCGCCATGCCGCCAAATTGCGCGTGATCGCGCTGGTCCTTGCGGCGGGGATTCCGGCCCTTGCCACCCTTGTCTTGCCGGTCCTGCCTGCGCTGATCCTTGGCGGGGCGGCGCATCTGGCGGGTGCCATGGCGCAGCGCTGGCTGTTCTTTGCCGAGGCCGAGCATGTCGTCGGGCTGTATTACGGGCGCATGTCAGGAAATTCCTGACCCCACATGGTCGCAAAACCGGCATCTCTTGCGAACATGGCGCACTCAGTAGGGGCGACACTCCATACTTATGGCGAGGTCTTGTGCCTATGACTGGGCGGACCACATTTTCTTGAGCTTGCAAGAGACATTTAAAAACGGACATTTCGGCAAGTAGTTTAGGCGCAGCGTGTCGTGATCCGGCACAGCGCCAAACAGCGGGGCAGGTTGCCTGCGTTCAAGTCTCTGGTGCGACGGGCTGGACGGTCCTTCGACACAGTATGTGAGTTTCTCTTTGCATCTGCCTATCCAGTTTGAATCGCAGGTGCACAGGTTCCCCCATCCCCCACCAAAACAAAGGCCGCCCCCGGTGGCGGCCCCGGACATGCAAGGCGTATCCATGGAAGATCACAAGTCGCAGACAATCTCGGTCCTTGTTGCCGACGACCACAAGCTTTTGTCTGAAACCGTCCAATTGTTCTTGCATCATGATGGCGGCTTTGCGGTTCAACGGGCCGATACATTGGACTCGGCCCTCGAGGCGATTGCCGAAAAAGGGCATTTCGACGTGGTTCTTCTGGACCTCGACATGCCGGGGATGGGCGGTCTTGGCGGGTTGGAGCGGGCGGTTCACGCCAACGCGCCGGGCCGGGTGGTGCTGTTTTCCGGGCAAGCCCGGCAAGAGGCCGCGATGCGCGCGCTGGAACTGGGTGCGGCGGGCTATGTGCCCAAGACCCTGTCGCCAAAATCGCTCGCTGCCGCCTTGCGCTTTGTCGCGGCGGGTGAGACCTACTTCCCCTCGACCATGGCGCTGCCGGCGGCGCGCACCGAAGGTGCGTCCGTGGATATGCAACTGTCTCAGCGTGAACGGCAGGTTCTGCGCGGCATTTGCGAAGGGTCCACCAACAAGGACATCGCCCAATCGCTGTCGCTGACCGAGGTGACGGTGAAGATGTATGTCCGCGCCGTCTGCGCCAAATTGCGCGCAAGCAATCGCACACAGGCCGCGATCATCGCGTTGTCCACCGGCATCGTGTAGGCGCGATTCTGCATCGCTTGGGGCTGGCACAGGGCGCGTGTCGGCCCTAAACCATACTTGCGGGGCAAGGCGGGGGCAGAGATGGCTTTGGCAATCGTGACGGCAGGGACTTCGGCCATCGGGCGGCATCTTGTGACCGCGCTGGCCGGGGCGGGACATGATGTGGCGCTGACCCATATCGGCAGCGCGGCCCTCGCGGATGAGGTTGCAGCGCAGGTGCAGGCCTTGGGCCGCCGCTGTCTGACAGCAGAAGTGGACGCAGGTGACGCCGATCAGGTCACCGCTTTTCATGCCCGTGCGGCTGATTGGGCCGGGGCGGCACCTTTGGTGCTGGTCAACAATGCGGGCATTCAGACGTGGTCGGGCTTGCTCGATCTGTCGGTGGATGACTGGGACCGCGTGATCCGTACCAATCTGCGCGGCACGTTTCTGAACACCCAAGCCGCAGGCCGCCTGATGGCAGCCGGTGGGCAAGGCGGGTCCATCATCAATCTGGGGTCGGGTTGCAACAAGGTGGCCTTCCCCCGGTTGGTCGACTACACCGCGTCGAAGGGCGGGATCGAGCAATTCACCAAATCCGCCGCGGTGGAACTGGGGCCGATGGGCATCCGCGTCAATTGCGTGGCCCCCGGTGCCATCGCCACCGAACGCACCGCGACCGAGGCGGGCGATTACGCAGGCACATGGTCCAAGATCACGCCCCTGCGCAGGGTGGGCACGCCACAGGATATTGCGGATGTGGTGCTGTTCTTCTGCTCAGCCGCCGCGTCATTCGTGACGGGGCAGACCCTGTGGGTGGATGGCGGTGTCTTTTCGCAGGCCCCCTGGCCCTATGAGACCTGATCCTGCGGGTCGGACCACCCTATAGATTTTGCTTGCTTTTCAGCATGATCAACAGATGCTGATGACATATTGTGACAGTCTCTTTGCATCAACGTCGGATAGTCCATGAAAGCAACGGGCGTCACCGTGTCCAAGGCGCTGCGGATTCTGCGCGTTGGCAGTTTCGTCTTTCCCCTGATCGCTTCGCTGATCTGGGGGGGGCTTTTGTATCGCGACGCGCTGGATGCCACACGGCAACATGTTCTGTTGCAATCGCAACTGATCGCGCAGCATGTCGAAAGCCAGATCGAAACCCAGCTTGTTCTGCATCGGGCCATCGCCGCCCGCTTTGCGACCGAGCCTGCGGAATTTGTCGCCTCGTCCGAATGCCAGAGTTTTCTGGCGGCCCTCGTCGCGGCCCAACCGTCGCTTATCCGGACACAGGTGCTGTCACTCGCGGGCATTGTGCTGTCTGACAGCCGGATAGAGACCCGGGCGGGTGTGATCGAAAGCGCGCTGCCGTCCGAGCACCGTGTCGCGCTGGCCTCGGGTGAGGCGATGTGGATCGGGCGCGAGGTGTCTGACACGCAGGATGTGATCCTGATCTCATCGCCGATCACGATCCCGCTGGGCCGGGCCATCGCCCTGTCGATCGTGGACACCAAGGTGCTGCAAGGTTTCCTGCAAGACATCGCCGTGCGTGACGGTCAGGGTGAGGCAGCTTCGCTGGCGCGAAAGGACGGCATGCTGTTGATGCGGAACTTTGATGCCCCCCCGACGATGCTGCCCGAAACCGCGGCGGGCCGCATTCTGCCGCAGCGCAGTGAATTTGGTGCTTTCCAGACAACGGCAGTCACGGATGGTGTGACCCGCATCTACGGGTTTCGCTGGGGCCGTGGTTTGCCGGTCTTTGCCAATTTCGGTGTGCCAAAGGCGCTGGTCTGGCGCGACTTTGCCCGTCAGGGCGCGCCGGTTCTGGCGCTGTTTGCGTTGATGGGGGTGTTTTTGTGGGCCACGGTGCACCGCATCGGACGCGCGCTGGAAGACCGTTTCGCGCGCGAGAAAATCCGCGAACGGGCCGAGGCTGCGGAACGTCTGGCCGATCAGCGCATCCATCTGATGCGCGAAACCAACCATCGCGTGAAGAACAACCTGGCCTTGGTGGTGTCATTGATCAACCTGCAGGTGCGCGGCGACAAGGGTCTGGATGCCGATGCGCTCAAGGCCCGGATCGGTGCGATCAGCCATGTGCACGATCTGATGTATCAGTCCAAGGATGCGGTGCATGTCGATTTCGCCGCCATGCTGGCCGACATCGCCGCAAGCCCGGCCGTGGTGCCGCAGGAAAGCGGCATCACCGTCAAGACCGACCTTCAGCCCGGCATCCTGCTTGGCCCAGACCGGATCACGCCGCTGGCGGTCATTGCGGCAGAACTGATGACAAACGCTGTCAAACATGCATTTCCGGTGGGCAAAGGCGGTGTGATCCATCTGCGCTTGCAACGCGAGGCGGGCGGCGTGCGTCTGGACATCCGCGATGATGGCATCGGGTTGGGGCGCAGCGTCTCGCGCCGGTCTGGCAGCGCCATCATTGATGCCTTGGTCGATCAGATCGGCGGAAATCTGGTGCGCGACAGCGTCGGCGGGTTGCACGTGACGTTGCATTTCACCGTGGACTAGCCGGCGTGCGTCTTTGCGGTCACCCCTGCGGAAAGATGCCCCGTCCCATCCCTTGGGAGCATTGAGACTCACGCTTGGGTTGTGCGACAACTGCCGAGCGGCGCAGAGCACGTCGCACATCCAAGGGCCGGGTATTCCGGGGGGCAGCGCCATGAGACTGACAGTCGCCGAAAACCGCTTTCCGCTGTTCCAACCGCAGGGATTGGATGATGTGAAGGACCCGTGCCCGGTCTGGGATGGTGTGCGTTGGCACATTTTCGGATCGGGTGGCACGGTGACGTCGGAAACTTGGCTGGTCTACCACGCCACCGCCCCGGCACTTGAGGGGCCTTGGCAACAGGAACCGCTGATCCTGTTGCCGGTCAGCGGATCGGGTGTCGCCGCCCCCGGCGTGGTGCACGAAGGCGGGGTGTTCCACATGTATATCCAGACAGAATTCATGCTCTCAGGCGGGCGCTGCGAACATCTGGTGTCGAACGACGGCTTTACATGGGTGGCCCTGCCATCCGCCTTTGCCGCGCTTGAAGGCACCGACGAGCATGGCATCTATGACCCGCACCCGGCGGTGATCGGCGGGCAGAAATACATCGTCTATTCCGCCATGCCCGCCTTTGACCGCGTTCCGCAGCCCGAGGTGTTCCTGGCCCGCAGCCTGTCCAACACTTGGTTCGGCCCTTGGCATCGCATGGGGCGTATCTTGGGGCATGAGGACATCCCCCATCACAACGCCAAGGACCACGCCGATTACGAATGGGGGCTTGAGGGTCCGCAACTGGTGGAACTGCCCGATGGGCGGGTGATGCTGAACGCCACCTGTTTCCTGCCCGAAGGCCAGCGCGGCACCCGACAGCGCGTGTTCTTTGCCATCGCCGACCGGGTAGAGGGGCCGTATCGCAGCCTTGGCCCCGTGCTGATGCCCGATGGTGTGGGCGAAAACGGGCATTCCACCGTCATGGTCGATGGGGCCGATCTGACGCTGTTCTATCAAAGCCGCGTCGAAAGCACGGGCCAACGCTGGCGCTACGGCATCGCCCGCGCAAGGTTCGAGGCAGAGGCGACCGATCTATCGCAAGCGGCGTGATCGCGGCCCCCGTGCCGATGGGTCAGGCCACCGCCTGCGCCCCGGTGATTTCCACCAGCGATCCGCACATGAAGGCGGCCTCGTCGCTGGCAAGGAAGGCCACCAAGGCGGCCACCTCTTCGGGTTTGCCGACCCGGCCATAGGGCACCAGTTTGTCCAGATCGGCCATGGTGCGGCCCGACCGTTTCACGCCGGATTCCAGCATGGCGGTGTGAATCTCGCCCGGGCAGACCGCGTTGACGCGGATCTTGTGCGGGGCGTAATCGCGGCCAAGGTTTTGGGTAAAGCTCGCCACCGCCGCTTTGGTGACGTTATAGGCGATGTGGTTGGGTGCCGGATGCAGCCCCCATTGCGAGGCGGTGTTGACAATCGCCCCACCCCCCGCCGCGATCATGTGGGGCAGTGCTGCGGCGCAGGTATGGAACATCGCGTCGATGTTGACGGCAAAGGACAGGCGCCAATCATCTGCCGTGATCGACAGGATGTTTCCGCGCCGCATCAGCCCGGCGTTGTTGCACAAGACATCAATCCGCCCCTCTGTCGCCATCGTATTGGCAACGATGGACTGACACCCGTCGGCGGTGGAGATATCGGCGGCAAAGGCGCGGGCGCGGCCCCCTGTGGCGCGGATGGCGTCGGCCACGGCCTCTGCCCCTTCGGCCAGCATGTCGGTGACGATCACCTGCGCGCCTTCGGACGCAAAGCGGGTGGCAATCGCCGCCCCGATGCCGCCTGCGCCGCCTGTCACGATCACTGTTTTGTCTTGGAAACGCATGGTCACCCCCTTAGCGCAGATAGCTGCCGCCGTTCACATCCAGAACCGCCCCGTTCATCGACACCTGTGTCGGACGAAACAGAAAGGCGGTCAATTCCCCGATCTCCTGCGGGCTTGCCATCCGTCCGATAGGGATGCCCGCCAGTGCCGCCGCCTCACCGTGCTGGGCGATGTAGCTATCCGCCATTTCCGTCCGCACCCAACCGGGGGCGAGGGCGATGGCGGTGATCCCTTCGGCCCCATGCGATTGCGCGACGGATTTGGTCAGGTTGATGAGGGCGGCTTTCGATGCCCCATAAGCCATTGAGCTTGAGGTATAGCCCCGCTGCCCCGCCCGGCTGGCCATGTTGACGATCCGCCCGCCGCCTTGCCCGCGAAAGGTTTGGATCGCGCATTTGGTCAGATCTGCGGCGGCCAAGACATTCACCCGAAACTCCCGTTCCCAGACGGATTGCCAATCGGGCATGGCGGCGTCGATAGAGACTTCCGACCGGATGCCTGCGTTGTTGACAAGGCCAGTGACCGGACCATGGGCCATGGTATCGGCCCAAAGCTGTTCTGGTGCTGCGGGGTCTGACAGATCGGCGCAGAGGATTGCGCCTTTGCCGTTGATATCGGCCAAGAGACCCTCCGCCGCCGCGCGGTTGCGGCTGAAATGGATCAGCACCCGTGCCCCGTCCTGCGCCAAGGCAAGGCAGATCGCCCGCCCGATCGCCCCGGTTGCCCCGGTCACCAAGATGGTCTGGCTTTGAAGCACCGGCATCACCTTCCCCCCCCCTCAACTTCCCCAAGTATCCGACAGCGTGAACCCCAATGGGAACGGGTCGCTCGGGTCCAATCCAATCTGACTGATCCCGTAAATCCACGCCTGCCCTGAGATGCGGTTTTGCGTGGCCGGATAAGGGCCGACGGTGGTTTCCGCGACAAACTCGGTCACAAACTCCCCTCCGATGATCGACCGGGACGTCACCACATCCCCCGGCCTGACCTTTCCCCGCGCATGGGCCGAGGCCATGTTGGAATTCGACCCCGTCCCACAGGGCGAACGATCCACCCGACCGGGACGCAAGGTGGTGCAAGTGCGCAAAGACCCATCCGCTTCGCGCGCACGGAACATGACATAGGCCAGACCGTGCAGCGCGGGCGTCGTGGGGTGCAAAGCAGGCTCCACCGCCGCGATGCGGTTGCGAAGGTCCACCCCGGTCATCGCCAAGGCCCGCGCGTTCTCTGGCGTGATCGTCAGGCCGATCTGATCGACATCGACCAGTGCATAGAACACCCCGCCAAAGCACAGATCGTAGCGCAGCGCCCCCCAGTCCGCCGTCTCGATCACCGCATCCTGACGCGTGACGAAAGACGGCGGCATGTCCAGCGTGACCTTGACCACCTTGCCGCCCTGACAGGTGGCCGTGGCCTTCACCAACCCGGCGGCGGTGTCGAATGTCACCACGCTGAGGGGTTCCACCATCGGGATCATCCCGGTTTCCAGCAGCGCCGTCGTCGCGCACATGGCGTTTGAGCCTGACATCGCATGCGCCTGATCGGGTTGCAGCACGATCAAGCCCACATCCGCCGCCGGATCACAGGCCGGCAGCAGCAGGCAGAACGACCCGGCAGGGCCAGAGCGCGGTTCCGAACACAGCCAACGGCGCAAGCTGTCATCCACCGTGTTCAGGTGCAGCAGTTTCTCGGCCATCGTCGCACCGGGGATGTTCAAGACGCCCCCGGTGATCACGCGCCCAATCTCGCCCGCGCAATGGACATCGACGGTTTGCAGGGTGCGGGCAAAGCGCATGGCGGTCCTTTCAGAAACGGTCGATGCGGTAGGGGTGCAGGTCAAGCGAGGGCTTTTCCCCGGTGATCAACTCCCCCATCAGCCGCGCCGTGGTGGCGGCATAGGTCAGGCCAAGATGGCCGTGTCCGGTGGCATAGAAAACCCCCTTCGTGCGGGCAGAAGCCGACAGGATCGGCACCGTATCGGGCAGGGCGGGCCGGTGGCCCATCCATTCGCTGGCCTCTTCAACCTGCAAGTTGGGCAGGGCTTCCTTGGCGCGCTTGACCGTCACTTTGCTGCGGCGGTAATCGGGGGCGGCGTTCAGACCCGCCATCTCAACCGTGCCGCCGACGCGGATGCCGCCTGCGGTGGGGGTGACCATAAAGGCGCGGGCGGGCCAGATGATCGAATGTTTCATCGACAGGCCGGGGGCCATGATTTGCGTGTGATAGCCGCGCTCGGTCTCCAGCGGGATCGGCTCGCCCAAATCCTTGGCGAGTGTGGCGCTAAAGGCCCCGGCGCAGATCACCACCTCATCCGCCGCCAGATGGCGACCGTCTTTCAGCACGACCTCGCGGATGCGGTCATTGCGCTGAAACCCCACCACCTCGCCGCGTTCGATCCGCCCGCCAAGGGCAGTGAAACGGTCGGCCAAGGCCAGCACCAGCCGGTAGGGGTCTTTCATCGACCGATTGTTCGGAAACAGCACCGCAAGGCCGATCTTGTCGGACAGTTCCGGCTCCAAAGCGCGGATGGCTTGGCGACCGATCACCTCATGCGCGAACCCGAAGCGTTCAAGGATTTCGATATGGTCGCGGTCGGCTTTGAACTCTGCCTCATCGGTGTAAAGCGAAAGACAGCCTTCATCGCTGATCTGATCCGAAAGCCCTGTCTCACGCAGCAGGTCCAGCGTGTCACCCAAGGACCGCGCACAAAGCGCCGCGCCCTGCGCCTCCAACGCGCGCAGCTTGGCGGGGCGCGAGGCCGCGATGAAGCGAAAAAACCACGGCACCAGCTTGGGCATATAGGACGGGCGCACCCGCACCGGGCCTTCGGGGTCCAGCATCCAGCCGGGGATCTGCCGCCAGATCGCGGGGCGCGAGGCGGGCATGAATTCGGTCACGGCAATCGAGGCCATGTTGCCGAAAGACGCCCCCCGTCCCGGTGCATCGCGGTCCAAGAGCACCACTTGCCGCCCGCGCTTTTGCAGATCATGCGCGATGGCCGTGCCGATGATGCCTGCGCCGATGACGACTGTGGTCATGTTCTGCTCCCCGCCCTTTTTGCCCGCCTCATCTTGGCCCAAATACCCCGGGGGGTGCGGGGGGCTGGCCCCCCCCCCTTAGCTCCAGTCGACCACGACCTGCATCGCGGCGGCGAATTCGGCCTTCTCAGGTTCGGTCAGCGGGCCAAAGGGCAGGCGGCACTCGCCCACCGGATTGCCCTGCAATTCACAGCCATATTTCAGCTTCTGCACGAACTTGCCCGACTCCAGCACGTTCATCGCGGGCCAAATCGCCGTCATGATCGCCTTGGCGCGCGCATGGTCACCCGCCCGGAAGGCAGCGTCCATCTCACACACAGGCTTGGCCATGCAGTTGGCCGGACCGCATATCCAACTGTCCGCGCCCCACTGCATGAAATCCCATGCGATATCGTCAGAGCCTGACACCAGTTGCACCCGCCCCGCATAGCGGGTGGAGATGCCAATCGCCCGCTGCATGACACCCGAGGATTCCTTGATCCCAATGATGCGCGGATTGTCGGCGAGGGCATCCAGCGCCTCATACCCGATCTCAACCCCGTCTTTGCCGGGGTAAGAATACAGCACCACATCCATATCCGCAGCCTCTGTCACCGCGTTGAAATGGCGGATGATTTCGGCCTGTGTCGGCTTGGTGTAAAACGGCACGGCCAGAAGGACCGCGTGATAGCCCATCGCCTTGGCGCGCGCCGTGTTGGCGATGACACCAGCGGTAGAGGGCGCGTTGGTCCCGGCGATCAGAGTTTCTCCCGGCAGGGCGAAATCCTTGACGAAGGCCAACACGGCGTCACGCTCAGCATCGGTCATCAGGTTATACTCGCCCGACGATCCGCAGGGCACCCAGCCCGACACGCCTGCCGCACGCAGGGCGGTCATGTGGCGGCCAAAGGCTGTAAAGTCGATGGCCCCGGCGGCATCAAAGGGCGTCACAAGGGCGGGCATCACGCCCTGAAGTTTCAGCATGGGATCACCTGTGCAAAGGAAGCGCGCCCGCCGCAGGGGCGGGGGCCGTTGCTGCCACCTTGCCGACACGCAGCCGACACGTCAAACGGAAAATATCCTGTGTCGACACGAAAGGACGGTATTGCTAGGCTATCTTCGCCCAGTTGGAAGCACAGCCATGCCGCAGCCGCCCGTTGCCTTGCCCTCCGCTCCCTTGCACGCCAGTCCCGCGACGGACGAGGCGGAACCCAAACGCGCCAAGGGTTTTGGCGTGCGATTTGCCTATGAATCCCTGCGCGATGAGATTTTGTCGCTGACGCTGGCCCCCGGCGCGCTGCTGGACGAAACCACTTTGGCGGAGCGTTTTGGCATGTCCCGCTCGCCAGTGCGCGAGGCGTTGATCCGGCTGGCGGGGGAAGAGTTGGTGGTGACGCTGTCCAATCGATCGACCATCGTGGCCCCGATCGACATCCAGAGTTTCCCGAAATACGTCGAGGCCTTGGACATCGCGCAGCGCATGAACACCCGTCTTGCCGCCGAATTGCGGACGGAAACCGATCTGGCCACCATCGCCAAACGCCAGCGTGATTTCGTGGCGGCGGTGAAAACCCGCAACCATCTGGCCATGTCCGAGGCCAACCGCGCCTTTCACATGGCCATCGCCCATGCGGGGAGGAACCCTTACCTGTCGGCCTTCTATGACCGTCTGCTCAATCAGGGCCGACGCATGTTGCACCTGCATTTTGAGTTTCTGGAAAAGGGGCAGGGTGGCTTGATGCTGACCGATGAGCATGACGACATGCTCGACGCCATCCGTCAGCGCGATGTGGAACGGGCGGACCAGTTGGCCCATGCCCATACGCGGCAGTTCCAGCAGAACTTCGTCGATTACATGCGCCACAGTTATCTGAGTGACGCCTTGATGTCGGCAGCGGCAGGCTAACCCACCGTCGCCCGCCACTGGGCGGCATAGGCGGCATGGGCGGGGCCGGGATCAGCCTCTTCGGCCATGGGGGGTGGGCTGGGGGCCTTGTCGGCATAAAGCAATGCAGCACCAATCGCTGTGCCGGTGCGGGTTTGCGACACCAGCACCTGCCGCCCGGTCGCCGCGCGCAGCATGCGGCGGAAAAACGGGTTCTGCGCGAAGGGGCCTTCGACAATCACCGGACCCGCCGCGCCAATCATCGCCAGCGACTCCGCCGTCATCAGCGCAAGGTAGAAGCCAAGCGCCACCTCCTCGGTCGCATCGCTGCGGTCGGGGCCAAGCCATCCCATCGCGCGATGCGGGAAGGGGCCGCTGCCCTGTTGCACGGATGGCAGCATCATCGTGCCCGACTCCAGCACAAAGCGTTCATCCGTCAGGGTGGCGATGGGGGCGCGGCCTTGGCGGATCAACTCATACTCCCGCCCGCCCATAAAGCGGGCGGAGGGCGTGGGTTGGCCAAAGGCATTCACATTCACCAGCGTGTCGCGGTCTGGGTCCAGCGTGACCGCGTCACCGCCCACCGCCAGCATCACCACCCATGTGCCAGTGGAGACGACCGAAAACGCCCCGGTCCGGTCAATCAGATGCGGCAGGAGCGAGGCGTTGCTGTCATGGATGCCGCAGGTGACCGGGGTGGCAGGGTCCAGCCCACAACGCGCGGCAATCTCGGGCAAAATCGGGCCAAGGATATCGCCCGATTTCAGCGTGGGCGCGATCTTGCCCGTCAGTCCCAGCTTCGCGACCAAGGAGGAGGGCTGCCCGGTCCACGGATTCCACAGATCGGTGTGACAGCCGATAGAAGTCACATCCGTCGCAACCCGCCCTGTCAGGCGATGCCCCCAATATTGCGGATAGGTCACCAGATAGGCCACCCGATCCGACAGCGTGGGGTCAATATGGAACTGCCAATGGATTTGTGCGCCGACGTTTTGGCCGGCAGGCAGGCGGGGCGATCCAGTCTCGGCAAACGGCGGGCGCAGGGCGTCATATTCTGCGGCGACAGTCTCTGGCCCTTCGTGTTCATAGTCGATCACGGGGGCGGCCAGCGATCCATCCGCCGCCAACAGTGTGCCACTGGCACCATGCGTCGTGATGGAAATGGCGTCGATGCCAAACTCTGCCTGAAACCGCGCCAAGGCGTCCAGCAGGAATTCCCAATGGCCATCCGTGTCAAAATGCGGATAGGGCGGGCCTGCCAGCACGGTGTTTGGCCGTGTGGTCACGGCGATTTCCGTGCGCGCGGCCAGATCGACCAGCGCGAGTTTTGCGTTGGTCTTGCCGATGTCGATGACGGCGATATGGCGCGGGGTCTTTCGGGGCGCGGTCATGGCAGATGGAACAGCGGCACAAGCGGAGTGGCGATGGGTTCGTTGTCGCGCTTCGTTGCCATGATATCGGCCATATGCGCCCACCAGCGTTGCATCACCGGATGGGCGGGCAGGGCGTCCATGCCGTGATCCGCCCTCCGCCACAGCACGCCGAACAGGATCAGCGTTTCGGGGTCCAGATGGATGGAATAATCGCTGACGCCTGCCTCTTTCAGCAGCGCCACCAACTCCGGCCAGATCTCATCATGGCGGCGGCGGTATTCAGCCTCCATCCCCGGATTGAGCTGCATCTTGAAGGCGTATTTTTCCATCATCCCCTCCGCAATCCCTTGGCCAGTCGCGGCAAGGCGATGGTGCCGATCAGCAAAAGACCAAGGAAGATCGACATCACGATCCCCGGCACATTCAACAGCCCAAAACCAAAGGTGACCAGCCCCATGATGATCGCGGCCAGCACAACGCCAAGGATGCGCCCCGACCCGCCAAGGATATTGACCCCGCCAAGGACGACCATCGTGACCGCCTCCAACTCCATCCCCGTGGCGATGGAGGGGCGGGTGGACCCAAGCCGAGAGGTCAGGCAGACCGCCGCAATCCCCGACATCAGACCCGTCAGCAAGAACAGGATGAAGCGCACCCGGTCCACCCGGATGCCGGAAAACAGCGCCGCGGTGGGGTTGTTGCCGATGGCATAGACCGCGCGGCCAAAGTTGGTGCGGTGCAGCAGGATGTAGAACACTAATGCCAGCACGGCGAAGAGGACCAGTTCAAAGCTGAACACCCACCAGACATAGCCCTGCCCGAAATAGGCGAAATCCTTGGGGTATCCGGTGAATGCCTGATCGCCCAAGACGATGTAGCTGACGCCGCGAAACAGGCTCATGGTGCCGATGGTGACGACGATGGAGGGCAATCCCAAGCGCGCCACGAAAAACCCGTTCAGCGCGCCGCAAGCCAGACCCGTGGCCAGCCCTGCCAGCACAATCTCCGGCGTGCCATATCCCGCCGTCATCACAAGGCCCATGACGGTTGAGGCCAGCGCGATGATCGAAGCGACGGACAGGTCAATCTCGCCCGCGATGATCAGCATCGCCATGGCAAAGGCGATCATCGCCTTTTCGGTGAAGTTGAAGGTGGCGTCGCTGAGGTTCCACGCGTTCAGAAAATAGGGCGAGGCGAAGGAATTGGCGATGAACACGGCCACAGCGACGGCGAACAAAAGCGCCTCCCATGACCTGAGCGCGCGGGACAGCGGGCTGGTCAGGCGGTCTGGGATCACGCGGCCGATGGACTTGGGTTCTGTCATGGTCATGCGCCTGCCTCCGCCGATTTCAGGATGATGCGCCCGGCCTTGCGGCCTTGGCGGGCGTTGAAGGCGACGGCGATGATGATGGCCGACCCCGATATTGCCAACTGCCAGAAGGGGGAAATCCCAACCACCGGCAAGGCGTTCTTGATCACCCCAAGAAACAGCGCCCCAAGAACTGCGCCGCCCACGGTGCCCGCCCCCCCGGCAATGGCGATGCCGCCGATCACGCAGGCGGCGACCACATCAAGTTCAAACCCGCCCGCAATATCGACGTAAGCCACGGCATAGCGCGCGACCCAAAGGTATCCTGTCAGCGCGGCAAGGATACCCGAGATGACAAAGGCAATCGCCTGTGTGCGCCCGACATCAAGCCCGGTATAGACAGCCGCATGGGGATTGCCGCCCACGGCATAGAAACTGCGGCCAAGTGGCGTGCGGGTCAGGAACACGGTGAAAATCGTAATGACCACCACGGCGACCCAAGCCATCACCGGCAGGCCAAGGATCACATGGCGGGGCAGGGATTTGAATGCGTCGCTCATCTGATGGGCATTCACCCATGCGCCATCGGTCATCAGGAATATGACGCCGCGAAAGATGGTCATGGTGCCGAGGGTGACGACGATGGACGGAATGCCGACCTTCCAGACCAGCAGGCCATTCACCGCGCCCAAAGCCGCGCCAAGCGCCAAAACGGTCAGCAGGATCAAGGGCAGCGGCACGCCCATGCCATTGAGCAGCGCCGCCACCATCCCCGACAGCGCAAGGTTCGCGGCGACCGACAGGTCGATGCATTTGGTCAGGATCACCACCATCTGCCCAAGGGCGAGGATCATCAGGGGTGCCGTGTCGTTGAAGACATTGGCAAGGCTGGCCGGTTCGACAAAGGCCGGAAAGCGGCTGGCGATCACCCCCAGCAGCACAAGAATGGCCAGCGCCAAAAGCGCCTCGCGCGATTTCAGAAAGGATGTCATGCAGCCTCCGGGATGCCAGCGGCGGCGCGGACAAGGCGTTCTGGCGTCATGTCCGGGCCTGTCAGTTCTGCGGCAATGCGACCTTCGCGCATGACGATCACGCGGTCCGACATGCCAAGGATTTCGGGGATTTCGCTGGAAACCATAATGACGGCCAAGCCTTCAGCGGCAAGTTCTGCCATGAATTCATGGACTGCGGCTTTTGATCCAATGTCGATGCCCTTGGTCGGCTCATCCAGTATGATCACGCGCGGCTTGGTTGCCAACCATTTGGCAATGACCACCTTTTGCTGATTTCCACCTGACAGCAGGCCCACATCCTGATCCAGACTGGCCGCGCGCAGGTCCAGCCGTTGGGTGTAGTCGCGGGCCAGTTTGAATTCCCGCGCCATGTTCAGAAAGCCCGAGGTGTTCATCCGCCCAAGGCTGGGCAGGCTGATGTTCTGAAAGATTGGCAGACCCTTGACCGCGCCTTGCCGCCCACGATCTTCGGGCACATAGACGATGCCTTCGTCAATCGCCTGCGCCGTGGACCTTATGGCGACGACGCGTTCGCCAATGCGGCATGCGCCTTTCGACGGTGCGGTGATGCCGAACAGGGATTGCATCACCTCGGACCGCCCGGCACCTACAAGGCCGTAAAAGCCAAGGATTTCGCCCTTGTGCAGGGTAAAGCCGATGTCGGCAAATTCCGTGGGGTGGCTGTAGCCCGACACTGTCAGAACAGGTGCACCGATGTTATGCGCGCGGGCGGGGAAAATGTGATCGACCGAGCGGCCCACCATCATTTGCACCAACTGCCCTTCGGTTACATCTTCCATCCGGCCTGCACCGATGAACTGCCCATCGCGGAACACGGTGTAGCGGTCGGCAATCTGGAAAATCTCATCGAACTTGTGGCTGATGAAGAGGATCGCCTTGCCCTCGGCCTTCAGCCGTTCGACCAGATCGTAAAGCTCATGGATTTCCTTGTGGGACAGCGCCGCCGTGGGTTCGTCCATGATCACCACGCGGGCGTCGATGGACAGGGCACGCGCGATGGCCACCAGATGCTTGGACGCAATGCCCAGATCGCGCAGCACGGCGCGGGGGTTCAGCGTCGCGCCAATGCGCGCCAGCAGGTCACGCGATTGCGCCTCCATCGCCGCCCAGTCGATCAGGCCAAAGCGGGTGCGCGGTGCGTGACCCAGAAAGATATTCTCGGCCACGGTCAATTCGTCGAACAGCACCGTTTCCTGATGGATCGCCGTGACGCCTGCCCGCGCGGCAGTGTCGGCTGTGGGGAAGGTGGTGGCTTGTCCTGCAACCTCGATCACGCCAGCGTCGGGCTGGTAGATCCCGGTCAACACCTTGACGATGGTGGATTTTCCCGCGCCGTTTTCGCCGATCAGGGCGGTGACTTCGCCTGCGTGCAACTCAAGCTCTACATCCGACAGCGCACGCACGCCGGGAAAGGATTTGGAAATGCCCGACAGGCGCAGCACAGGCTGCGGGGCGGACAGGGGGGCGACGGTCATGGCGGTGTCCGGTCGTCTGAAAGGGGAAGGGGTGGGCCGCACCGACGGGTGCGGCCCGGTTCGGTCAATCAGAAGATCGACTTGAACTGTTCGATGTTGGATGCGTCATAGGTGAAGGGGTCCGACATGGCCGCTTCGTTGTTGTCGTCCAGCGTGGCAGCGCCCATACGGCCCATCGGGATCGATGCGCCCGGCTCAGCTTTCGCACCGTTCGAGATGTTGTAGGCCAGCATGGTGGCAGCGTAGCCCAGATCGATCGGGTTCCAGATCGCGAAGGACTTGGTCGCGCCCGAAGCCACGGCCCCGGCCATTTCCGACGGCAGACCCAGACCGGTCACGTTGATCGCGCCGATCTTGCCAGCGTCCGTCACGGCCTGCGACGCGGCCAGGATGCCCACGGTCGTCGGTGCGATGATCGCCTTCAGGTTCGGATAGGTGGCGATCAGGCCCTGGGCTTCGCGGTAGGATTTGTCGGCAAGGTCATCACCATAGACGGTGGCGACAAGGTTCACGCCCGGATAGTTCGGCAGAACCTTGGTGGCCTCTTCGATCCAGATGTTCTGGTTGGTGGAGGTCGAGGTGGCCGACAGGATCGCCACGTCGCCGCCTTCGGGCATGTTGTCAGCGGCCAGCTTGATGATCGTGTTGCCGATCAGGGCGCTGGACGACGGGTTCAGGTGCATCTGGCGGCCTTCCTTGGCCACTCCCGAGTCCCACGAAATCACGGTGATGCCGCGTTCCATCGCCTTTTGCAGGGCGGGGGCGACAGCGTCGGGATCGTTGGCCGAGATGGCGATGGCGTCAACGCCCTGCGCGATCAGGCTGTTGATCACTTCGATCTGGCCTTCAGCGGTGGTGTCGGTCGGGCCGGTGTAGATGATTTCCACATCGCCCAGTTCCGTGGCGGCCTCTTCGGCGCCTTTGTTCGCAGCTTCAAAGAAGCCGATCCCCAGCGCCTTGACGACCAGCGCGATGCGCTTGGTTTCGGCATGGGCGCCGGTTGCCGCCATCAGTGCGACGGTCATCGCCGCCGTTGTCAGTGCCTTGCGAAGAATGCTCATTCTAGTCCTCCCTGAGCGTTTTTAGTCGGAACCGCGCCTTCAAGCCTCCTGCGCGGTTTGGCCTCTGTCCGCAGCGCCGACCTGCGCCACGATCAGTTTGATGTCGGCCGCGTCGCACATCGCGGCGTCGCGGTCGGAAATGCCTTCGTCGGTGATCAGCGTGTGGATGCGCGACAGCGCACACAGGATCAGGCTGGAGCGTTGGGTGAATTTGGAACTGTCGGCCAGCACCACCAATTCATCCGCCTGACCGATCAGCTTTTGTTCGGCCTGCACCAGCAGGGGATCGCCCTCCATCAGCCCCAAGGCCCCGATGCCCCGGCAGCTCATGAACATGCGGCGGGCGTAGAAATGCCGGCTGCCATCTTCGTCAAAGGGCGACAGGATGATGTTCTGTTCACGGTAGATCGCGCCAGCGGGCAACAGCACGGTGTTCTTGGAATGCTTCAGCAAGTGATCCGCAATCGGAAAGCTGTTGGTGAACACCTGCAAGCGGCGGGTGGACAAGGGATGCACCATCTGAAACGTGGTCGTCCCGCCGTTGATGATGATGGGATCGCCATCATCGCACAGTTCCACCGCCGCGCGGGCGATGGCGCGTTTCTGCGCGCTGTGCATCGTTTCATTGACGGAAAACGGACGCCCCGCCAGCCCCACGAATTGCGGCGGCGCGATGGATTCGGCCCCGCCGCGCACCCGGCGCAGTTTCTTTTGGACATGCAGCGTGGCGATGTCGCGGCGCACCGTAGCCTCGGACGCAGAGGTCAGCGCCACAAGGTCCGCCACCGTTGCGACGGGACGGTCCTGCACTGCAGACAAAATGATTCTGTGCCGTTCGCTTTCGTGCATGACGTCCTCCCTGCCGCAAAACTTCCACGGGAAACCAATCACTGTCAATCAAATTCAATCACACAGGCCATTTTGCAGTTGCAGCATGATTGAACGTGATCGTTTTTGATTGACAATCGTCCGTCGTGGTCACATTCCTTGACCAAAGCGCGGAGTGTCTTTCCGCGCCAAGGGAGGATGCCATGACCACAGCCGCCGCCGGTGCCCGGCTTGCAAACCTTTGGGAAGACGCCCGTGCAGGCGCGATGACCGAGGCTGAAAAGCTGCTTTATCGGTCCAACCTGTTGGGGTCCGACAAGCGGATCACCAATTACGGCGGCGGCAATACCAGCGCCAAGGTGATGGAGACCGATCCCTTGACCGGTGAAAAGGTTGAGGTTCTTTGGGTCAAGGGATCGGGCGGGGATGTCGGCTCTATCAAGATGGACGGCTTTGCCACGCTCTATATGGAAAAGCTGCGCGCGCTGAAGGGCGTCTACAAGGGCGTGCATATGGAGGATGCGATGGTCGGCTATCTGCCCCATTGCACCTTTAACCTGAACGCCCGCGCGGCAAGCATCGACACGCCGTTGCATGCCTATGTGCCGAAAAAGCACGTCGATCACATGCACCCCGACGCGATCATCGCCATCGCCGCATCGCAGAATTCGCGCGAGCTGACGGCGCGGATTTTCGGAGATGACATTGGTTGGTTGCCGTGGAAGCGTCCGGGGTATGAGCTTGGGCTGTGGCTGGAAAAGTTCTGTCTGGAAAACCCCAAGGCCAAAGGCGTGGTGCTGGAATCGCATGGCCTGTTCACTTGGGATGATGACGCCAAAACCTGCTATGAGCTGACCATCTCCATCATCCAGAAAGCGATGGACTGGTTCGCGGCGGAAACGTCGGGCAAGGTGATCTTTGGCGGCGCGGTCAAGGACAGCCTGCCCGCCGATCAACGTCGCGCCGTCGCCGCGCGGCTGATGCCCGCGATCCGGGGGATGATTTCGGGCGACCATCACATGGTCGGCCATTTCGACGATCAACCCGCGGTGCTGGAATTCGTGAACTCGGCCAAGCTGGAACCTTTGGCGGCTTTGGGCACGTCTTGCCCAGACCATTTCCTGCGGACCAAGATTTGCCCGCTGGTGGTTGGGTTTGATCCTGCAGCACCCGATGTCGACGCCACGCTCGCCGCGCTGGCGGGGCAGGTCGCGGACTATCGCAAGGGCTATGCCGCCTATTACGACCGCTGCAAACATCCCGACTCGCCGCCGCTGCGCGATCCCAATGCCGTGGTCTATCTGGTGCCCGGCGTGGGGATGCTGACCTTCGCCAAGGATAAGGCGACGGCGCGGGTCTCCGGCGAATTCTATGTCAACGCCATCAACGTGATGCGCGGGGCCGATACCGTCAGCACCTACTGCGGCCTGCCCGAACAAGAGGCCTTTGACATCGAATATTGGCTGTTGGAGGAGGCGAAACTTCAGCGCATGCCCAAACCCAAATCGCTGGCAGGTCGCGTGGCCTTGGTCACCGGCGGGGCAGGCGGGATTGGATCAGCCACGGCGGAACGCTTCCTGCGCGAAGGCGCTTGCGTCATGTTGGCCGACATCGACGCGGCGGCCTTGGCCGCGACGGCAGAGAATCTGACCAAGCGGCATGGCAAGGATGTTGTCCGCACCGTGTCGATGAATGTCACGCAAGAGGATCAAGTCATCGCCGCCTTTGGCCAGACGGCGGTTGAGTTTGGCGGCCTGGATATTCTGGTCTCCAACGCCGGAATTGCGTCATCCGCGCCGATTGAAGAGACGACCTTGGCGTTGTGGAACAAGAACATGGACATCCTGTCCACGGGCTATTTCCTTGTCAGCCGCGAAGCGTTCAAGACCTTCCGCGCGCAAAAGATCGGCGGGGCGGTGGTGTTCGTGGCGTCCAAGAACGGTCTCGCGGCCAGCCCCAACGCCTCGGCCTATTGCACGGCAAAGGCTGCGGAAATCCATCTGGCGCGCTGTCTGGCGCTGGAAGGGGCCGAGGCGGGAATTCGCGTCAATGTGGTCAACCCGGATGCCGTGCTGCGCGGGTCGAAGATTTGGTCGGGCGAATGGTTGGACCAGCGCGCCAGCACCTACAAGACCGACAAGGAAGGGCTGGAAGAGATGTATCGTCAGCGGTCGATGCTGAAACGCTCGGTCCTGCCGGAAGACATCGCTGAAGCGACCTATTTCCTGTCATCCGACCTTTCGGCCAAATCCACGGGCAATATCCTGAACGTGGATGCGGGCAACGTCCAAGCCTTCACACGGTGAGCATCATGATCGACAAAACCATCATCGACGCCGAAAACGAAAAGCGCATCAAGGGCTTGCAGGCCGATTTTGACGCTTTGGGTGAACATCTGGACCGCCGCGGGATCAGCATCGACAGCGTCCGCGCCAAAGTGGCGGCTTATGGTGTGGCCGTGCCAAGCTGGGGCGTGGGCACCGGCGGCACCCGCTTTGCCCGCTTTCCGGGCGAGGGCGAGCCGCGCCACATCTTCGACAAGCTGGACGATTGCGGCGTGATCCAAAGCCTGACCCGCGCGACCCCTTCGGTCAGCCTGCACATTCCGTGGGACAAGGCCCCGGCGGCGGACCTGCTCGCCAAGGCCGCAGAGGTGGGCTTGGGCTTCGATGCGATGAATTCCAACACCTTTCAGGACCAACCCGGTCAGGCGCAGTCCTATAAGTTCGGCTCGCTTTCCAACGCCGATGCGGCCACGCGTCAGCAGGCAGTGGATCACAACATCGAATGCATCGAAATCGGGCGGGCCTTGGGGTCCAAGGCGCTGACGGTCTGGATCGGCGATGGGTCCAACTTCCCCGGCCAGACCAACTTTACCCGCCAGTTTGAACGCTATCTGGATGCGATGCGCGCAGTCTATGCCGCGCTTCCTGACGATTGGCGCGTGTTCACCGAACACAAGATGTACGAACCGGCCTTTTATTCGACGGTGGTTCAGGATTGGGGCACCAACTATCTGATCGCGCAGGAGCTTGGGCCGAAGGCGTTCTGTCTGGTGGACCTTGGCCACCATGCGCCGAATGTGAACATCGAAATGATCGTTGCCCGCCTGATCCAGTTTGGCAAACTTGGCGGCTTCCACTTCAACGATTCCAAATATGGCGATGACGATCTGGATACCGGCAGCATTGACCCCTATCGCCTCTTCCTTGTGTTCAACGAATTGGTCGAGGCTGAGGGCAAGCCCGGCTTTACCCCGGCCCATATGCTGGACCAAAGCCACAACGTCACCGATCCCATCGAAAGCCTGATGGTGTCGGCGACCGAGGTGCAGCGTGCCTATGCGCAGGCGCTTTTGGTGGACCGGACGGCGCTGTATGCAGCGCAAGAGGGCAATGATGCCCTGATGGCGACGACCACGTTGAAACGCGGCTTCCGCACGGATGTAGAACCGATTCTGGCGATGGCGCGCTACCAGTCCGGCGGGGCGATTGATCCTGTGGCCACCTACCGCGCGTCAGGCTACCGGGCCAAGGTTGCGGCGGTGCGTCCCAAGGTCAGCGGCGCGGGCGGTGGAATCGTCTGATCCCAGAGTCAGCTAAGCACGGCACAGGCGTCACAATCGCGGATTGTGACGCCTGTTTCTTTTGCAGGTTTCGGACGCTGCAAAGGGGCGAATTCGGGCGTTATCCCCCGTTGCGACGATGAAGTTCTTTTCTTGTCTGACCAGACAATCAGATTCGTTTGACGTCACAATCCAGCGCCGCTTAAGGTTCGGCCACGAACGGACGCGCCAGCGTTCCATGTGGCCTGTGTCATCGGGCAGTCATGGAAAGAAACGAAACTCGGTGCCGACGGATTAATAAACGGGGAGACTCACGTGAAAAAAGAACTTCTGCTGAACCGCCGCACAGTGCTCAAGGGCTCGGCCCTGATGCTTGGCGCGCTGGCTGCTCCGGCGATCATCTCGAAAAAGGCGCTGGCCTCTTCGGGCGAGCTGAATTTCACTGGCTGGGCCGGTTATCCGGGCATGACCGAAAAGGTCGTTCCGGCTTTTGAAGCTGCCACCGGCATCAAGGTGAACTTCAAAGAAATGCCGAGCCAGGACGACATGTTCGCCGAAGCCAAGGCGATGATCTCGACCGGCGGCATGGACATCTATGAGCCGACCGTGGACCGCGTTGCCGCTTGGAGTTCCAACGGTCTGGTTCAGGGCTGGGACACCGCCAAGCTGGCGCTGGACAACTACCTGCCCGGCATGGCCGACGGCTCTATCGGTGAGCGTTCGACCATCGACGGTCAGCGTCTGATCGTTCTGTCCGTCTGGGGCACCGAAGCGCTGGTCGTGGACAAGGACAATGCCACGCTGGGCGAGCCTGCCTCGCTGGGCGCGCTGTTCGACCCGGCCAACCAGGTCGTGCTGCGTCCGCACTCGGCGCTGGCCGCAATGGGCCGCTGGCTGGATGCGACCGGCAAACTGCCGCGTCCGTGGATGGATGGCTACACCGACATGGCTGCGATGACCGAACTGTGGGACATCGCGCTGGCCGAGGCCATCAAGTCCAAGGGCAATATCGTTCAGTGGTGGTCGGGCGAAAACGAAGCGCAGGCTGGCTTCTTGGCCAACGGCGCGACGGTTGGTCTGTGCTGGGATTCGACCGGTCTGAACATGGGCAAGCAGGGCAACTACGGCTATGTCGCCCCGGCTGAAGGCGCCTTTGCTTGGAACCAGGGTCTGATCCTGATGAAGAACGCCGCCAACGTTGAACAGGCGCATGAGTTTGCCAAGTGGGTCTCCTCGGCTGAAGGGTCGTCGCTGTGGGCAACCGCATTCGGCGCGAACCCTGTTGGCAAGGGCGGACCCGAGCTGATGGATCCGGAAGTGTCGGCCTTCTACAATGCCACCTTCAACGATGCGGCTTTGGCCAACCTGTGGTGGTGGCCGGATCAATCGGCAGAATTCCTCGCCAAGCGCGCGGAATATGCTGACAAGTTCAAGGCAGCCTGAACTTTCCGATCTTTGCGCTCGCCGGGTCCATCGGACCCGGCGAGTCCATTTTGTGGGCATCGCGTCGTTTCTGGACCAACCGCCGGCAGGGAACTGGCGCTATTCATTGCGGCGACATGCGGGCCTGCTAGACCTGCATGCGGCTTTGGCCGACGATAACAAAAAACAAAAGACCTCAGGGGAACAGGGCCGATGAGCGCCGGAATCGATCTTGAAAACGTAGTCTGTGACTTTGGCAGCTTTCGTGCCGTCGATCATGTGAATGTCTCTATCAAACCCGGAGAGTTCTTTTCCTTCCTCGGCCCCTCCGGCTGCGGCAAGACGACCATCCTGCGGATGATTTCCGGCTTTACCGAACCAACCCAAGGGGTTGTGCGCATCGGCGGCGTTGATGTGCGCGGACAGCGTCCGAACCAGCGCCCCACCGCACTGATCTTTCAAAACCTTGCGCTGTTCCCGCTGATGACAGTGGCCGAGAACATCGCATTCGGGCTTGAGGTGCGGGGCATCGACAAAGCCAAGCGTCGCGCGCGGGCTGATGAATTGCTGCGTCTGGTGGACCTTCCCGGCGCGGCCGACAAATATCCCAGCCAGCTTTCGGGCGGGCAAAAGCAGCGCGTGGCGATTGCGCGGGCTTTGGCGGTGGAACCGGCGGTCATGTTGCTGGACGAGCCGCTGTCGGCGCTGGATTTGAAACTGCGCCAGCATATGCGCGCGGAACTGCGCGCCATTCAGAAACGCACGGGCGTGACCTTCATCTACATCACCCATGATCAGGGTGAGGCATTGGCGATGTCCGACCGCGTCGGCGTCATGAGCCAAGGCCGCATCCAGCAAGTGGCCGACCCGCGTGAGATTTACAACAATCCGGTCAACGGCTTTGTTGCGTCCTTCGTCGGCGAAAACAACATCTTCGACGGCACGGTGGTCAATCCTGCCGGTGGCATGGCAAGCTATGAAACCCCGCTTGGCACATTCCGCGCGCGGTTGGGCGAATTGGCGACGGGCAAGGGCGTGAAACTGTTCGTGCGGCCCGAACACACCGCGATCAGCCTGACAGCGGCGGTGGAAAACGCGGTGCCGGTGACGATTTCCGAAGTGTCGTTTGAGGGCAGCTTCATCTCGGTCCATGGCGTGGCGGCGGGTGGAAAGACCTTGGTCGCTGAAATCCGCAATGATGGCGCAGCGACGGTGCCTGCTATCGGGTCGGCGGCGTTCATGTCCTTTGATCCCGCCCTCGGTGCCATCCTGCCCGACGCCGAAACCGACCGCTGAGGAGGGGGCCGCGATGCAAGACCTGATCCGACGTTACGGCGCGGGACTGACCGGGTTGATGGTGCTCTTGGTGGCATTCTGGCTGCTGATGCTGGTCATCATCCCGAACATCACGCTGTTTGAATCCAGCTTCCGCCCCTACCTGCCGGTGGTCGAGATGGGCGGACCGAGGGATGTCTATTCCGTCAACAACTACATGAAGGTATTTGACGGGTCGGTCGAGACGACGATCCTTGGCATGACCTTCATGGTCCCTGTGCACATTCGGACCTTCTTTCTGACAATCTGGTATTCGGTGACGGTGACCTTGGCCTGTTTCGTGCTGGCCTATCCCATCGCCTTTTATCTGGCCAAGATCGCCAATCCCAAATCGGTGCCGACGCTCTTGCTGCTGCTGTTCGTGCCGCTTTGGGTGTCCGAGGTGCTGCGCGCCTTTGCGTGGTGGATCATCCTTGCGCTGAAAGGTCCGCTGAACTCGCTGCTTCTATCGCTGTCTTTAATTGACAAGCCGGTGCGCTGGATTACCGATTACGACGCGGTGCTGATCGGTCTGGTCTACACCTACATTTTGTTCATGCTGTTCCCGATCTACAACGCCATATCATCGCTGGACACCAACCAGATCGAGGCGGCCGAGGATCTGGGGGCCTCGCGCTGGCGCATCCATTGGCGGATCGTGCTGCCGCATTCCAAGCCCGGCATCGCATCGGGGGCCGTGATGGTGTTCATGCTGTCGGCGGGGTCGCTTCTGGTGCCGTCGATCCTTGGGTCCACCACCTCGCAATGGTTTACCCAGACCATCCAGCAATGGATGAATGACGCGCTGGATTGGAACACGGCCTCGGCCTATGCCTTCTTGCTGCTGTTCCTGTGCACCGCTTTTGTCAGCTTGGTCATGTGGATATTCCGCGTGAAGCTGTCAGACATCGCGAAATAAGGGGGGCGGGACCATGCATAAGTTAAGAACAACGCTGTCGCACCTCTATATGGGCGCGTTCCTGATCTATCTGATCATCCCCTTGGTGATCATGGCGGGGGCGGCGTTCAACGATTCCAAACTGCCGTCGATCGTGCCGTGGCGCGGTTGGACCCTGCGTTGGTTCCATGATCTGTTCCAAGACGAGCGGATGTGGACCGCGCTGTTCAACACAATGGTCGTGGCGCTGGCAGTGGCGGTGATTTCCATCATCATCGGCACGGCATCGGCGATCCTGATAAACTCGATTTCTGGCCGGATTCGGACGGTGATTTATGGTCTGATGATCTCGACCATCCTGATCCCTGGCGCGGTGATCGGGATTTCCACCCTGCTGATGTGGAACAAGATCGGTGTGCCGCCGGGGCTGCATCTGTCGGTGCTGGGGCAGGTCAGTTACATCGCCGCGATGGTGATGTTGCTCGTCTTGGCGCGGTTGCAAACCTTTGACGGCGCGCTGGAAGAGGCGGCGCTGGATCTGGGTGCAAGCCACGGTCAGGTGATGCGGCGTATCTTGCTGCCGCACCTTTACCCCGCCATCGGGGCGGGTGGGGCGGTCGCTTTCTTCCAGTCCATCGAAAACTTCAACGTCACGCAGTTTACGCGCGGCGGTGCGGATACGCTGACCGTCTATGTGTTTTCCAGGGTGCGCTCTGGCATCACGCCGACGATCAACGCGCTGGCGTTGATCATGATAACGATAACATTGATGGCGGCGGTCTGGTACGAACTGTCGCGGCGCCGGAAAGAGCGGATCATGCTGGCGGGGATGTCGCGGGACGAAGATTGATCCTGCGCGCAGGTTGATCCGGCAGGAGCGGGGGTTTCACACCCCGTCGTCCATCGGTTCTCGGACCGTTGGCTAATCCGCTGGCCGACCCCCTTGGGATATTTGAGCAACGGGGAAGGGGGGCAAGGCCCCCTTTCCCTTATTCCGGGCTGAGGCAAGCTGGCGATGGGTCGGTCGCGCGTCCGGTCAGGCGATAGGCGGCAAGGCCGATCCATTCGCGCAAGGCGGTGGCAAGGGCTTCGGCGTTTTCGGAAAAGCGCCAACCCGCGCGATCGCCGGGGCTGCGGTAATCCACCGGATAGGGGATGAGGCCCGTCCATCCCGCGGCACAGAACGCGGCGACCGCACGGGGCATGTGATAAGCCGATGTGACCAGCAGCCAGTTTCCGCCCGGTTGGGGCTGCACAAGGGCCAGTGTCATCGTGGCATTCTCAGCCGTGTTGCGCGAGGCGGACTCAAGGACCAGACGGTCTGGCGGCAGGCCCAATTCGGCAAACAGGCGCTTTGCCACCTCTGCCCCTGCCGCGCCACCGCGCAGATTGCCGCTGCCGCCCGTAAAGATCACCTTAGCGGTGGGGTGGCGCAGGGCAAGGGTCATCGCCGCCGTCATCCGTTCTGCCCCCGCGTTCAGTTGCACCTGATCGCGCGCGGCGGTCAGATCCGCCAGTTCAGCCCCACCAAGGATGATGATCCCCGCCACTTGGTCCGGGATGGCGGGCTGGGGAAAGCGATCCTCCAGCGGGGTGAAAAGCAGGGACTGCACCGGCCAAGCCGCGATTGTTGCCATGGCCAGAAGTGTCACGCCCAACAGGTTGCGCGCCAGTTTAGGCCACTTGCGCCAGACCAGCCAACTGGCGGCCAAGACCAGCATCAGCAGGCTGTCGGGGCGCAAGGCGGCCCAGATAACCTTGGAGGCGATGAAGAACGCTGTGTCCATCAGGTCCGGGCGTAGATGTCTTCGTAGCGGATGATGTCATCCTCTCCCAGATAGCTGCCGGTCTGCACCTCGATCAGCACCATGGGCAGTTTGCCGGGGTTTTCCATCCGGTGCACGGCGCCCAAGGGGATATAGACCGACTGGTTTTCAGAGATCAGCCGCACCTCATCATTGACCGTGACCTTGGCGGTGCCTTCGACCACGACCCAATGTTCGGACCGATGGTGATGCGATTGCAGCGACAGCGACGCGCCGGGATGGACGACGATGCGTTTGACCTGAAAGCGTGGCCCAAGGGCAAGGCTTTCATACCAGCCCCAAGGCCGGAAATCGCGGGCAAAGGCGGTGGCCTGCTTCGCGCCCTTGGATTTCAACGCGGCAACCGCCTCTTTCACGCGCTGAGACTGATCCTTGCGCGCCACAAGCACGGCATCCGGCATGGCGACGACGACAAGGTTTTCCAGCCCGATGCCCACCAGTTCCACCCCATCGGATTCAGAGCGGAGGAGGGTGTCCTTGCATTCAATGGCGGTGGCGTTTTCCGACAGCACATTGCCAGAGGCGTCCGGGCCGGATTCCTGCCAGACAGCCTCCCACCCGCCAAGGTCCGACCAGCGCCCGGCATAGGGCATGACGGCAAGGTTCGCCGCCTTTTCCATGATTGCATAATCAACCGAGATATCCGGAAGCTCTGCCCAAGGGGCAGCATCCAGACGGGTAAAGCCGAGATCGGTCTTGGCCCCGGCCACCGCCGCCTTGGCCTTTGGCATCAGATCGGGCGCATGGGTGGCAAAGGCGTCAAGGATGGCGCGGGCCGAGAACAGGAATATCCCGGCGTTCCACAGGTGCAGCCCATCAGCCAGCATCGCGGCGGCGCGGGCGGCATCGGGTTTTTCCACAAAGGCGGCAAGCGGATGCGGGCCGGTCTTTCCCGCAGGCGGTTCGGTCAGGCGCAGATAGCCATAGCCCGTCTCTGGCCGATCCGGTTGGATGCCAAAGGTCACGATATCCCCGGCCTCTGCCCGTGGCAGGGCGGTTTGCACCGCCTGCCGGAAGGCCGCCGCATCGGGGATCACATGGTCCGATGGCAGGACCAGCATCACCGCCGCCGGGTCTTTTGCCGCCAGATGCAATGCGGCGGCAAGGATTGCGGGGGCCGTGTTGCGGGCGGCGGGTTCGATCAGCACGCCTTGTGGCGCGATTTCCACCGCCGCCAGTTGTTCGATGACGATGAAGCGGAACGGATCACCGGTGATGATCAGCGGCGCGGCAAACCCGTCAGCCGTGCAGCGCAAGGCCGAGGATTGGAACAGGCTGCGCTCCCCCGTCAGCTTGGCGAATTGCTTGGGATAGCTTTGCCGGGACAGCGGCCACAGACGGGTGCCCGACCCGCCACACAAAATAACCGGATGAATCATGATACCCTGATTGATTGCCCGACACGCAAACTGCAGGCTATACGCATTCAGGCCGCAGGTCCAAGGGGATAGGGCCGTTTCTGCAGGGGGGACGATGGCACCGAAGTTCGGGACGAGTGGTTTGCGGGGGCTTGTGGTGGAATTGACGCCAGCGCTGGTGGCCGATCATGTCCGCGCCTTCATCGCGGCCTGTCCGATGGGAACGGGGCTGTTCGTCGGGCGCGACCTGCGCGAGTCCTCGCCCATGCTGGCCGATGTGGTGATCGCGGCGGCGCGGGGCGAAGGGGTGGATGTCACCGACTGCGGGGCGGTGCCGACACCGGCGCTGGCCTTGGCCGCGATGGGGGCGGGGGCGGCGGCGGTGATGGTGACCGGGAGCCACATCCCCGCCGATCGCAACGGGTTGAAGTTCTATTTGCCGGGTGGAGAGATCACCAAGACGGATGAGGCGGCCATTCTGGCGGCACTCGGGCGTCAGGCCGGGACGGGGCAGGGTGCCTTGGTGCGGAACAAGACGGCCGGGGCGGATTGGGTGGCGCGCTATGTCACAGCCTTTGGCCCGCAGGCGCTGGCCGGGATGCGGATCGGGGTCTGGTCACATTCCGCCGTCAGCCGGGATTTGCTGGCCGATGCCCTGCGCGGTCTGGGGGCAGCGGTGGTTGAGGTCGGGCGGTCTGATGCCTTCATCCCCGTGGATACCGAGGCTGTGCCAGATTGGGCACGGACCCAGATCGCCGGTTGGGTGGCCGCGCAGGGATTGGATGCGCTGGTCTCGACCGATGGCGATGGCGACCGTCCCTTGGTGGCGGATGCGACGGGCGCTGTGGTGCCGGGCGACATCCTTGGCCAGATCACCGCACGAGTGGTGGGGGCAGATACGGTGGTGACGCCGGTCAGCTCTAACACCGGGGTTGAGGCGTCTGGCCATTTCCCCCGCGTGATCCGCACGCGCATCGGTTCTCCCTTCGTCATCGCCGGAATGGCGGTTGGCGGCCGCGTGGTGGGGTATGAGGCGAATGGCGGCTTCCTGCTCGGTTTCCCCGCGACGCTGGCCGGACCTTTGGCACCTTTGGCCACACGCGACAGCCTGTTGCCGATCATCGCCCCCTTGGTCGCCGCGCGGGGGATTGGGCTTGCCGCAGTGGTGTCGCACGAGCCGCCACGCTTTACCGCCACGGATCGGATCGAGGATGTCCCGACCGAGCGCTCTGCCGCGCTCTTGACGCAGTTGATGGCAGACCCCGCCGCCCTGTCCGCCCTGCTGGCGGAGTTGGCTGAAACCGCAGCCACCCAAGACCTGACTGACGGCCTGCGCGTCACCTGCGCCTCAGGCCGCGTATTGCACCTGCGGCCATCCGGCAATGCGCCGGAGTTTCGGGTGTATGTTGAGGCCAATTCGCCCGCCGAGGCGCAGGCGTTGCTGGCGCAGGCTTTGGGTATTGTGAAAGGGCCGTTGGTAGCATGACCCGCAAGTTTCTGATCACCGGCACGGCCGGGTTCATCGGCTTTCATCTGGCGCGATTGCTTTTGGCCGAAGGCTTCCGCGTGCATGGCTATGACGGCATGACAGATTATTACGACGTCACCCTGAAACAGCGCCGTCATGCGATGCTGCTGCAAACCCCCGGATTTTCCGCCACCGAAGGCATGCTGGAAGACCGCGCCCTGTTCGATCAGGTGGCGGATGACTTTGCGCCGGAGGTCATCATCCACCTCGCCGCCCAAGCCGGGGTGCGCTACAGCCTTGAAAACCCGCGCGCTTACCTCGACAGCAACGTCGTCGGTACTTTCAACGTGATGGAGGCTGCGCGGCGGTTGAAGGTCGGGCATTTGCTGATGGCTTCGACCAGTTCGATCTACGGCGCGAACACGGAAATGCCCTATGCCGAGACGCATAAGGCCGACACGCAACTGACAATCTATGCCGCGACCAAGAAGGCGACGGAAAGCATGGGCCATGCCTATGCCCATCTGTGGAACCTGCCGACCACGATGTTCCGCTTTTTCACCGTCTACGGCACATGGGGGCGGCCCGATCTGGCCTATTTCAAGTTTGTCGATCTGATCCTGAAGGGCCAGCCCATCGACATCTATAATCATGGTGAGATGTACCGCGATTTCACCCATGTCGGCGATCTGGTGCGCGGCATCCGGTTGTTGATTGACGCTGTGCCGGTGCGCCCTGTGGATGGTGTGGTCGAAGAGGGGGATAGCCTGTCAGCGGTTGCGCCCTACCGTGTGGTCAACATCGGCAATTCGCAGAAGGTGAAGCTCTTGGACTTTGTCGAGGCGATTGAAGATGCGGGCGGGCAGAAGGCCATCCGTAATTTCATGCCGATGCAGATGGGGGACGTACCTGCGACCTGGGCTGACGCCAGCCTGCTGCAACGCCTGACCGGCTATCGCCCAAATACCGACATCCGGGATGGGTTGGCCGAGTTTGTGGTGTGGTATCGGGAGTATTACGGGCGGTAAGTTCGACCAATACCGACGCCGATATCAAGCTGTGAAATCCGGATGTTCGTCATAACGCCCGTCGTTTAAGCATCAAGCGGCGCACCAAAGGATAGACAGGCCCGCCCAAGGTTTGCCCCAACAACAGCATGAATGCATATAAACGAGCCTTCATGCCGCCATCGCACTTATCTATAACCCGCAACCGATCCAGAAAAATCGTGAACGATCTTTTCCAGTTTTGTCGGCGCTTTCCGACATCCGCATCATATCTGTGCGCATAGAGTGGTTGCGGAATATTTGCATAGCGCGCACCGCCCGCCAGACCGTTCAGGAATAAGAGGGTGTCCTCATTCAGTGTCCAAAGCGGATAGAGACCAAGTTCAAAGAAACGCTTCCGAAAGATCATGGAGGGGTGGCAAAAGGGATTGTTGTAGTTGAACTGTCTGACGATCTCTTCATGCGTCTGAGGGTAGCGACGCTGCAGGCCTTGGTCAAAAGGTCCGTCAGAGAACTCGAATGAGCCTGAACCTGCCGCGTCAACGTCGGGATTGCTGCGCATGAAATCAACAAGTACTTTGAACCGTCCCGGCACGCATAAATCATCGGAGTCCATGCGTACCAGAAAATCCGATTTCATCGCGCGCACAATTGCGTTCAACGCTGCGGGTAGTTTGCGGTTCCGCTCAAAATCAATAAGGTTGATTCGTGAGTCCGCATCCGCCTGTGCGATCAAATAACTGCGCAAATCCTCACGCTTGATTCCGTCCATGACCAAACAGACTTCGAAATCCACTCCCGATTGGCTTAGCACTGATCCCAGCGCAGCCTGAAGGTGATGCAATTCGACGCCATCGTAAACGGACATCGCAACGGTCATCTCAAAATTTTGCATTATGACTTACCTTCGGTTCGATACATAAAGTTCACATATGCCACGAGAAGCCCGAACACGACCCAAACGGGCGTAAGCAGAAGGATCGAACTTGCTGTAAAGTTTGCAGTGACTGTCGTGGAAAACAAGGCGACCATCGTGGCACGGAGCTGCGGGTCGGCCTTGATGCGAAGCAAGGCAACAAACAGTCCGATGACGGAACAGATATGGAGTATAGCCAGCGGCAACCCAAAGCTGCTAGCCAATTCCAGCGGCCAATTGTGTGGGGCACAGACGCCGTAGGTAAAGTAGTTTCCGGCTTCGCAATACACCTCTGCGCCGCCTGCGCCATATCCAAAGATTGGGTATTCGGCAATCACGTCAAGGGCCATAATCAAAAGGTTGAGACGCACCACCTCTTTGTCATCGGTTTTCACGAATGTGTCCAGCGACAATGTGCTGAGCTGGCTTGATATTTCGTCGAAAACTGACGTGACCAATTCGGGTTGGAGTGCGATTAACAGGAACACCAAGAATATCGCAAGGACCAACCCACCAGCCGAGCGTTTGAAACCTGACAGCGCAAGAAATGACGTCACAACCAGCATCAAACCAATCAAATTCAAACGGCTATCTGTCTGGGTGATTGTAAAGATTGAGACCAGAAGTACAAAAACATACGCTAAGCGGTTAAAAACGCTGCCTGTTCCAAAAACGGAGGATAAGAACAATGGAATGCCCAACAAAACGAGCGATGCAAACTGGTTTTCATTGTAAACTGTTCCTGTCGGGATGTACGGACTTGTGTAAAAGAACGTCAAATCAAAGTGGCGTGAGTTTGGCAGGTGCCATCCCGTGAAAATTTCGACTGTCCCGATTGCCACAAGAACTATGGTCATCCGGCGGATCAAGTTCAGCATGCCACGCATATCGTCAAGGGTCTGAACGGTCCGTCCGAGGATAAGAACGATCGAAAACAACAAAGTTGCAAAGAGAACTGCGCGAGGGCGGTTGCCATCAAGTCCAAAGAAAACCGGTGTCAGCAAAGCCGAAAGAATCATGCCCAGCAAAACAAGTTTAATGAATTGAGAAGTCGCTGGCACCGCACCAGTAGGTGGATCCACAATCAACTGAATGACAGCCAGCGCTAGCAAAAAAGGCGCAAATACGAAAAGTGGTGCAATACCTGCTATTGAAACAACGTTACTCAGATAAGCAAGGCAAATCGCAACCTTAACCCCGAGCAAGACTGCGATGCGTACACTCATATCTCTTCTCTCGATGCAAACTGACCCTCCCCAAGTGGCCCGTCGTCGGGGGGCAAGATCACCCGTCGAGCCCAGCAGATCAAGCGTGTATCGCCACGCGCGGCATCGGATGTTTGTCAGAGTGTGGGCAACTGGACGGACGATGACAAGACATCAGGTGGGGATGGCACCGTTCCTCGGTTTCCATCTGGCGCGGTGCGTTTGGGGCCAGTCCAGAAAACCGATCACCGAATGCGTGTGGCTGACTGAAAGGCGCAGCGCAGGCGAAGTGCGGGCGGTTCATCGGTGCAGATGAGATGAACCGCCTGTCACAGCCTGACGTCAGAAGCGAAGGGGCGACAGGGCCGTTGCGGTCTGGTGCATGCGCGCGGGCCCGTGTCATTGAGTCGCGTGCGCGACGACCGGGCAATCTTTCTTGTGGCACACGGCGGCATGGGATCCATCACGCCGAAAGGATGTTGTGGGAAAGGGCGGCAGGCTTGATCTTGCAGAGGTGAGGTTGTGCGCCTCTGCCCCATGCCCCCGGCACGATTTGGTCCGTCCACCCTTGGGTCGGCCTTTGAGGCTGTCCTGCATCGCAATGTCGCGGTCGGACATCCCCACTTGACGCCACCGACTGGAGCCGTTTTCACTGACCACTCATATCGGGGATTATGCTTCGGCAAATCAGATTGCCGGACTGACCTTGCAGTGATATTCGCTCAGCCAAAGTAGACATAACGGAGTAGCGGCACATGCCGAATGATTACATTGTGAAAGACATCGCGCTTGCGGAATTTGGCCGCAAGGAACTGACCATCGCCGAGACTGAGATGCCGGGTCTGATGGCCTGCCGCGAAGAGTTTGGTGCCTCGAAACCGCTGAAGGGCGCGCGGATTTCCGGCTCGCTGCACATGACCATTCAAACCGGCGTGCTGATCGAGACGCTGGTCGCCTTGGGCGCGGATGTCCGCTGGGCCTCGTGCAACATCTTCTCGACGCAGGATCACGCGGCGGCGGCGATTGCGGCATCGGGCACGCCGGTGTTCGCGATCAAGGGCGAAACCCTTGAGGAATATTGGGATTATACCGACAAGATCTTCCAGTTCGGCGGCGAAGGCGGCACCTGCAACATGATCCTCGATGATGGCGGGGATGCCACGCTTTACATCCTGATGGGCGCGCGGGTTGAGGCGGGTGAGACCGACCTGATCGCCGTTCCGACCTCGGACGAAGAAGTGTGCCTGTTCAACCAGATCAAGAAGCGTCTGGCCGCCAGCCCCGGTTGGTTCACCAAGCAGCGCGCTGCAATCAAGGGCGTGTCGGAAGAAACCACGACGGGCGTGCATCGCCTGTATGAGTTGCACAAGAAGGGCCAACTGCCCTTCCCGGCGATCAACGTGAATGATTCCGTCACCAAGTCGAAGTTTGACAACAAATACGGCTGCAAGGAATCGCTGGTTGACGGCATCCGCCGCGCCACCGACACCATGATGGCGGGCAAGGTTGCCGTGGTTTGCGGTTATGGCGACGTGGGCAAAGGCTCTGCCGCCTCGCTCCAAGGCGCGGGTGCCCGCGTCAAAGTGACTGAAGTGGACCCGATCTGCGCGCTGCAAGCCGCGATGGACGGGTTTGAGGTAGTGCTGCTGGAGGACGTGGTTTCCTCTGCCGACATCTTCATCACCACCACCGGCAACAAGGACGTCATCCGCATCGAGCATGTGCGCGAGATGAAGGATATGGCCATCGTCGGCAACATCGGCCACTTCGATAACGAAATCCAAGTTGCTGCGCTGAAGAACCACAAGTGGACCAACATCAAGGAACAGGTGGACATGATCGAGATGCCGAATGGCAATCGCATCATCCTGCTGTCCGAAGGCCGCCTGTTGAACCTTGGCAACGCCACGGGGCACCCGTCTTTCGTGATGTCGGCCTCGTTCACCAACCAGGTGCTGGCGCAGATCGAGTTGTGGACCAAGGGCGCGGAATACGCTCCCGGTGTTTATATCCTGCCGAAGTCGCTGGATGAGAAAGTGGCCCGCCTGCATCTGAAAAAGATCGGCGTGAAACTGACCGAACTGCGCCGCGACCAAGCCGATTACATCGGCGTCAAGGTCGAAGGTCCGTTCAAGTCGGAACATTATCGCTACTGATCCCGGTCGCGGGATGGTTCAAAGGCCCGGTCGAAAGACCGGGCCTTTTGCTTTGCGCTTCATCTTGCTGGGGTTATGGGCAATCGTCGCGGCAGGGATCCCCGATTCCGCTGCCCGAAGGACGACCATGACGATGTTCCCCAAGCTTTTCTCGCCGCTGACCATCCGGGGTGTGACCCTGCGCAACCGGATCATGTCCACCGGGCACGACACCGTATTGCCCACCGATGGCACGGTGAACGCGGCGCTGATCGAATATCACCGCGCGCGGGCAAAGGGCGGGGCCGGGCTGATCGTCACGCAGGTGGCGGGGGTGCATGACACCGCGCGCTACACCTCGCATCTCTTGATGGCCACCGATGATGGCTGCATTCCGGGCTATCGCGCGCTTGCCGAGGCGATCCATGCCGAGGGTTGCGCCGTGTTCTCCCAGCTTTTCCATCCGGGGCGCGAGATCATGGAAAGCGCCGATGGTTTGCTGGCAGTGGCCTATGCGCCCTCAAGCGTGCCCAATGAACGCTTCCACGTCATGCCCCGCGCTTTGCCTGAGGCGTTGATCCTTGAGATCATCGCTGGTTACGCCGCCGCCGCCCGCCGGATGTGGCAGGCGGGGTTGGACGGGATTGAGGTGGTGGCGAGCCACGGCTACCTGCCCGCGCAATTTCTGAACCCGCGTGTCAACCTGCGGAGCGATGGGTGGGGCGGCGATGACACCCGCCGTCAAAGGTTCCTGTCCGAGGTGCTGACCGCCTGTCGCTTGGCCACCGATGAAAACTTCGTCATCGGCCTGCGCCTGAGTGCTGGGGAACGCGATGAGGACGGGCTGACGCTGGCAGAGGCCCTGACCGCCTGCCGCGCGATAGAGCCGTTGATGGATTACCTCCACCTCACCACCGGCACATCGGCCACGGTGGGGGGCGCGGTGCATATTGCGCCGCCGATGGCATTTGCGCCCGGCTATGTTGCGCCCGATGCCGGGACATTCAAACGGGCGCTATCACTCCCCGTCTTCGTCGCAGGCCGCATCAATCAACCGCAAGAGGCCGAGGCGATCCTGACCGCCGGTCGCGCCGATGTCTGCGGCATGACCCGCGCGATGATTGCCGACCCAGAGATGGCCTTGAAAGCGCAGGCAGGTGCGGTGGATGACATCCGCGCCTGCATCGGCTGCAATCAGGCCTGCATCGGGCATTTCCATCGGGGTTTGCCGGTCTCTTGCATCCAACACCCGGAAACCGGGCGGGAACTGGTTTATGGCTCTGTCACCCCTGCGCCTCAAACAAAGCGCGTAATGGTCATCGGCGGCGGTCCCGCCGGGATGAAAGCCGCCATCACCGCCGCCAAACGCGGGCATGAGGTGACGCTATGGGACGCAAGCCCGCAGTTGGGCGGGCAGGCGCTTTTGGCGCAACTGCTGCCGGGGCGGGCAGAGTTTGGCGGCATCGTCACCAACCTGACACGTGAACTCGAACGCGCGCAGGTGCGGGTCTGGCGCGAGGTGACGGTGACGGCGGACCTGATCGCACAGGAAAAGCCTGACGCCGTGATCCTTGCCACTGGCGCGGTGCCCCGCGTGCCGGACCTGCCCACGGATGGCGAGATGCAGATCGCCACCGCATGGGACCTGCTGCAAGGTCAGGTCAAACCCGGCGCGCATGTGGTGGTGGCCGATTGGCGCTGCGACTGGATCGGCCCCGGCGTGGCCTTGCGTCTGGCACGCGACGGCCACCGCGTGACCCTCGCCGTCGCAGGCACCCATGCCGGAGAGGTCCTGCCCCTCTACGTCCGCGACACGCTGGCGGCAGAGATGCACAGCGCAGGCATCACCGTCCGCCCCTACATGCGGCTTTACGGCACGGCGGGCGACACCGTCTTCCTGCAACACACCGCCAGCGGTGAGGCCGTTGAGGTGGAGGGTGTGCAGACCGTCATCCTCGCCCTTGGGCATACCCCACGGGATGAGTTGTCCCAAGTCATCAGCGCGATGGGCATTCCGGTAAGGATGGCGGGCGATTGCCTCGCCCCCCGCACGGCGGAAGAGGCGGTGTTTGAGGGGTTGAAGGCGGGTTGGGCGGTGTGAAAGGGGCCTTTGTTCCAGCCACAGGCAACAAAGAGCAAAGCTTAGCCTGCATTTGCCCTCTTGCTGCCGCAATCAGCACTTGCTACCGTTCGAAAGTGAAAAAGACTGGAAACTTTTTATCATTTCTACTAACATTGGGATGATTTTTGCCTATCTTTGTTCGGTAGGCTAGGGACTTCAGAGGTGACCAGCAAGCGCAGGAAGTGTCAGGAAGGCACGCATTTTCGTGTACTTCGCCTACCAAAAGAGGATTCGGAAATGTCTCTGCATGTGTTGACAGAGGCAGTCGGTATGAGTGTCGGCGGGATAAATTACGTGCTAAGCGCTTTGGTCGAAAAATGGTTGGTGAAGTTGGGACTCTCTACCGCTGCGGCGGAAAAGCGTCTCTCCGCTTACCTGCTGACGCCCGGTGGTCTAGTCCGCAAGGCGGGGCTGACGCGTGCGTTTTTGGACCGCAAGATGGAAGATTGCGAGGCCATCAAGGCGGAAATTGCAGCGATCCACGTCGGTTTGCATGAAACCACGGCTAAAAAACGGTCGTGACTGTTCGCGTGGGATGTTTGCGATTTTTTTTGAGCTGGGATTTAAGACGTTCCGTCAGTGTGGGCTTTCAGTCTCGCCGCGTTGATAGATTTGATAAACTGAGGTTTCTATGAAGAAGGTGTTGTTGGTGTTTGGGACGCGGCCGGAAGCCATCAAGATGGCTCCGGTCAGTGCAGTCCTCAAGAAGACGCCTGGCCTCGATGTGCGGGTGGCCGTTACTGGTCAGCACCGCGAGATGTTGGATCAGGTTATGCGCCTGTTTGCAATCAAACCTGACTACGACCTGAACGTTATGAAACCTGGTCAGGGGCTTACCGAGATTACTTCCGCCGTGCTTGCAGGGCTGAAGCCAGTACTCGAGGATTTCTCGCCGGACTTGCTTTTGGTGCATGGCGATACGACGACGACACTTTCAGCCTCTTTGGCAGCCTATTATCGACAGATCCCTGTCGGCCATGTCGAAGCCGGATTGCGGACTGGCAACATCTATTCGCCGTGGCCCGAAGAGATAAATCGAAAAGTCACCGGTGCCATCGCACAATTGCACTTTGCGCCCACGGAAAAAGCGGCCCAGAACCTTCGGGCTGAGGGTGTTCCCGCCGAGCGGATTTCGATCACTGGGAATACGGTCATCGACGCCCTCCTCGACGTTGTGGAACGGTTGGAGAACGACCCGCAGCGCAGTGCAGATATGGATGCAGAGTTCGGGATCGACCCGTCCAAACGCCTCATTTTAGTGACAGGGCATCGGCGGGAAAGCTTCGGTGGTGGCTTCGAACGGATTTGTGCAGCGCTTGAAATCATTTCAAGGCGCGAAGATGTTCAGATCATCTATCCAGTTCACCTGAACCCGAACGTCAAAGGCCCGGTCGAATCCAGTCTTGGGGCACTGGATCGCGTGAAACTGATCGCGCCGCAGGATTATTTACCGTTCATCCATCTGATGCGCCGTGCAGAGATCATCCTGACCGACTCGGGTGGCGTTCAGGAAGAAGCGCCATCGATCGGTAAGCCCGTGCTGGTGATGCGCGACACGACAGAACGACCTGAGGCGGTGGATGCGGGCACGGTTAAACTGGTGGGCACGGATGTTGACCTTATCGTTCGGGAAACAACTTTGCTTTTGGACGATCAAGTCGCCTATGAGGCGATGTCGCGGGCACACAACCCTTATGGCGACGGATTTGCCTCTCAGCGGATCAGTGAGGCGATCTTGAATTTTTTTGGTATTTGCAGGGTATAAGGGTTATGACGAAAAAACCTTTTGAACGAATTTCCGTCATCGGTCTTGGCTATATCGGGTTGCCAACCGCCGCGATGTTTGCCTCTCGGAAGGTCGAAGTTGTCGGTGTGGATGTGTTTAAGGCCGTCGTTGACACCATCAATCGCGGTGAGGTGCATATCATTGAGCCGGACTTGGACATATTGGTCCGCGCGGTTGTAACCGAGGGATATCTGCGCGCGACAACCGTACCTGAGCCCGCAGATGCCTACCTGATTGCAGTACCTACGCCGTTCAAGGGTGACAACCACGACCCTGATCTCAGCTACGTCGTGGCGGCAGCGCGGTCTATTGCGCCGGTTTTGCGGCCGGGCAATCTTGTGATCCTTGAAAGTACGTCTCCTTTGGGCGCGACCGAGGCGATGGCCGATATTCTGGCCGAAGAACGGCCGGACCTGACCTTTCCTCAGCACGCAGGCGAGGCGTCTGACATTCGCGTTGCTCATTGCCCCGAACGCGTGTTGCCCGGAAAAGTGATGCAGGAACTCATAACCAATGACAGAGTGATTGGTGGCATGACACCAGCCTGCTCTGCCCGCGCTGCCGCTCTTTACAAGACCTTCGTCACGGGTGCGTGCGTGATCGCCAGCGGTCCGCGAGTGGCAGAGATGGCGAAACTGACAGAGAACAGTTTTCGCGATGTGAACATCGCCTTTGCCAATGAATTATCCTTGGTATCGGACCGTCTTGGCATCAATGTCTGGGAACTCATTGCGCTGGCAAACCGCCATCCGAGGGTGAATATCCTTCAACCCGGCCCCGGCGTCGGTGGACATTGCATCGCTGTTGACCCTTGGTTCATCGTTTCGTCCGCACCAGAGCAGGCCAGACTGATCCGTACGGCCCGTGAGGTCAACGACAGCAAGACCACTTGGGTGATCGAGAAAGTCCTTGCCGCAATCGGGTCTCATCTGACAGCGAGGCCGGACAAGACGGCAAGCGACGTCGTGCTCGCACTCTACGGTCTTGCCTTCAAACCCGACATTGACGACTTGCGCGAGAGTCCCGCCTTAGCAATTGCCAGACTGCTCGCATCACGGCATACGGGGCCGATCAAGATCATTGAGCCAAACATTGATACGCTTCCTCGCGGGTTGGAAAAAGCCACTCTGATCGCACCGGATGCTGCATCGGCTGATATCCATGTGATGCTGGTCGATCACACGGCATTCCGCGGGACCGCCTTGCCCAGGGGCATCGTCGTCGACACGCGCGGCGTCTGGTCCAAAGCGTCACATTATTGAATTGGTGGATGCAGCACGTTGGCGTCGTCATGTTCAGATTTAGAGTGCAATGTGCTTGCGAAAGATGGGTTTGATCCATGAAAGACAAAATTCATGTCTGCATGGTTGTGACCACGGATTTCATCCATGATCGCCGCGTACGTAAAGAAGCCCGGTCCGTCCTTGACCTTGGCTATCGCGTCACGATGATTGCTACCGCACGCCCTGAGGACGCCCTTTATGGGCAAGCCGATAATCTGGACGCAGAGTTTGGCGGTGCAGACTTCGCCTTTCGTCCCGTCCACTTGCCCGGGCGCGCACGGGGTGTTTCCCTGCCAGTGCTATCGACATTGATTGCTGTGATCTGGGCGATTTGGTCCTATCTAAAGATCATGATCGCGGTGTTTCGGGTCAGGGCCGACTTGTACCATTGCCACGACATTGACGCCTTGGCCTTGGCACGGCTGCCCGCTTGGGTCTGGCGCGGCAAGGTCGTGTTTGACTGCCACGACATCATGTCAGACATCCAGATCAAGGGATCAATCCTTGCACGCCTTCGCCCGGTGATCGCCTTTTTCGAACGGCATTTACCACAGACGGCGCATGGTGTGATCGCCGCAGCTCCATCGTTTGCGGCACGAGTTGCAGCAGACAGCGGCGTCAACGAGACCAGCATCGTGCCCGTGCTCAATTGCCCCAGACTGCATGCGATGGAGGAAACCGATGCGCTTCGCCGTGCATTTGACATTCCTCAAGCAGCTCCTGTCCTGCTCTATCTGGGGTCGCTCAATCCGGATCGAGGGCTGGACCAACTGATCCCGGTGATCGACGACTTGGTGCTTGAGGCGCATGTCGTGTTGATGGGGCCGGGCCATGATCAAGTGAAGGCAGTCTTGAGTGAGCAGATCTCTGCACTCAAGTCCAAAGCGCGCGTGCACCTCGGGGGATTTGTCCCTTTGGATGATGTTCCCAAGATGCTGATGGCTGCGACTATGACGATCATCCCCAATCGCTATGTTTCCGAAGCCTATAACTCATTACCGAATAAGTTGTTTGAAGCGATGATGGCTGGTCGGCCGTTCGTCTGCCACGATATCCCCGCTATGGCAGCCATCGTGCGAGAAACAGAATGTGCCGTTATTCTTGCAGACGAAACCGCAGCGACCATGGCGTCATCCTTAAACCGAGTCTTGGCAGATTCCAGTCTCGCAAGAGAGTTGGGGCAGAATGGGCGGCGCGCAGCAGAACGCACATACAACTGGCAATCCCAAGCTGATCAGATTGGAGCCCTTTACCGACGGGTTCTGGGGGCGCAGAGTGGCTGATCATCCCCACATTCTGGTCTTGCCAACCTGGTACCCGAATTCACGTCGGCCGGACTATGCTGTTTTCTTTCGGGTGCAAACCAAAGCGCTGCAAAGAGCCGGTGCAACAGTGGGCGTTATCTTTCCCGAATTGCGAGAAATTACAGACTTTGGAGGACTGAAGTCTGCATCTCGAAATCACTTTCAGATTGAACATGAATCGCCAGACGGATACCCGGTCCTGCGCTGGCACGGTTGGCGCATTCCAAAGCTTCATGACATATCGGCCCGTATTTTCCTGAATGCTGCGCAGCGCTTGTACCAAGCGTACATCGCTAAATATGGGCGCCCAGATATCATCTTGGCCCATACTGCAATCAACGCTGGCTGGGCTGCCAAAGAAATTGCCAAGTCGGAAGGCATCCCCTTCGTGGTGGTTGAGCATTCCACCCATTTTGCGCGGGGCTTTTACAGTGCGGCTGATCTTGATCGCGCCTCTCAAACTTTCCACGCGGCGAAAGCCGTCTATGCCGTGAGTGAACCTTTTTCGAGCCTTTTATCCGATAGGTTTGGCGTCACGGTAAAATACGCACCAAACGCAATTGACACTGCGTTTTTTGCGCCCGACGGTCACCGACTTCCCTTTAACTTCGACCGCCCTGCGAGATTGGGGTTCGTCGGAACCATGGACTCTAAGAAGGGTGTGGATGTTCTTATCAGGGCTGTGGCCCAATTGGACTTGTCCCATGGGTTGGAACTCCGATTGATCGGAGAAGGCGCATCGCAAAACAGCTATCGTGCCCTTGCCGAGGAACTCGGAATTGGTGCGAAAGTGACCTTTCTGGGTCATGCCCGCCAAACGCAGGTCCGTGACTTGATGTTATGGTCCGATATCTTTGCGCTCCCCAGTCGATTTGAAACATTTGGTGTTGTGTTGATTGAAGCCTTGGCAACCGGAACGACCGTGATCGCGACACGATCTGGTGGCCCGGAATCAATTGTAACAGAGCCGTTTCTAGGTCAGTTGGTTGCAGCAGAAGACTCGACCGCGCTGGCAGTTGCGATCAAAGAGGAACTTCAAAACTTGGTAGATGCACCAACTGATCTACCTAAAAGACGTAATGCACATATTGCCGAACGCTTTGGATCGGATAGTCGCGCGCGCGCGTTCCTATCGGGACTAAAGCCATACATCTTAAAAGGGTCTTCCTCATGAACGTATTGCGTATACCTCAGATTTGGAAGAATCTTGCGGCACATCCGTTGAACGGATCGACCTTGCTCGTCGCCCTTCGATGGAGCGTTTGGCAATTGCGCTCACGACTGTCCCACGAAGTGACAATACCTTGGGTCAACGGACTCAAGTTAACTGGACGCAATGGTATGATTTCCATCTCCATGCAAGCTTACAATGGTTTGCACGAACTGCGTGACTCATGTTTCGCCTGTCATCTGTTGAATGAGGACGACCTGTTCTTCGATATCGGCGCGAATATTGGCGTTTATTCGATGATCTTGGGTCACATATCTGGTGCGCGGGGAATCGCCTTTGAGCCTGTCCCCAAATCAGCAGAGTACTTGACGCGTAATCTCACTATGAATGGACTATTGGATAGGGTGTTGGTGGTACAAGCTGCCGTATCGGCCCAAACCGGGGTTGTGTCCATGTCCACGGATGCGGATGTCATGAATAAGATCGTGGCAGACGGGGTTGGGATCACAGTTCCATCAGTAACGGTTGATAGTGCTTCGGCTGAATATGGTACTCCGCAGTTGATGAAAATCGATGTGGAAGGGTTTGAACCAGCCGTGATCGCCGGGGCCGGAGCGGTTCTTCAGGACAGTAGGCTTTTGGCGCTGATCTTGGAGATAAACGATAATGCCAGGAAAGACGGAACAGACACAATCCTCAACATCCTGACGAACAGTGGATTTGTAGAAACCGGATACGATCCAAAAGGCCGTTCGTTAATCATGCCTTTTCACGATGGAGCGGCCGATAACCGATTGTTCATCAGAGCGTCGGTAAAAGATCAGATTGAAGGCAGGTTGAAGGTCGGTAAACCAATTCGAGTGCGGAATAAGATTTTTTAGGGTGGAACTGGACGATGGTTACGAAGGAAGAGTTCTATAAAAAGAGAAGCCAGACCTACGTGATCGATGATCACGAAGCTGATTTTCGTTATCGAAGAGCACTGGATTTGGTTAAAGGCCGGTTGCCGAACCGGTCGCTCAATGTAGCGGAAATTGGCTGCAAGTTTGCCGCAGTTCGCGCGATCATGGATGAGCGCAGAATTGCACACCGCTACACTGGAATTGACTTGGATGCCGGTGCTTTGGCAAAAGTTACTGCGCGGGAGAATGATGTTTTCGTGGTTGCAGACGCTGATAACCCCATCGTGGGGCTTGAGAATAACGTCGATCTGTTCCTGGCCATGGAAGTCATCGAACATGTGGAAAGTCCTGTCAGAGTATTAAAGACGCTGAAAAGCCATTTGGCCCCTGGAGGGATGATTTTGATGTCTGTGCCAAATCCATATTTTTGGGGAGAGATACTTCATAACTTACGTCGCGCCCCTGACGTTGAAGGGCACTTGTCATCACTTACCCACATTAACATTGATGCAATATGCCGGTTTGCCGGACTGAAACAAGTGGTACGATGCGGTACATTCAATCGTATCCCATTCACTCGACGTTTGTTTGGCCGCCATAAACTCCTGTCTTCAGATACCTTGTTCGGTGCACGGTCCATGATCTTCGGTCTGGTTCGCAATGAAGACGTGACCGTCAAGTAGGTGCTTGCGTCAGGTAAATTGTCTTGCTGTATTTAACAGCGCCGAACAATCTAAACGTGGTGTGGGATTTCCAGATGATTAAAGCGTCACTTGCGAGACTGGCACGCTATAGCCGGATGATATGTCGGTGGGGCATTCATCGCGTATTGAATTCAAGCACTGTTACAATTAGCGGTGTCAAGCTTGCGCTGGATCATCCGAGTCTTTCGCCGAAGATGAAGTTCAATCTTCGTCTTGGACATTACGAAGCTCATGAACAAGTATTATTGCGCAAATGTTTGCGTCAAACTGATAGGGTTCTCGAAATTGGCGCTGGTATTGGGTTCCTATCAAATTTGGCAGCGCGGATTGTGCCATCGCAAAACATTACCGCAGTCGAGGCCAATCCTGATTTGATCGATCTGATCAAAAGGAACCAAAAACTCAACGGAGTGGAGTTTTTGGTTGTAAATGGTGTACTTGGTAAGGGTAGTGACAGAAGAGATTTCTACGTTACACCAAATTTTTGGGCATCGGGCTTGGCTCCAATACAGGGGGCACACAAAATTTCGGTGCCGCAGTTGGATTTTCAAGAATTTCTTTTGCAGACGGCACCTAACGTCCTTGTGATCGACATCGAAGGTGGTGAAGGGGAATTGCTGGAAGGCGTTACCTTGCCTGGAGTTAGAACAGTTATTATTGAGTTGCACCCTGCTGTTTTGAAGCCAAAGGAGATTTCGAGAGTTTTCAACGCTCTCGCTGCGCAGGGTCTGTACCCTGACTTAAGTCAATCTTCTGGTATGGTTTACGTCTTTGTTGCTGCCGATGATTCATAGGTGTTTGTCTGCCTCAAATTTTCGAAAGAATGTAGTTTGTGCCAATAGCAGTTCGAATTATCCAGAACACCCGGATTGCTTTTGAAATTTTTAAGGAAAGCTCAAGCAGAAATGCACTAGGATGAGTTTTGGTGTGTTTGGCCGTGCGAGCAAAGTGCGAGTGACGCTTGGGCTACGGTGGACACTTAATAAGTCGCTGCGGAAAGAAGTCCGTTGCTTCAAGATTGAAAGAGCTAATGTTTGGAGGAAGTGGGTGGGGTAGCGCTCTATCTTAGTATTCTCTGACGATGAAGAATGAAGGAACTGGCGTGCAAAGGTCCATCAAGGCAATCGCGTGGTATACAGTCAGCGCCGGGGCGAGTGCTATTTTGCCGGTGCTTGTCCTTCCGACTATTGCAAACAGTATAGGTCCAGTTAATTTTGGTTACCTATCAACGGCTCGGTCTGCGATGCCAGTTGTCGGCTTTTTTGTCGGCTCGTTTTTGGGGTTTGGGCTTGCCCGGGTTTTCTACGAGGTGGACTCAGCAGGTTATTTTGCGAGGATCAATGGCGCAAACTTGACGTCGTTGATCCTAGGACTTTTCTGGGGATTGTTTGGAATAGCAGTCCTGCCTGCATTATTTCCGCCGGACATCCCGCGAATTCTTATCTTTTTATTGGTGGTAATTGGAGCGGTTGGTTTTGTCTGCCGACAGAATTATCATCGTGTCATCGTAATGCTTCCCAAGCCGGGTCTTGCGGCTGGGTCGGAATTGGCTTTCAACATCATGATTTTCGGAGCCTTGCTCGTCGTGCTTTGGATGGGTGGGAGTTGGGTTGATATGGTTACCAGCCAAACCATCATTTTTATTCTGACTGCTGGAATTAGCGCAGGGATCGTTTTTTCGCTAGTGGGAACCCGGGGCTTCGCAGATGTTGACATAGACTGGAGTCGCAGGAACTTCTTTCGTTCAGCACCGTTTGTGATCGTGGGATTGGTTTCACCGCTGATGTTGACCATTGATAAATTCATTATCGCGTCAGTCTTGGGGGTTGAGTCAATGGGCGTCTATGCAGCCACATCTCTTTATCTGTCAGGGATGTTTTTGCTCTCGGGTGTTTTCTCCAAAGTTTATGTGCCGAGTGTTTATGCAGCACTTAGCAAATTTCATGAAACAGCAGATCCGGCTTTTCTGAGGCGAGCGCAGAAGAGATTGCGATTGGTTCTTCTGGGCCTTGTTCCTTTGGTTGCCGTGATCGCATTGGTCTGTACGTTTCACGCCTATCTAGTCTTGGATTTGCGCTACCGTCCTGCGGTCGATGTAACTTGGCTGGTCGTTGTCGCCGGCGCGAGTGGATTTGTTCAGGTTGCGTTGATTCCATTCTTTGATAGCTTCAACGAGGCCCGGCAGATGTCTGTGTTGGCGTTTTTCGGCCTTGGTGTTTCGGCCATTGGATTGTGGGTTGGGGCGGCCTGGGCAGATATCTGGGGCGCTGCATTCGGGTTGATGGTAGGGCAGTTGGTTTACGTCGCCTTGAGTCTTGTTCAGTACGCCCGATTAGGGTTCGAACCATATAAAAGATCATAGTCTCGCCTTTGGGCATGTTTGTGCGGGTGTCATTTTTGCGGCACTCGATACTATCTCAGGAGCCGTTTGTTTTGAGTTGCGTTTTTTTTTGATGACAGCCCAATCTTTTCGCTCCATTCCATTCTGCGGGGAAGAACGATTGCATTGCGATGCGAGTTCAGGCTAAGGAAACGTAACTGTTTGGTTTTCGGTAACGAAACTAGGGATCGAGTTTTGAAACGTTTGTTTGATCTGGTAGGCGCAACGCTCGGGCTGGTTCTTCTTGCGCCGATCTTGATCTTCATTGCGTTCCGGGTGCGTCAGCAAATGGGATCACCGGTTTTGTTCCGTCAGTGCCGCCCTGGACTCCATGGGCGACCTTTCCAGATGATAAAGTTTCGCAGCATGCGCGATGCGACGGATGCATCCGGAACTCCCTTGCCGGATGCGGACCGGTTGACCGCTTTTGGTCGCTTTCTTCGGTCGAGCAGTTTGGATGAGATTCCTGAACTGTGGAACGTGTTGAAAGGCGACATGAGCCTTGTTGGACCCCGGCCGCTCTTGTTGGAATACCTTCCGCTTTACAGTGCAGAGCAGGCACGACGGCATGAGGTGCGCCCCGGTGTAACTGGTTGGGCACAAGTGAACGGCCGCAACGCGCTGACATGGGACGAGAAATTCCGCCTGGACGTATGGTATGTCGACAACCGTTCATTTTGGTTGGACATGCGGATCATCATGATGACCATCAAGAAAGTTGTTCGACGGGACGGCATCTCTGCTGATGGAGAGGCCACTATGTCGAGGTTCACAGGGAATCCCTCGTGACGCATATGATTGGCATTTATGGGGCAAGTGGCTGTGGTCGCGGTATCATGCCGCTTGCCCGTGCTGAGTTTCCAGCGGCGGATTTGGTGTTCATTGACGATGGCCTTGGCGCAGCGGTGGTAAATGGTCACCCTGTGCTGCCATGGGAAGCGTTCCTCGCCCGAAACGCACCAACTCGATCTGTGGCAATAGCGATCGCGGACTCGACCATTCGCGAGCGGTTGGCGCAGCGGGCAATGATGGCTGGCGTGCCCTTGCAAGCGATCCGCGCGGCTACCGTCGTTGAAATGGATGATGTCCAGATCGCTGAGGGGGCCTGCCTTTCTCCGTTTGTCACGCTGACCTCGAACATTCGGATTGGCAAATGCTTTCATGCCAACCTTTATTCCTATGTTGAACATGACTGTTTGATCGGTGACTTTGTGACCCTTGCTCCCGGCGCCAAGGTCAATGGGGCTGTGACGCTCGGCGATCACGTCTATATCGGTTCTGGCGCAGTCATCCGTCAGGGCCTTACAATAGGCGAGGGTGCCGTGGTCGGTATGGGCGCAGTCGTGACGCGGGATGTGCCGGCAGGTGTGACAGTGGTTGGCAATCCGGCCCGAGTTATGGAAAGATCTTCTTAATGCGTGTTTATCTCTCGCGCCCGCACATGTCCGGCCATGAAGAACAGCGGGTGGCAGAAGCCTTCGCGTCTAACTTCGTCGCCCCGCTTGGCCCGCAGTTGGACGCGTTTGAGTCGAGGGTGAGCGATTACCTCGGCGGCGGTCTTCATTGTGTTGGTCTGTCCTCCGGCTCCGCCGCCCTGCATCTTGCGTTGCGTATCGCTGGCGTTGGTCCCGGTGATGAGGTCTGGATTTCTTCGATGACTTTCGCCGGGGGGATTTTTCCCGTGAACTACCTTGGTGCGCGGCCGCGGTTCTTTGATCTCGATTCAGCTACTTGGACGGTCGATATTGGTCTTTTGCGCGAAGAGTTTGACCGTGCCGCGCGCGAAGGTCGTCTGCCAAAGGCATTGATTCCGACAGACCTTTACGGCCAGAGCGTCGACCTTGACCCGCTCGAGGCGCTTGCCGAACGCTATGGCGTGCGGCTGATCGTGGATTCTGCCGAAAGCCTTGGCGCGCTTTACCAAGGGAGCCGCAGGGCAGGGACGGGGGGGGATGCGGCGGTGCTCTCGTTCAACGGCAACAAGATCATCACAACGTCCGGCGGTGGGATGTTGGTAACACGGCACAAGGAATGGGCGGACAAGGCGCGGTTTTTGGCAACGCAGGCCCGCGATCCGGCACCGCATTACGAACATTCGACCTATGGGTATAACTACCGCCTGTCGAACATTTGCGCTGCCATCGGTTTGGGGCAGATGGAAGTTCTTGAGGACAGGGTGACCCGTCGCCGTGAGATTTTCGACCGTTATGTCGCGGCGTTGTCCCAGCATGGCATCGGATTTATGCCGGAACCAGCGGGGTTGCGCTCGACCAGGTGGTTGACGGCAGTTACCATTGACCCTGCGCAGACTGGCATTAGCCGTGAACAGGTTCGGCTGGCCCTGTTTGAACATCGGATTGAGGCCCGACCCTTGTGGAAGCCGATGCATTTGCAGCCGCTTTACCAGGGATCACCCTATCATGGCCAAGGTGTCGATGCCCATTTGTTCGATTGCGGTCTGTGCTTGCCATCGGGTAGCGATATGTCAAACGAGCAGCAGGATGAGGTGATCGGCCATATCCAGTCTCTTTTGGGCAAAGCGTGACTGACACCTCTTTTCTGTCCTTCCAGGTCTCACTCGCGTTTGGAAGGATACGGTCCTGATAGAGCCCGTCCGTTCGGCGGCTGTGTCGTCGCGCATATGTGTGCGGCAAGGCGCAACCATTCAGTGGTCAGATTGGCCCTTCGGTCTTGGCCCCGGCCACCGAAATCTGTTTTTGGCGCGAGACAAAATCAGCATCTGGACGCCGATAGCCATCGACAGTCTTTGCCACCACAAGTCGCAGCCGGTCTGCATCGTTGCCATTCAAAGACGCTGAAATCTCTCGGATCATCGAGGCAACTTCAATCTGGCTCAGGCTTTGTTCCTTGGCGCGCATGATCTTTGGATGGGGGGTTGCGCGGAGGCTGGAGTCATCGATCAGAAGTTCTTCGTAAAGTTTTTCGCCCGGGCGCAGGCCGGTAATGCGGATTTCGATGTCGCCTGCACCGGTGACGGGGTCCTTCACCTCTCGACCAGACAGTTTGATCATTTGCCGAGCAATATCGATAATCCGGCGCGGCTCACCCATGTCCAACACAAATACATCGCCGCCTTCAGAATAGGCACCGGCCAGAAGCACCAAACGCGCAGCTTCGGGGATGGTCATGAAAAAACGAGTCACGTCGGGGTGGGTCACGGTGACCGGACCGCCGGCAGCGATCTGACTTTGAAACAGGGGCAAGACGGATCCAGATGACCCCAGAACATTTCCAAATCGCACCATGGCGAAGCGGGTCATCGTGGAGCGCGTGGCAAGATCCTGTATCACCAGTTCGGCCATGCGCTTGGTCGCGCCCATGATATTCGTCGGACGAACGGCCTTGTCGGTCGACACGAGGATAAACCGCTCCACTTGCAAGGATTGCGCAACTTCTGCCAAGACTTGCGTGCCAACCACGTTGTTGCGTGCGCCTTCCAACTCATTCTCTTCGACGAGCGGAACGTGCTTGTAGGCGGCGGCGTGCAGCACGATCTCAATCTTGTGCTCGCGCATCACGCTTTCGATGCGGGCACGATTCGCGACAGACCCTAGACGCGCGATGACCGGGATTTTCAGCGACGCGCATCGTTGCTGCATTTCAAGGTCGATCTGATAAAGCGCGTATTCGCTTTGTTCGAAAAGCACGATGCTCGCAGGACGGCATTCCAGCAACTGGCGACAAAGTTCGGATCCGATGGACCCGCCAGCGCCCGTCACCAGCACGTTCCGGCCCGCATAGGCGCGGGCAATCTCGGGGATGTCGAGGTCAACTCTGTCACGCCCCAGGATCGCGTCAGGCGACACGGTCAAGAGGTTCTTGGTCCCTGCGCGCGCCGAAACCATGTCGGTGTAAGAGGGCATAACCTTGACTTCGAAGCCGAGAGCCCGGGTTTCCGTTAGGATTGTTGTTTCACGCGACTTTGGCACGGACGGCATCGCGACAATCACCAACGGTTTGTTTGTGCGTTGCGCCATCTGCCGCAGTTTGCGCGCCGGATAGACCGGCACGCCTGCCATCAACACGCCTTGCAGATGGGTATTGTCGTCGATGAAGGCGATGCAACGCATATCCTGTGATCCACGCAGAACGCCTGCCATCTGCAATCCTGCTGCACCGGCCCCGTAAATGACGACCGGACGTCGCTGTGTCGTAAGATCGTTCACAAACCCGATCAGCACCAGCATGGCAAAGCGGGCTGCCATTGCGCTGGCAAAAAAGACCGCGCCAAAAATCATCGGAACGGACCGTGCACCGGCAAAGCCGAGGGTGCTGCTCAGCAGCATCGCGCATACTGACAAAGTCCCGGCACCAGCCGCAATCCGCACAACGGCGCGACCTTCTAGCGCAGACAGTTTGATCCAAGGCAGACGAAACAGGATCAGCACAACCACTCCGCACGCCGTCAAAGCAGAGAAAAGCACTGCCTCACCGTTCAGGAGCACGTTTGGCCGAAAGCTGCCGTAACGCAGCGCGAATGCGATGTAGAGGCTGATCGGAACAAGCGTCAAGTCTATGAGAAGATAGGCAATAAGCTTGTTACGCCGCGAAATCCCGTTCAAAAAAAACGACGCCATAACTCATCCTGACCGATAAAATGTGCTACAAAGGGGCTGCGTAAACGCGCAGGAGCAAATTCTCCCTTGAAGCACCCTTCCTGCAGAGGTTACTCCGTTCATCAATTTGAAGTCAAATCCAATGACTATGAGTCAGTGGCGCGTGCGCGCGCGTTGGCAACTTGGCTCAATGCGATAACGTCTGCGCGGAACTGTGGCAAGCATTATCGTTCCGACTGTGCTGTGTCGTTTCCTGATTTGTCCTTTTGCCACAGATGTTTCTGCGCGAATGGGGCCGTTGGATTGTTCCAGTGTCGGCAGAGCTCCAAAGGTACAGCAATGTTCCGGCACTGTGCGGCAAGCAACTTTCGGGCAGGACGACTGTGCGATGTATCGAATCATCGGGCGGGCGTCCTTTGCAAGCTTCAGAGGAGACGCATTTCAGAGGATTTTGCGGCCAGAAGTGGTGCTTGGCTGCTGCAATTTCGGGAAACTTGCCAGAGATGCTTGATCCCTATGGCTACGGCGGATACCTACGCAGTGTTAGCTGTTTGTGGTTTGGCGAAGCGTCAACCGATTGCGGGAGCGTGCGGAATGCAGTTTGCCAAAGGGATCGCCTTTTTGTTGGCCAACGCGGCACTTGTGTCTTGTTCCGTGCCAACCCGCACGGATTTCCCGGTTGAGCTTGATAAGCTGCGCGATGAGTCGCTGGCATCGGATCAGAAAGTCACCGCGATCCTGCTCACCGCAGGCAACATCGACCGCTACAGCGCTCCACCGTCGCGGTCGCGTCCGAGCACCAGTTTGCAAGGGCGCGCAGACTGGTCTTATCGCGTGGGGACAGGCGATGTGTTGGATATCGTGGTTTGGGATCACCCGGAACTGACGTCGCCCGCAGGAATAAACCGTTCTCCCGAAGAGGGTGGCTTGCGGGTCCAGAGCGATGGACGTTTCTTCTACCCCTACATCGGCCATGTTGATGCGCGCGGGCGCACGCCTGAAGAAATCCGCGCCGATCTCGTGACGCAACTGTCTCGTTTCATCCCTGATCCGCAGATCGTCGTTCGGGTAGTGCGCTATGCCTCACAAGCCGTATCTGTGACCGGTGAGGTGGGAAGCGCCAGCCGTCAGTTCCTGACCGAACAGCCGTTGACACTGCTGGACGCCATCGACGCCTCGGGTGGGCTGTCTGAAAAGGCCGATCCGGGCCGGGTCGTGGTGCGTCGCAACGGTGACGTCTATAGCGTGGACCTTCAAGAGTTTCTTGAGCGTGGCGATGCGCGCGGCAATCCGATGCTGATCGATGGCGATGTCGTCAGTGTGCCGAAGCGTCAGTTGCAAGAGGCGTATCTTCTGGGACAGATCGTTGATCCATCGACCATTGATCTCTCTGTTGATGACGTGACCTTGACGCAGGCTCTCACCCGTGTTGGCGGTCTGGTGGAAGACCGTGCGGATGCCCGCGGCGTGTTCGTCTTCCGCAACAGCGCGGATGGCGTTCAAGTTTTCCAATTGGATGTCGGTTCACCGCTCGCTTTCCTGCTGGGGACGCGCTTCGCATTGCTTGCCGACGCTGTCAGCGACGTCGACCACGCTTGCCGCGGCGCGGGCGGCAAACAACAACTGACAGATGCGCATCGACTCGGTACTGGTGGTTTGTGTTGGAAACATTTGTCGCTCACCCTTGGGTGAGCGGGCGCTACTGGCTAGGCTGCCTCATCTATCAGTAACGTCGGCCGGTCTCGGTGCGCTGGAAGGGGCTGAGGCAGATCCCGACGCTGCAAGGGCTGCAGCAGAATTGGGCATATCGCTCGACAATCATCGGGCGCGGCAGTGGACAGCAGACATCGGAGCAGCGCAGGATTTGATCCTCGTGATGGAACCAGAGCAGCGCAGTTCCATCGCAAAAGCCCACCCAGAATTATCAGGTAAGACATTTTTATTGAGTCAATGGTCTGGCGGCAACGCAATCAATGATCCCTACAAAAGGTCGGTGGAAATGCACCGTGCGGTCGCCAAGGAAATTATTGCGGCGGCTGACGCCTGGGCCGTCAGACTGAAAGGAAGACGTTGATGACAAAGACGGAGCGGATCAGTTCGCAGGACGATCAGATCGACCTGCGTGACCTGCTTGGTACCTTGATCGCTGGCCGTTGGACCATCGTCTGCTGCTTGGTCGCTGGTATTGCCATCGGACTTTTTGTCGTGTTGAGCACGGCACCGATCTACAAGGCAGATGCGACTATCGAGCTTGAAGCAAAGGCATCTGGCTTGGCGCTTCCCAAAGAGATGCTCGATCTTGCCGGCGGCGCCGACAGCCGCGTCTTAGCCGAAGTCGAGATCATCCGCTCGCGTCTGGTTTTGGGCGAAACGGTCGATCAGCTTGGGCTGGACATCACCGCGAAACCACGTGAGTTGCCGTACATCGGCTATCTTCTGCGTGTGTTGAACATGCCAGAACCGGGTTTTGATTTCTTGACGCCCTATGCTTGGGCGACAGAGAAGATATCAGTATCCGAACTTGAGGTGCCCGCCCCTTGGGTGGGCCAAAGTCTCACTCTGACGGCGCTTGGCAACGAACGGTATAGCGTGACCCTGCCGGACGGCACTCTGCGGGAAGGCCGCTTGCGCGAACGTCTAGCGGATGCAACGATCGGACTTGCTCTGAGGGTTGATGAACTGGTGGGCGATCCGGGGCGCGAATTTCTTGTCGCACGCATGGACCGGCAGCAGACAGTCGTTGAACTTCGCAAAATGCTTTCTGTCGCAGAGACAGGACGGCAATCGTCGGTGCTAAGGCTTGAACTGCGCGGCGATGCACAAGACAGCGTGATGGCCACGCTTAACTCGATCCTCTCTACCTATGTGCAGCAGAATGTAACGCGCGGATCGGCAGAGGCGGCGCGCAGTCTTGAATTCATCAACAGCCAATTGCCGCAATCGCAAGCCGCCGTGGCAGAAGCGCAGGACGCGCTGAACGCTTATCGGCAGCAACAGCAATCGGTCGACCTGACCTTCGAGACGGAAACGCTACTGGGTCGCGTGACAGAGATTGAGCGAAAGTTGGCTGAATTGGCGTTGGAGGAAGAAGAGTACAAACAGCGCTTCACGATCAACCACCCGACCTATCAGGCGCTTTTGCAAAACCGGGCCAAGTTGCAGGAACAACTGGATGGGCTGCGCAGTCAGTCGGGGGATCTTCCGGAAACGCAGAAGGAAGTCTTCAACCTGACCCGCAACCTTGAAGTGGCGCAGAACGTCTATCTGTCGCTTCTCAGCCGCCAGCAGGAATTGCAAGTGGTTCAGGCCTCGGTGGTTGGCAATGTTCGGGTGCTTGATCAGGCGTTTGCCCCACCAGAGCCAATCGCACCGCGTAAATCCGTGATCCTGGCCTTGGCGACAGTGCTCGGGGCGGTGGCCGGCATCGGAATCGTCCTGCTGCGGCGCCTGTTCCATGTCGGAGTCGAAGGCGCAGAAGACATTGAAAAGCTGGGCCTTGCGGTCTTCGCTACAGTGGGTGAGACGGAACATGCGGTGTCTTCTGCGGGGAAGTCACATTTGCCGATCCTTGCGATCGACCACCCCACAGACCTCGCAGTCGAGGCGCTTCGGTCCCTGCGGACCTCTTTGCATTTTGGGCTTTTGGACGCAAAGACCCGTTCGATCCTGATCACCTCTGCCGCCCCAGAGGCGGGCAAGAGCTTTACCGCCGTCAACCTTGCGGTCGTCTCGGCGCAGGCAGGTCAGCGGGTGTGCCTGATCGATGCCGACCTGCGTCGTGGCTATCTGCGCAAGTTCTTCAACATCGAACGCAACGCACCGGGTCTGGCGGATTATCTGGCGGGCGATGTGCCTTTGGCGCAGGCCTTGCGGAACGGTCCTGTCGCGGGCCTGTCGGTGATGCCGACAGGGAAATTGCCGCCGAACCCGTCGGAACTGATCATGCGTCAGTCGTTCAGTGACCTGATGGTGGAACTTGATCGCGAGTTTGATCTTGTCCTGATCGACGCGCCGCCGACGCTGGCCGTGACAGATCCCGTGATCATGGGGCGCAGCGTCGGGGCAACGATCATGATCGTGCGCCACCGCAAGACCGCCGTGGGCGAGGTTGAGGCGGTGATGCGGACCTTCGAAACCGCCGGGGGCCGGGTTGCAGGTGCCGTTCTGAACGGCGTGGTCGCGGATTCGATGTCTTACGGCAACAAGTATTATTACTACAATCGGCGCTACAGCTACAAAAGCGAATGATCCGGAACCTGCGGTTAGTGCAAAGCTGCCGCAGGTTCCCGCGATCTTCAGGTGATTCGTTTCGGATGTTGTGGTGATTCGTTTTCGAACATAAGATATCTAAAGTAGTTTTCTCCGGCATTGCCCGGGAAGGAGCGTGATTGTGCCCCTGACACGACTGAAAGCCAGCGCAGTTCTGTTTGCCCTCTGTGCGACAACGGCGCAGGCCGAAACCATGGCCACGGGCCGCAACGCTTATGGCATGCCCGGCACGATTGACATGCCTTCGGCGCTCAGTTTTCCGGATGCGGATCTTTCGGTGGCGCACAGCCGGTTTCAGGTCGAATCGCGCACATCACTTGCCTTTCAGATCACCCCCCGACTGACCGGCGCGTTCCGTTACAGCTATATCGGCGCGGGCTTTTCCTATGACAGAAGCTTTGCGCTGCAATACCGCCTGCTTGATGAGGGCCGCTTTGTCCCTGCCATCGCGGTTGGTGTGAATGATCTGATCGGGACCGGTCAATATGGCGGCGAATACATCGTTGCGACAAAATCGGTCGGCCCTGCGCTGCGGTTCTCGGCCGGGATGGGCTGGGGCCGGTTGGGCAGCTACAATGGCTTTACTAATCCTTTGGGTGCCATCGACAAAGGGTTCGAAACCCGTCCTGCCCGTGTGGTGGGGCAGGGGGGCAATCTGGAGTTGGATCAATGGTTCCGCGGCAACGCGGCGCTGTTCGGCGGTGTTGAATGGCAGGTCAACGACCGCCTGCGCGTGATGGCGGAATATTCGTCCGATGCCTATCCGTTCCAGAACGGTAAGACCTTCAACCGCGATACGCCGCTGAACTTCGGCATCTCCTACGCAGTTACGCCGCAGTGGACGGTGGACGCGCGCTATATGTACGGGTCTGAATTGGGTTTGCAGGCGACCTTTGCGATGAACCCGAAGGAGCGCCCGAAATATGGCGCAGGCTACGATCCTGCGCCGCCGCCCGTGCGGGTGCGCGGCCAGCAAGCGCTTGTTGCAACTGAGGAATCGCTGGAAACGCGCTTGAGGCGCGATCTGGGCGCGCAGGGAATCGTGCTGAACGGCCTGACGGTCCAAGGTGGTACCGCCACGGTTGAGGTGGCGAATGGCCGCTATTCCCAGGACGCCCAAGCCGTTGGTCGCACGGCCCGCGTCCTGACGCGGCAGATGCCAGACACGGTTGACCGCTTCACAATCATTCTTGCGCGCAACGGGATGCCGGTCACCTCGGTCATGCTGTCGCGAGATGATCTTGAGCAGTTGGAGTTCGACCGCGACGGGACGGAGTTTTCCGTCGCCCGCGCCACGCTGCGCGACACGACGACCGGGGTTACCCCACTGGCCGATCGCTATCCCCGCTCTGGCGCGGCGATTGAGCCTTATTTCCGGCCCAGCTATTTTGACCCGGACGCCCCCGTGCGCGCGGATTTGGGTATTGCGCTTGGCGGCGTGATGGAACCCCTGCCGGGGCTGCGTTTCTCTGGCCGGATCGAGCGCAAGATTATCGGGACGCTCAGCGAATCGAACCGCGTTTCAGATTCTGTCCTGCCGCATGTGCGGACCGACTCAAGCATCTACGACCGTGAGGGCGAGACGGCGCTGACCGAGCTGACCGGCGCGTATTTCTTCCGCCCCGCGCCGCAGGTCTTTGGCCGTGTTACGGTGGGCTATCTGGAGCGGATGTATGCCGGTGTCTCGACCGAGGTGCTGTGGAAACCGGATGGCAAGCGCTATGCCCTTGGGGCCGAATTGAATTACGCTATTCAGCGTGACTTCGACCAAGACTTTGGCTTGCAAGACTATTCCGTGGTGACAGGGCATGTGTCCGGGTATTACGAATTGCCCAATGACTATCATGTCCAACTGGATGTCGGCCGCTATCTGGCCGGTGACTACGGTGCCACCCTGTCCTTGGATCGTGAGTTTGAAAACGGTTGGCGTGTCGGTGCCTTTGCAACCTTGACCGACGTGCCGTTCAACGACTTCGGCGAAGGGTCTTTCGACAAGGGCATCACCGTTGCCATTCCGCTGGATTTCGTGACGGGCCGTCCGACGCAGCGGAAGAATTATGTGCCGCTGCGTCCGATCCAGCGCGATGGCGGTGCGAAACTGTCGGTGTCCGGGCGTCTGTATGAAGAGGTGCGGGGGGCCAAAAACACCGATCTCCTCGATGGTTGGGGGAGGTTCTGGCAATGATGAGGACCGTCACAAAAGCGCTTGTTTGCGGCGCGGTGCTCTTGGTCATGGCAGGCTGTCAAAGGCCGGACCCTGCGGCGATTCGGGCGCAGATTGCGGCGTCGGATTTTTCGCAGGCGCAGCAACCGTTGCTCGTGGCTGAATTTGTGTCTGCGGGCAGTGTGGGTATTCTCGGCAAGGCTGGCGTGAACGGCAGTGTCGAAAGCTGGCAATCCCCGGACGGTGTCGGCCTATCATTGGATCGCGGCGTTTTGGTGCGCACTGCGGGCAATGGGCGCGGTCTGTTGATTGCCGATGCGAGCCCTACACGGGCTGCGCTGTCAGGGCAGGGTGCACGTGAATACCAAAAGCTTTACAAGCATTTGACCGGCGACAACCAGGTCAAGGAGACGGTGTTTTCCTGCCGGATGTCCGGGCCCGCTGCGGAACAGATCACCCGTGCAGGAAAGCCTTCGACTGCAAGTCATTGGCAAGAAGCCTGCTCCAGCGGATCGTCGTCCATGGTGAACGATTACTGGACACAGGCAGGCGCAGATGTTGTCAAAAGTCGCCAGTGGATTGATCTGGTTGCAGGCCATGTGGTGATTGAGGTTCCTGTCGGCGCGCCGCGCTGACGTGTCTTCCACCTGATCATGACGAGGCACCTGAAAGTCAGAGATTGATCGAAAGTATGTTTTGGGATATACCAACGTAAGGTCTATTATAGAGGTGCAAAATGAAATTCGCTAAAGTGCTCTTGATCGCTGCCGCTCTGTCGCCGTCTGTGGCGGTTGCACAGGGGACGACCCCGCCAACGCTGCCGTTGATCCCGACCAACTTCCTTCCGCTGATTCCGGTTGTCGCGAGCTTCTTCGCTGTGCCGTTTGTGTTGGGCGACAACAATGATGTCGTTCCTGTCGTTCTGCCGCTTCCGCCGGCGCCGACCCCGACGCCATCCACCCGCTGATTGGCAAGAATTTTGCGCTTCATGGGCCGCCATTGGGTGGCCCATTTGCGTTTGTGTGATTCGACTGGGGTGATAGCAACGATCATTCAGATCGTGCAGGGGCGATAGCCCAATTTGATCAGTTCCTCGCCCGGCAGGTTGTAGATCGCGTGCAACTCATACCTCGCGGTTTTCATGAACCAGTCGCTGAGCGGCTTCTTGTAATAGCTCGCCAGAAATTCCGACCAGTATTCAAAGTATTCGGGCGGCATCGGTGTGCCATAGCTGCTGGGTCCGTGAAAGCCGAACGTGGTGCGCGGGTCGACGCAGACGTTCTCGAGCCCCAGATACATCGTGCAGGATGACACGCAGGCCTCGCCGCGCAGTTCCACGGCGCGGCCTTCGCTGCGCAGACGGGCAATTTCCTGCGCGCGGATGTCAATGCGACCACCCAGATCATTTCGGATGATCAAGGCGCCGAGGCCCTGTGCCTGTGCTCCGGCAGAGGGAAAACTTCCAAGAATTAGTGACGATGTCAAAATGAATGTTTTGATGAGACGAAGGGGAGACATGTTTCAGCTTTGCGGCAAAAGGGGATCAACGGTCCCCTTCGCTACCGAAGGCCGCTAGAAATAGCTTTGTCTTGAAAGGCTTGTTGCATGCGGCAGAGGTCTTGGCCGCCCGCAATTGGATGGGTGTGGCTGGGCTAAACCTTCTGCGCGTCAGTGTTTGCGCCGACCTAAGGTTATCTCATTGGGATAGAAGCAGGCAAAAGGCCCGTGTTGGGGCCAGTCAGCGCCCGTCCTGCGGCCATGCTTCGGACAATGTCATATTGAAAATTTCACTCAGGCAGGCCCACGGCGCGCAGGGCGGCGGCATCGCGGGCAATGGCAGCCTTGTCGATGCGGTGTTGGGTTGCAAGCCAGCCCGAGACGGTGAACCCCGGCTCCAGCAACAGCAGTTGCGTTGCCACATTCACCGCGTCCTCATGCCGGCCCGCCTGCATGTAGGCAAGGATCAGTTCCCGCCCGTCAAACTTGTGCGGTTCCTCGTTCAGCGCTTCCAGAAAGCGAATCGCCTCTTCGACGCGGCCTGCGCTGCGCCAGGCACGCGCCAGTGGCGGGCAGTAAATGGACGGGAAATGTGGTGTGGCGGCCAAGGTGTGTTCCACCGCCTGAATGGCCTCATCCCATAGTCCGGCCGCACAGAGTGCCACTGCCGCCACCGCCGTGACCGCTGGCGCATGCGGGGCCAGTCTGATCGCGCGGCGGGCCACTTCCACCGCCACCTCAAACCGATCCATTTCGGACAGCATCATCGAATGAAAGGCCAGTGCCACCGGGTGATCCGGGTCGCGGTCCAGCGCGGCCTGCAGGTAGTGATGCGCGTCGGCTGCCGACAGGGCCGGACTGACAACGCTTGGAAGGGCGGCCAGAACTGCGTGACCTGCGCCGACAGTCGCCAGCAGGGCGGGGTTGTCCGGGTCCAGCGCCAATGCCTTTTTCCATTCGGCAAGCGCGTGCAGCACCTCATGCCCCCAGATCACGTCGTGATGCGGCCAGTAGGCATGTCCCAGCCCACGGATATAATGGCTCCATGCCATCAGGTTGCGCGTCGGCGGGTATCCGATCAACGCCTCTTGGCCACGCACCAGCAGCACGTCCATCGCCTGCACCACTTCGGCGGCAAGGCGGACTTGCCTGTCGCCCGTCAGCGGCAGCGCGTCGTGGACCTCCGCAGACCACAGCGGTTGCCGCCCGTCCGTGTCCAGCAGCGACAGCATCACCCGCCATTGGCCACCATCGACCTGCAAGCTGCCCTGCAACAGATAGCGAAGCCCGATTTCTGCCGCTGTGCCTTCGGGTGAGGCGACGAGCTGGGCAAAGTCCGCAGGGGCGATGGACAGGCCAGAGTGCAGCGCAAGGATCGACGTCAGCGTCTGCGTGACCTCTGCCGCCAGTGCCGACTGGGTGGCCGGGGCAGAGACCGGCAATACACCGATGGTCGGAACCTCCCACCGTCCCGGAATCCTTGCGCCGGAAACGGTGCCGGTTGCGGACAGACGATACCCCTGATGCGGAATGGCCGCGATCCAGTTGAGTCCACCCAGCACCCTGTGCAGCGCCCCGCGCAACGAGGCGATTTCCACCGCAAGACTGCTGTCTTCGACGATGTAGCCGCCCCAACCTGCCGCCATCAGATCGGCATTCGGCACGGTCTGTCCGCGCTGCGCCAATAAAAACGCCAGAATCCGCACCCCCCGGACACCGATCTGCACCGCATCTGTCGTGCTTGACAGGATGCCGGTCACGGCATCGCACTGCAGATCGTCCAAGCTGACACCTTGCGTCCGGGCAGGTGCGGTTTCTTGCGGCATCCGGTTCACATTCCTCGTCCACTGCAAAGCCGAGGGCAAGCGGGCGGTCACAAAAAACTGCGGGTAAACAAACCTCGCTTTGCCTATAGTCAGGGATGAACGTGCGCTTTGCAACACAGTTGCGATGCTCCGCCGTCATGGCAAGTTTAGTCGAGGTTCTCGTTCGGGGTGACGGTAAGAGTGTCGCATCAAGGCAAAGTCGAAACGCAGGTCACGGCATCTGCGTCGCCCGCTTCCGCGTCGCCCTCGACCGAGGCGCCGGACGGCACCGCGCTGCGGCTGCTTGATGTGCTGGAAGGCGTCTGCCGACTTGGCCCGGTCACCCTGTCCGATCTTGTGACGCGGCTTGAGATCCCGCGCGGGGCCGTGTGGCGCGCGCTGGATGCCTTGCGGCAAAAAGGCTGGGTTCGGATGCGTCATGGCGACAAGGCGTTTGAACTTTGCGCGCCGATTGCCGGGGTTTTCACCCATGCCCATGTCGCCCGCCCTGAGGTTGAGGCGTTGATGCCCGTGTTCACGCGTCTGGCCGAAAGTGGGCCGGTGCATGTCGATCTGGGTCTCTTTACGGCGCGCGGTGAGTTTCGCGTTGTCGAAACCACCCGCAAGCAAGGCTATTCCGATCAAACGCTGTCGATGACGGACGAAGACATCGCCATTGCTGCGCAACTGCATCTGCTGCCCGCCGATCTGGTCCGCCACCTGACCGCCTTCATGGAGCGCGCGGGGGCTGAAGAGCGTCAGGTGATTTCGTCAGGAGATCATGCCCGCACCATCCGCCGGCTGCGACAGCAAGGCGTGGTCTGGCATGATGATGGAAGCGCGGCCTCTTTGGCACGGCGCGGGTGGCCGGGTGTGTCGCTGCGGGTCGAGTTGTGGCGATATTCGCGCAGCCGAGCCGAGTCGCTGCGGGAACTGGTGACGGAAATCGTGGCGACCGAGGGCGAATGACCCGGTCCATGGCGATTTTCATGCCATTCACAGTCGAATCGGGCGCGGAACCCACACATCGATTCGGCTGAGTTTTCGGGAACGCGCCCGATCTTTTGCTGCAAAGCCTGCCCGGATGAAAAAAGACTTCGGCCGATCATCTGATTTTGAGAAACAATCACAATCGGGCCGCTTTGTGGCAGGATGCAGCCCAAGGCTGGATCACCCGGTCTGATCCGTTTGGCTGCGTCCCGAAAAGACCCAATAAAAATTAACACTCTGTGAAACGTTGCAGAATGGCATGCGTTTACTGGGGGTTGTGGGATGCCTTTTTCTGGCCACGGAGATCACCAAGCCTGTATGCGCGATATTCCGTTTGGCAGAATGGCGCGCTGCACAGGACCCATCCGTTTGTTCAGATGACATACCAGTAGGATGGTGGCCGTGGGGGCGGACCGCAATTCGACTGACGTCCGGGTAACCGGAACCCTCGTATGGCCTGCCAGCCTATAGCGAACCATCCCTTCGGATGGGCGGCAGGTCTTGATGTGCAACATGACCAGTGACCGGGCCGCCGATGTCCAGAGTGAACGCCTCCCCTGATGATGACTGCGCCGCCTTGGCGCAGGTCTTGGGGACTCACACCCTGATGACCAAGAAGCGCACCCGCTTGCCGATGCAGGCGGGTCTTTTGCGTTTCGTCAAAGGCCTCGCCGCGCGCCTGCCGCGTCGGCTCACCGGTTTTGTCTGCCAATCGCCATTCGGCCTCCCCTCCTCGGCGGCCCCCATGACAGGAATACGCACATGACCGGTACCGGAAGCACCACGCTGGACCCGATCAACACGATCACCGCAGGCGACCAATCGCCGCCGAAAACGGTGGTTCTGAACGATGGGCGCATCCTGCACGTCTGGATCGACAACGCGACATGGGACAACAGCAGTTCCATGGAGTTGCAGGGCCGCATCTTCAACGCGGATGGCACGGCGGCTACGGGTCAGTTCTCGCTGAACAGCTTTGTCGCGGTGGATGGCTGGGACTCCTATGACTGGGACAACCTTGACGTCGATGTCCTGAATAACGGCAATGTCGTCCTCAGCTATGTGCGCAACACGTCGGATGGCACGGATGAGCCGGTCTTTGGCATCATCAACCCGACCGTGACCCCGGGTGGTGCCGGGTTCATCGTCGCGCAGAACGTCGAGATTCAAAGCAACGACACCACGGTGTATGAATCGCCGCCAGTCACCACGGTTCTGGACAATGGCAACATCCTGTTTGTCTGGACCAAGGACGCGCTGAACGACAACACCAACACGGTTGATCTGTTCGCGCGGGTTTTCACACCCAGCGGTACACCCGTCGGGAACGAATACGCCGTCGCCGGTTGGGCGGTTGACGGGACCGAATTCTTCGACGTCGACAACATGACCGTGACCAAGCTGGCAGGTGGCAACATCGTCATCGGCTATGTCCGCTCGGCGGGTGAATTCGGTCTGCAAACCGATGAACCTGTATTCTCGCTGTTGAACCCGACAGGCGGCGTGATCTCTACCAACATCGAGATGCAGCAGACCGACACTGGCGGCGTTGAATCGCCCCCGGCGATGGTCGCGCTGGCCGATGGTCGCTGGATGGCGGTCTGGAACAAGGAAGCCGGCTCCGACAACAACGCCGCCATGACGATCCAGGGGCGCATCTTCAATGCCGACGGCAGCCCCGCCAGCACCGAATTCCGCATCGGCAACTCCGCCGTTGATGGCAGCGATTTCTACGACACCGACAATATCACCATCACCGCGCTGCCCGGGGGCCGCGTGGTTGTCGGCTATGTCGAAACCAATGCGACGGGCGGGACCGATTACCCGAACTTCAGCATCATCGACACGACCAAGGCGCCGGGGCAGGCGGGTTTCAGCGTTGTGTCGGACATCCAGATCAATTCCCTGTCCACCCCGAACCATCCTTGGATCGGGCCGCCAGTCGTCACCGCGCTGGGGACGAGCGGGAATTTCGTCGCCGTCTGGGCCGATGGTCAAGATGCCACGATGGAGCTCAAGTACCGCGTGTTCGACGCCAACGGCAACGGTCTGTCGCCCGAAATGGTGCTGACCCTGCCCGACAACTCGGGCATCTCGAACAATGACTCCTTTGACTGGGACAACGTCAACGTCGTCTACAACGGCACCAATGACAGCTTCACTGTGTCCTGGGTCGGCTACTATGACGGCAGCGGCACGGGTGTGTTCTCGTCCGGGCCGATCAGCGCCTCGAACCCGACGAACGGTTTTGTGGTCAGCGATGTGGTGGATGGCACGGCTGGGGCTGATGTCATCGGCGCTGGCTTTGTCGATGCACAGGGCGATTCCATCGACGGCGCGGATGGCGTTGACGATGTGGTCCGTGGCGGCGCTGGTAACGATACCATCAACGGCGTGAATGGCGCGGACACCGTTTTGGGCGAGGCGGGCGATGACCGCCTGATCCTGAACGACATCCAGCCCGGCACCAGCGCTGTGGGCGGAACGGGCAGCAGCGGCTTCCCGCGCCCCGATCCGGTGCAATTGAACACCGAAACCGCCACCGACCAATCCCCGCCGAAGATGGTGGAACTGGCCGACGGGCGGATTCTCTACATCTGGTCCGATTGCGCGCAGGGCGACGACAACCTTGTGATGAAGCTGAACGCCCGCATCATGAATGCGGATGGCAGCCCGGCCACGGGTCAGATCAACCTCGACAGTCTTTGGGCGGTGGACGGCACCGATGGCTATGACGTCGACAACCTGTCTGTGGATGTGCTGCCCAACGGCAACGTGCTGGTCAGCTACCTGCGCAACTTCGCCGAGGTGGACAACGACACCCCGGTCTTCTCTATCCTGAATCCCTCTGCGGCTGGCACGGGCGGATTCATCGTCCGTCAGAACGTAGAAATCCCGTCGATCATCGATGGCAACGTTGAATCCCCGCCCGTGACCACGGTGCTGGAAGACGGGCGGATTCTGTTCGTCTGGAGCCAGAACGGCCTGCACGAAGACAACGTCGAAATGGACGTGCAAGCCCGCATCTTCAACCCGGACGGCACCCCGGCAGGGGCAGAGTTCCAGGTTGGCGGCTGGGCGGTTGACGGTTCGGATCATTTTGACACGCCGCTGATCACTGTCACGCAACTGTCGGGCGGCAATGTGGTCGTGGGCTATGTCCGCAACGGGGCCGAGGCTGGCGGCGAAGAGCCGGTGTTCACCATCCTCGACAGCAACGGCGGCACCGTGCGCGCCGATGTGCTGATGCAGCAGAACGACACCACCGTTTACGAATCCCCCCCCGCGATCACCGCGTTGGACGATGGCCGGTTCATGGCGGTTTGGGTCAAGAACGGCGCGTCGGACGACACCACGTCGATGTGGCTGCAAGGCCGGGTGTTCAACGCAGACGGCACACCGTCGACCGACGAATTCCGCATCGGCAACACCGCTGTGGACGGCACCAACTGGTACGACACCGACAACTTCGTGATCGAGTCGCTGGGCAATGGCCGCGTTGTCGTCGGCTATGTCGAAACCAATGCGACGGGCGGCACCGATTACCCGAACTTCTCGATCATCGACACCACCAAGAACCCGGGCGATGCGGGCTTTACCGTTCGGGCCGACATCCAGATCAACCAGACTGCGGAACATCCATGGATGGGCCCCCCGGTCGTCGAGGCTTTGGGCGAATCCGGCAATTTCGTTGCCGTCTGGGTCAATGGCCAGTCCCACACCAACGCGCTGATGTATCGCGTGTTCGATTCCAACGGCAATCCGCTGTCGCCGGAAGTCGAACTGACCGATGCGTCGGGCCATGGCGTGTCGAATGCCGATGGCTTTGACTGGGGCAACGTTCAGGTCACGGCGACCTCGGACACGACCTTTGTCGTGGGCTATGTCGGCTATCATGACGGGTCGGGCACCTCGGCCCAGACCACGGGTCCGGTCAATGTATCGGGCTATGTCACCGGCAACAAGGAGTTGCTGGTCGGCGGTGAAACGGGCGAGACGACGGGCGACATCCTCGATGCCTCGGGCAACGTCAACAACCTGTCTGTGACCTATACCGGCACGGAATCGGGCAGCATTTCCGAAGGCAGCTCGACCACCACGGTCAACGGCCCGACTCTGTCTGACGGGATATCGCAGATTCCGGGATCGAAGCTGGAATTCTTCGTTCTGGACCGCGCCGCATGGACCGATCCGAACGGCTTCCTGAAGGCGTCGACCAATGGCGGCAACGGTGCGATTGGCCAGACGATCACGCTGAAGCAGTATTCCGGCACCCGCGTCGGTGTGGACGAAACCCGCATCCAGGATGCTGGCACCGCTGATCTGGTGGCCCCGGTCACGCTGAACGGCACCACCTACAACTCGGGCGCTTCGGTCGAACTGGACTACGGCTTCGTGGTCCGCGACCAGAACGGCATCCAGTATTTCGTCGGCAAGGTTGACCTTGGCAGCTTTGACTCTGTCTATGACGGGTCGGTCATCACCGCGGGCTGGAATCCGGCCACGAACGCTTGGGTCGGACCGCCGGCGGCAGGCAGCCAGTTCACGGTGATCAATGCGACGAACTTCCCGTGGATCGGGTCGTCCTCGTCCTCCGCCGTGGCCTATTCGTCGCTGGACCCCTATTCCAACGACGTGCGTCTGGGCGCAGGCATCGCCGCGACTCTGGTCGAACAGGGCGGCAACGGTGGCACCACCACCACTGTCACGACCGAAACCGCGCATTTCGCCGAAATCGAGTCCCTGCTGCTTGGCACGGGCAATGACACCGTCAACGGTTCGGCCGCGACGGGCGGGATCAATGTCGACGGCGGCGCCGGCAATGACATGATCATGGGCGGCTCTGGCCGCGACACGCTGCTGGGCGGCATCGGCAACGACAGCCTTGTCGGCGGCGAAGGCAACGACATCCTGAACGGCGGCGCAGGCAATGACCTGCTCTCGGGGCAGGGCGGCGACGAAACCTTCGTCTTTGCCCCCGGCACAGGCAACGACACCGCCATCGGCGGTGAGACCAGCGAAACCAACGGTGACCGCGTCGATGCCAGCGGCGTCAGCGCCAACCTGACGCTGAACCTGACTGCCCCGGAAAGCGGCGTGCTGACCGATGGCGTGAACACGCTTGCCTTCTCGGAAATCGAAGGCGTCACGCTGGGATCGGGCAACGACACGGCCAATGGGTCGTCCGGCAACGATTCCGTTTCAGGTGGCGCGGGCAATGACTCGCTCGTAGGCAATGGCGGCGATGACATTCTGGCCGGGGACGCAGGCAATGAC
>NKIT01000153.1 GCA_002256185.1 Rhodobacteraceae bacterium PARR1 | reverse complement strand
CCAGCCTGCCGTTCACCCGCCGATATTGCCCTGCGCCACGGACACGGCCTTGATCACGGCATAAACGCTTTGCCCCTGCGCCAAGGCCAGCGCCACCACAGACCGGCGCGTGACCCGCACCAACAGGGCATCCGTGCCCACCCGCAGCCGGATGATCGCGCCGGGACCGTCGCCGATGCGGATATCCTCGATCACGCCGGGCAGGATGTTCAGCGCCGACAGACCTTGTGGCCGTTCGGTCGCCAGCATCACATCCTGCGCCAATATTCGCAGCCGAACGACCGTTCCCACCGGCACCGACAGACGTGGCAACCAGACCGGATGACCGGCCACATCCAGCCGCGACAAACCGTCGTCCTCATGCGCCAGAACGCGGGCGGGCAGGATCGACCCCGCCTCGCGCAGACCCAGCAGGGGGGCGGCGGCGGGATCGGACAGAACCTCGGCCGTTGGGCCCTGACGGGTGACGCGGCCTGCGTCCATCAAGATGACGGTGGTGGCCAGACGCGCCACCTCGGCCAAGGAATGACTGACGTAAAGGATGGGAAGCGAGAGTTCATCCCGCAAGCGTTCCAGATAGGGCAGGATTTCGGCCTTGCGCCCCTCATCCAAGGCCGCCAGCGGTTCATCCATCAAGAGAAGCCGAGGGTTCGACAAGATCGCCCGCCCGATGGCGACGCGCTGCTTTTCGCCGCCCGAAAGCGCACCGGGGCGGCGGTCCAGCAAGGGCGCGATGCCCAACAGGTCAACCACATGGTCAAACGCCACCCCCGCCGCTTTGGGCGCGAACCAGCGGCCATAGGTCAGGTTCTGCCGCACCGTCAGATGCGGGAACAGCCGCCCGTCCTGAAAGACATAGCCCATGCGGCGGCGGTGCGGTGGCAGCATCACGCCCCGGTCGCTGTCCATCAGCACAATATCGCCAAAGCGGATTTGCCCGTGATCCGGCCGCAACAATCCCGCCACAGCATTGACCACGCTGGATTTGCCGGACCCCGACCGCCCGAACAGCGCCGTCACACCGGGCGGGGCGTCAAAGGCCACCTCAAGCGCGAAACCGTCAAACCGATGCCCCACGGAAACGGACAGCATCACTGCCCCCCGATCCGCCGCGCGACGGCACGGCTGACCCATTCCGACAGGATCAGCGCCGCCATCGCCACCGCGATGGACACCAGCACCAGCCGGAACGCCTGCGCCTCCCCCCCCGGCACTTGCAGCGCGGCATAGATGGCCGAGGGCAGGGTTTGCGTTTGGCCCGGAATGTTGGACACAAAGGTGATCGTCGCGCCGAACTCTCCCATCGCCTTGGCAAAGGCGAGGATTGCCCCCGCAATCACCCCCGGCAGGATCAACGGCAACGTGACCGTTGTGTAAACCCAAGCGCGCGAGGCACCCAATGTCCCCGCCGCCTGTTCCAGCTTTGGGTCCACCGCCTCGATTGCCAAGCGCATGGCCCGCACCATCAACGGGAATGCCATCACGGCAGCCGCCAGCGCCGCCCCGGTCCAGCGAAAGGCAAAGACCAGACCGAACCATTCATCCAGTGTTTGCCCGACCCACCCCTTGCGCCCAAAGGTCAGCAAAAGCAGATAACCCGTCACCACCGGCGGCAGGATCAGCGGCAGATGCACCAACCCGTTCAGGATCTGCCGCCCCGGAAACTCCCACCGCGCCAGCGCATGGGCGACGAACAGCCCCAAAGGCAGGCTCAGCAGCGTCGCCCAGAACGACACGCGCAGCGATAGGGCCACGGCAGACCATTCCTCGGGCGTCAGGGGGTGGAACATATGGCCTTTCCGGGCAGCCCTAATTCAGGAGGACAAAACCCTGTGCCGCGAACTTGGCATCTGCGGCGCTGTCCGACAATGCCTTCAGGAAATCCGCATCCGCTGGGTCCGCCGCCGTGGTCGTCAGCGCCGCAGGATAGGTGATCGGTTTGTGGCTTTCGGCGGGAAAGGTGCCAATCACCGTCACCCCCGGCTCTGCGATGGCGTCAGAGGCATAGACGATGCCCAAAGGGGCCTCTCCTGTCGCCACCAAAGCCAGCGCTGCGCGCACGTTTTCGGATTGCGCGACATCGGCCTGCACCGCGTGCCACAGGCCAAGGTTTTGCAGCGCCGCCTTGCCATATTGCCCGGCGGGCACGGAATCGACCATAGCCATCGCCAGCTTTCCCCCGTCCAGCAGCGCGGGCAGGTCCAGCGCTGCGTTGATCTGAACCGGGGCCGCCTGACCATGGGCCACCAGCACAAGTGTATTGCCAAGCAGGTCCACCCGCGTGTCGGGGACGATCAGCCCCTCAGCCGCGACCGCGTCCATCCAGTTCTCTGCCGCCGAGATAAAGACATCCGCAGGCGCACCTTGGATGATCTGTTGGGCAAGGGTGTTGGACCCGGCATAGCTGATGGTCACCGTGTTGCCTGTCGCCGCCTGCCAATCCGCCGCCACCTGATCCAGCGCGGTTTTCAGGGATGCGGCGGCGAAGACCACCACCTCATCCGCCAGAACCGGGGTTGCGGCGGTCAGGGCAAGAACCGAGGCAAGGGCGAGGCGGGACATGAGCGACTCCGTTATGTTTCACCAAACATATCCGACGCCAGTCGCAGGCGGCAAGCGATATTTTTGCGGAAACATACCGAGGGGCCAAGGACGACACCAACCGGGCGGGACACGACGATGAGCACCGCCCGACGCTTGCACCGCATCAATTCGACAAGTCAGACGGGTTGCCACCCAAATCAAACGATGACAAGTTAGGGTTGACTGGGGTCAAGCCGCACACGCAGAGCGCCACCCCGACCTGTCGCTTTTTGCTGACCGTTCCTGTCCCTTTGTGCCAGTGCCCCCGGTTGCAGTGCCCTCATTTCTTTGCCCTGCGGTGTTTCACCCCCTTTTGTTTCGTACCATTCCTTTCACCTTCTTCTTTGGACGGCGTTCAATGCCTTCAGACACTCTGACAAGTGGCGCGATCCGGACGACGGGTCTGGCCATGCTGTTCGTTCTGGCGGCGTTGTCCGCCATCCTTGTGGTCGAAAACTACAACGCCGAACGGTCAAAGGCCGCCATCTCGGCGCATCGCGCAGCGCATGTGGTGGCCACGCAGTTCGGTTGGGTGTTCGAGACCAGCGGCCATGTCCTTGGCCGGCTTGACGACAGCGTGTCCCGGCAGGGCTTTGGTCAGCCGGGCGGAGTGTCACCGCAGGATACGCGCGGCACTTTGGCGGCAAATGGGGCCGCACTGGGGGCCGCACTGGGGGCGGCGGTTCGCGATTTGCCCGCCGGACTGGAATACAGCCTTTTTGACAGCCAGGGCCAGACCGTCCTGTCCAGTCCCTTGTCCCCCCCATTGGTCGGCATCCGCGCGACAGAGGTGTTCAAGCGCCTGAAAGCCGGGGAAAAACTGGTCATCACACCGATGGTCGGCGCGCCAGATGACGCGGCCCCTGTGTTCTTGATGGGACGGCGTTTGGGGGAGGGCGCGGATTTCCATGGCATCGCCGTCGTGATGATCCCGGTGTCGATGCTGCAATCTATGGCGGAAACGCTTGCCTTTGTAGATGGATCGACCGTCAGTCTTGTGGCGGCGGACGGAATGGTGCTGGCACGGTCGCCACCGATCCGGCCAATGAACCTGAAGGGAACCGCCCTGTTCGACGCTTTGGCCAAGGCGCCGAACGGCAGTTACGAAACCGTCTCGCCTGCGGATGGGGTGGCCAGGATCGTTGGCTACTGGGCCTTGCCGGATTGGCCGGTGGTGGCCATCGCCGCACGGGACCGAAGCTCGGCGCTTGTGGGCTTCTGGCGAAACCTTGGCCTCTCGGCGGTGCTGGCGATGCCGATCGTCTTTGGTGTCGGATGGCTGATCTTTGACCTGATGTATCTGATGGCGCTGGATGAACGGAATCGTCAGGCACTGACAGCCGCCCATGATCGCGCCAGTTTTCTGCTGCGCGAAATCCATCACCGGGTGAAAAACAACCTGTCGACCGTCACCAGTCTGATTCGGTTGGAGCGTCTGCCTGAAGAGGTGAAAGACCGCCTGCACGGTCGCATCCGTGCGATGGTTGACGTGCACGAGGCGATGTATCTGTCGGACGCGTTCGAGGACATCTGCATCAGCCCCTATCTTGGCCGGTTGCTGGATGACATCGCGCGCGGTTGGGGTCTGGCCGTTGACCTGCGGGTCACGATACCTCGCCTGCGCCTTCCCGGCGCACAGGCGATGGCCTTGGGGCTTTTGACCAACGAGTTGGTGTCCAACGCGTTCAAGCACGCCTTTGCCCCGCGCGGCGGCGGTCGGCTGGAGGTGCGGATCGACACGGCGTCCAAACCGGGCTGGCTGCGCCTGACGGTTGCCGATGACGGACCGGGATATTCCGTGGCCGACAATCCCGCCCAAATGGGCAGCCGCCTGATCGAGGCCTTTGCCGCCCAACTGGGGGGGCATGTCCGTGTGCAAAGCGTGGGGTCAACCGTGGTGACGGTCGATTTTCCGCACAGCTTTGAAGATGACACCGCAGCCGGGTTGGGCGACAGCGATCAACCGCGCCCGGCCCAGAACGGATCAGGCGATGGATCAAGATCCATAAAGACCATCCTGCTTTCCATCCATGCCCGGTCCAGCAGCCGGACATAGGGGCGGTTGATCTCCAGCCGCCCGTCGTGCACCAGTCGGCCGAGCAGACGGTTGACGTAGATGCCGGTCATGCCGGTCGCCTCGCCGATCTCTTGCTGGTTCAGCGGCAGGGGAAAGCGGTTGCCATCGCCCACACCTTCGACCGCAAGCCGCCCGCGCAGGTCCAGCAGCAGGTGCAGCAGGCGTTCTTCGGCAGTGGCGCGGTCCAGCAGGATCACCCGGTTCTGCATCAGCATCAGTTCGGCATTTCCCATCGCCAGCAACAAGGGCCAAAACCGCAGATGTTGCCGCGCCAGTGCCACGATGGCGCTGCGCGGGACCGCATGCAGCAGCCCTTCGGTCAGCATCTCGACGTCATGGGGTTGCAAGCCAAGACCAAGTTCTGTCAGGCCGATGATGTCACCGGGCAGATACAGCCGCAGGATGGCGGATCGTCCCGCCTCGCGGTCACTGCGCGCCACGGCCCAACCATGCGCCACGATCCAGATCATGTCGGACACAGCGCCGCGCCGCACGATCAATTCATGCCGCAGGGTGGGTTGCGGCTTTCCCTGCGCCTGCGCCATCCGGCGGAATTCGACAACGCCCGGAGGCGGGTTTGCAAGCGCCATGGCAGGGGGGTATCTCACATATGTCTGTGTTGTCGGGAAAACCGGCACCGGGTCGGGCGGCATCGGCAACGGAGAGGGTGTCAGGGCGTCGCTCAACCTCCGCACCGCGATCACGGTTCCCCATATCACGGTCCCCCACGGGGCCCTGCACCGCACGGATGGCACCAATGGGCGGCGGAGTCGGGCACCCGGTCGGCGGCCTGCCGCCCGGTGTAAAACCACCGCAAGGACGGGCCAGATAAACGGGCAAAGTGGCCGGAACGTCACGCTTTCCCCATGGTTTGCGACGGGTGCAGGGGCAGCGCTGCGGCGCGGGCCTCAGCCGATCGCAACCGCAAGGAGGAGCGACAATGTCATCCCACGAACAGGATCGGAACAGCAACCAGCCCGGCCAGACCTATGGCGGCGGTGGGGGCCAATTCCGCCAAGGCGGTCAGGACGGGCCGCAGCACTCAGGCAAGTCGGGTCAATCGCATGATCGTTTTCAAGACCAAGGCCATGCGCAAGACCCGCGCCAAGGGCAGAACCCCGGCCAAAGCCTGCAACCCGTGCAGCAAGGCTATGGTCAGTCGATGCAATCAGGCCAAGCCGGTGGGCAAGCGCCGGGATATGGTGCGCAGGGCGGCTACGGATCGCAGGGTATGGGCGGGCAATATGGCTCGGCCGGGGAATACGGCCAAGGCGTTGGCGGCGGCATGATGTCGGGTGGCCAGTCTGGAGGCCAGTCGGGTGGGCAATCCTACGGCTCGGGACAGGGCGGCCAAGGCAGTTACGGCAGCAGCGGCATGGGCAGCGCGGGCGCGGGATATGGCCAGCAGGACCATGGGCAGCAAGGCTATGGCCAATACAGCCAAGGCGGCTATGGGCAGGGTAGCTACGGACAAGGCGGCTATGGTCAGGGCGGGCAATCCGCTGGCATTGGCAGCGTCGGCGGGGCGGGCATGCCCCATACCGGCGGCCGTTCGTCCGGTATGGGCGGCCAAGGCATGTATGGCAGCGGCCACATTGGCCAATCGGGCCAAGGACAAGGCCAAGGATCCAACCCGGGCAGCACTTGGGGTGGCCAGCAGGGCGGCCAATCGGGTGGCGGCATCGGCGGCTGGCTGGGTGGCCTGTTCGGCGGCAATGACCAGAACCAGCACCAAGGTCAGGGCCAGCATCAGGGCCAAGGCATGTCCGAACAGCAGGCCCAGACCGGTGGCTGGGGCAACCCGTCGCAATCCGGCCAATCCGGTCGTCACCATGACCCGCATTACCATTCGTGGCGCGAACGTCAGAACCGCCAGTTCGACGAGGATTGGGACGCCTTCAACCGCGAACGCCAGACCTCATTCGATGACGAGTTTGAAAACTGGCGCAAATCCCGCACCTCGGCCAGCAGTGGTGGTGCCGAGAAATCGGCCAGCGGGGCGGCAAATCCCCCTTCGGCCAATGCGCCTTCTGGCACCACCGCATCTGGCGGCGGCTCTGCCTCGGGTGGGTCGTCCAACGGCGGCGCAAGCGCGGGTGGGGCCAGCGGCAAGGACAAGTAACCTTGTGATCAAGCGGCCGGGGGGAAATCCCCGGCCGTTTGTCCCAGTGGGGCTTTTCTGCCATCCGAGTCACTTTTGCGACGATGCATCGGACCCGATGACCGCCTGTGCCGTTGTGGCGGCAATCAAGCAGAGCAGCCCCGAGGATTTGCAAATGCACGTGCAGTATTATCCTGCCCATACCCCATCTGATCCGGTGAGGGCGCTAGAAGACAATCTGCGCCGCGCCTATCCCGAACCCGAAGCGTTGCCCCCTGACCGCTTGGCAGAGATGCTGCGCCGGCTGACGGAAAAGGCAGGCCCGACCGACACCCGCATCAGTTGACACCCGCATCAGTTGACGGTGACGCCCCCCAAACATCACCGCGCCAAGAACCGCTCCATCGCGGTGCTGATGGCGGACAGGGTGCCGGCCTTTGGCTTGTCGGGCGGGGTTTGCGCGCGTTCTTGTGCTGCGGCCATGCCAAAGTCGGCGGCAGATTGCAGGCGCGGCAGGTCATCCCAATCCAGCGGCACGGCCACGGGTGCGCCGGGACGGGCGCGAACGGTCCATGGGGCGACGGCGGTGGCGGTGCGTTGATTGCGCTGCCAGTCGATCAGGATGCGCCCGTGGCGTTTTTCCTTGGACATGGCGGCGACAAAGCGGGTTGGTTCCTGTTCCACCATGGCAACCGCCACACGTCGGGCAAATGCTGCAACATCCGCAGGCGGGCTGCGGCGGGCAAGATGGGCCACGACATGCAGCCCCTTGCCCCCCGTCACCATCACGCCAGTCGGCATCCCGAATTCGGCCAAAAGATCGCGCAGGGTTATCGCTGCCGCCGTCACCTTGGCAAAGGGCAGGGCCTCATCGGGATCAAGGTCAAACACCAATCGGTCGGGCCGGTCTGGGCGGTCGCGGTGAACGCCGGTCAGGTGAAACTCGACCACACCGATCTGAACGGCAGAGACCACCCCTTCGGCATCGGTCAGAT
>NKIT01000152.1 GCA_002256185.1 Rhodobacteraceae bacterium PARR1 | reverse complement strand
CCAAGGTGCGGCTGGATCACCACCAACCCCACCGGCAGCAGGATCATCAGCACCGGCACCAGCACCCACAGCGGGCGCGACACCTTCTTGATGTCCAGCCAATCGTAATAGGCCGCCAGCAGCAGCACCATCGTCACCTTGGCCAATTCTGACGGTTGCAGGCGCAAGGGGCCGATGTCCAGCCAGCGCTGTGCCCCCATCCCAACCTCGCCAAAGAACTCCACCGCCAGCAGCAGCAGGATCGACACCCCGTAAGCCACCCCCGCCATGTTGCGCCAGAACCAGATCGGCACGAAGGCCACGATGAACATCAACACAAAGCCCACGCCAAAGCGCTTGATCTGCGGCTCTGCCCATGTCGCGAGGTTCCCCCCGGCGATGGAGTAAAGCACCACAAACCCGATGGCCGACACCGCAGTGACCAGCACGATCAGCGGCCAGTTCAGGTGAAACACCTTGGACAGGCCAGTGGGCGCGGTTTTCAGACGGTATTCCAGAAAGCTCATGCGTCCCTCATGCCCGCGACGCGCCCGGAGCATTGCCACCCGGTGGCCGCAGCTTCAGGTTCTTCAGGTCGGTCTCGATCCGGCCACGCTGTTCTTCGGGATAGGAACTCAAGGGCGGCAATTCGCCATGCAGCACCCGCAGCAGCGCATCGCGTGCGATAGGGGCTGCCACGGCAGAGCCGCCGCCGCCATGTTCCACCACCACCGCGCAGGCATAGCGCGGCGCGTCATAGGGCGCGTAGCCCACGAACAGTGCATGGTCGCGCCGATCCCATGGCAACTGGTCGTTCTTGGTCACGCCCCGCGCCCGTTCGGCGGTGCTGATGTTGCGCACCTGACTGGTGCCGGTCTTGCCCGCCATCACGAATTCCGGCGCGATGATACGCGACGAATGCGCCGTCCCGCGCTTTGAGTTGATCACATCGAACATCCCCAGCCGCACCGCATCCAGCGCCGCCCCCGGCAGACCCAAGGGTGGTGCCGCCTCAACCGGAACCTCGACCCCGCCGACGCTGTGCAACAGTCGCGGCACGATGGCCCGGCCAGAGGCCAGACGTGCTGTCATCACCGCCAGTTGCAGGGGCGAGGACAGCACATAGCCCTGCCCGATAGAGGCGTTGATGGTATCGCCCACCCGCCATTCCTGATCGTAGCGCTCCCGCTTCCACGCCTTGTCGGGCATGATGCCATCGGTGATGGCCGACATCGGCAGATCGTGCCGGATGCCCAGCCCCAGACGGCGGCCCATCTCGGCGATCTTGTCGATGCCGACTTTCTGCGCGACCTCATAGTAATAAACGTCGCAGCTTTGCTCCAGCGAGGTGGTCAGATCGACGGTCCCATGCCCGCCATGTTTCCAGCAGTGAAAGCGGCGGTTGCCGAATTCGATATAGCCGGGGCAATAGACCGTGTCGGCGGGCGAGATCACCCCCGCATCCAGCGCCGCAAGCGCCGTCACCATCTTGAAGGTCGATCCCGGCGGATAGGCCCCCTGCACCGACTTGTTGGCCAAAGGCCGATGGTCATGTTCCATCAGCGAGGAATAGTCCTTCTGGCTGATCCCCCGCACAAAAAGGTTGGGATCAAATCCGGGGGCAGAGGTGGCGGCGATCAGATCACCCGACTGCACGTCGATCACCACACAGGCCGCACTTTCTTCGCCCAAGCGCGCCTGCACGAAGTTCTGCACATCGGCATCAATCGTCAGGCGGATGTCACGTCCGGGGGTGCCTGCGGTGCGCTCCAATTCTCGCATCACGCGTCCGACGGCATTCACCTCGATCCGCTTGTTGCCCGCCAGCCCGCGCAGGTCATTTTCCATCCAGCGCTCGACCCCGATCTTGCCGATCTGGAATTCCGGGATCATCAGCACGGGGTCCGGGTTCTCGATGTCTTTCAGATCATTCTCGCTGACCGGGCCGACATAGCCCACGACATGGCTGAAATCCTCAAACAGCGGATAATGCCGTGACAGGCCCACTTCGGGAGAGACGCCGGGCAGGGTGGGGGCATTCAGCGCAACCTTTGAGAAATCGTCCCAAGCCAGACGGTCAGAGACGATCACCGGCACAAAGGCGCTGTTGCGTTCAATCTCGCGCTTGACCCGTTCCATATCCTCGGCGGTCATCGGCATCAGATGCGACAGGCGGTTCAGAATCACCTCTGTGTCGCCCGCATCCTCGCGGGTCAGGGTCACGCGGTAGTTCTGTTCATTGCCAGCGATCAGCCGCCCGTTGCGGTCCTGAATCAACCCGCGTTCCGGCGGGATCAGACGGATGTTGATGCGGTTTTCTTCGGCCAGCAGTTTGAACTGGTCTGCCTCTTCGACCGACAGATAGCGCACGCGCCCGGCCAGCACGGCAAACATGGCCGCCATCGCGCCGCCCATCATCAGGCTGCGGCGGGTGATCGTGCGGGAACTGGCGTCAGTGTCACGGGCGGTCCGTCTCATAGCCGTCTTCCATAGGAGTCCACTTCGCCCGTCGCGGGCTTGCGCAAATCGAGGCTCAGCCGCAGCACCCCGACCACCAAAGGATAGCACAGGATAGACCACAGCACCTGCATCATGGCAAAGCCGAATCCGGCCTGCGGCAGGAACGTGATCGCAAAGGCCACGCGATAGGCGACCAACAGGCCGACCATCACCCCGGCGATCAGCATCCATTCGACCCAGAACGACAATTCCCGCGTCAGCGCCGCGCGCGAGCGGACGAATTCCGATGCCAGCACCACCAGTGCCGCCCACAGCCCCGGTGGGCGCAGCAAAAGCAGATCCTCCAACAGCACGACCCCCAGCACCAGCCCGATTGGCAGGTAATCCGGCCGACGCAGCACCATGGCAAGGATCAGGCACAGCATCAGGTCCGGCCCCGGCCAGTCCCCGGCATTCGATCCGATGGGCAAGAGTTTGAAGAAGATCAGCGCAAAGGCGATAAGGACGATCCCGCCCCGATGCACCCAAAGCGAGGCGCGGGCCGGGTCAATCATTCGGCACGCTGCTTGCCAAGGGGGCCTCTGTCGCCGCCGCGTCCCCCGTTGCGTCCCCCGTCGTTTCCGGCAATGCCTCAACCGATGGCGGCGGGGCAGGGGTCGGGGCAACCAAGGCACCGGGATCAGTGATCGGCTCCAGCTCGTGGCTGCGAAGCACGCGCAGGAATTCCAGCCGCTGATAATCCGCCGACAGGGACACCCGCAGGCGTCCATCCGTGCCCATCACCACCTGACCTACCGGCAGACCGGCGGGCAGCACCCCCCCATCGCCCGAGGTGACCACGCGATCCCCCGGCCGCACTTCATCGGCGTCGTCCAGAAAATCCATCGGCGGAAGGGGGCTGTTGTCGCCCGACAGCAGCGCCTTTTGCCCCGACGGCTGCACCGTCACCGGCACGCGGCTGTTGGAATCGGTCAAGAGGATCACCCGGCTGGTCTTTTGCCCCACGCCGGAAATCCGGCCCACCAGACCGATGCCGTCCATAGTGGCCCAGCCATCGCGGATGCCGTCCCGCGCGCCGACGTTCAGCAGCACCGATTGCCGGAACGGGCTGCCGCTGTCGGCCAGCACAACGCCCGTGACATGGGTCAGCTTCGGGTCCAGCCGCACTTGGTTCAGGTCCAAAAGCCGGGCGTTCTTTTGTTCCAGTTGCAGCGCGGCCTCTTTCCAGACGTCCAGTTGCTGCAACTCGCGCCGCAGTTCCTGGTTCTGTTCGTAAAGGCTGGCGTAGCTTTGGAAATGTTCGACCATGTCGATGGTCTTGGTGACCGGCAGCAGTGCCCAATCCATGTTGGGCACCACCGTGTCGATCAAAGCGGACCGGAAGCGTTCCACACGCGGGCTGTCTATGCGCCACAACAGAAACAGCGCCAGCAACAGCAGCACCAACAGCGCAGTGAAGATGCGCCGCAGCGGGCGGGCAAAGTCTTCGGGATTGCTGCGCGACTTGGCCACGGCGGTCTCTCAACTCTGGTGCAGCGGCTGTGGATGGCCCCTTTTTCGGGGGCCAGACCCTCAGCTATCGTAATCAATCACGTGGCGCAGTTGCTTTTCGTATTCCAGCGCCTTGCCGGTCCCCAGCGCCACGCAGTTCAGCGATTCATTGGCCACGCTGATGGACAGCCCGGTCTGTTCACGCAAACTTAGGTCCAGATCGCCCAACAGCGCGCCGCCCCCGGTCAGCATCACGCCACGGTCGACGATATCTGCGGCCAGATCCGGCGGTGTGGCTTCCAGCGCCTGCATCACCGCATCGCAGATTTGCTGCACGGGTTCGGCCAGCGCTTCGGCGACTTGGGCCTGATTGATCTCGGTCTCTTTGGGGACACCGTTCAGCAGGTCACGCCCCCGGATCTGCATCGAGGCACCCCGTCCATCGTCGGGCATACGGGCGGTGCCGATGCTGGTCTTGATGCGTTCGGCGGTGGATTCCCCGACCAGCAGGTTCTGGTGACGGCGCAGATAGGAAATGATCGCCTCATCCATGCGGTCACCACCGACGCGGACAGACCGGGCATAGACGATGTCGCCCAGCGACAGCACCGCCACCTCGGTCGTGCCGCCACCGATGTCGACGACCATGTTGCCGGTGGGATCGGTGATCGGCATCCCCGCCCCAATCGCCGCAGCGATGGGTTCGGCAATCAGACCAGCGCGGCGTGCACCCGCCGACAGCACGGATTGACGGATCGCGCGCTTTTCGACCGGCGTCGCGCCATAGGGCACGCAGACGATGATCTTGGGCTTGGAAAATGTGGTGCGCTTGTGGACCTTGCGGATGAAATGCTTGATCATTTCCTCGGCGCTGTCGAAGTCGGCAATGACCCCGTCGCGCATCGGGCGGATCGCCTCGATCGTGCCGGGGGTGCGGCCCAGCATCAGCTTGGCATCCTCGCCCACCGCAAGCACCTGCTTTTTGCCATCCTTGACGTGATAGGCGACAACCGAGGGTTCGTTCAGCACGATCCCTTTGCCGCGCACATAAACGAGCGTGTTTGCCGTCCCTAGGTCAATCGCCATGTCCGACGAAAAGATGCTCGAGAGTAACGACATGTGCGACCTGTCCTATCCAACGCAAAGTATGATCCGGCGACTCGGACGCGTCCGAGGCGGGCTTTTTCATATAAAGACAGTGTCAGGCAAGCGAAAGCCCTGCGCCAAGCGCCGCGCGCAATTCGGCGTGTGTGGGTTCAGAGTTGACAGCTGTCAACTTTATGAACGGATTATTACCTTGAAATTAGCAAATAATTTACCTTTTCGAACATTATCGTCTTTTGCGTGTATCAGGCCAGCCTTGGTCTTGACGGAATTCGGGCCGGTGGCGGCTGCGGAAAGGCTGTCATGGCCTTGCGAAAGCGCCTATGGCGGGGCCACCGATCCAGCTTGCGGAGATGCGCCTTGCTTGACTTCCTGCCCGGCGTTCCCGCCGAAACCGTCCTTGCCGCCCTGTCCCGCGCACCGGGGAATGAGCTTGCCAGCGGCAAGTTCGACAGCCCCGAGTCCTCGTCTGCTTTGGCGGCGAATGCCTTTGGCTGGTTTCTGGACCGCCCGGCGCTGCTGCCCGCCTTGCCCAATGTCCCGATGGGGCGACCCGAGGCGGTGGAGCTTGAGGCCGAGATGCGGTTCCCTTGGTCCGGGGGGCGGCATCCGTGGCTGGATGCGGCGCTGACCACGGCGACGACGCTGGTGGGGGTGGAGAGCAAACGCTATGAGCCGTTCCGCCCCGGCAAGACGACGGTGTTTTCCGAAGCCTATGACAGCCGAGAGTGGGGGCCGGGCATGGCGGGTTATGACGCCCTGCGCGCGGCGCTGTCGGACGGTCGGCTGACCTATCGCCATCTGGACGCAGCGCAACTGGTCAAGCACGCTTACGGCTTGCGGACGCAGGCACAGAAACGGGCGCGCGGGGCGGTGCTGGTCTATCTGCACGCCGCCCCGGCGGCTTGGGCCAATGGCAAGCCGGTCGATCCGGCAGCGATCAAGGCCCATGCAGCAGAGGTCCGCGATTTCGCCGCACGGGTGAAGGGGCAGGATGTGACCTTTGCCGCCCTGCGCTGGGCGGACCTGTTGCGGCAGTGGGCAGGCGTTCCGGCGCTGGCGGATCATGCGGCAGCCATCACGGCGCGGTTTGGGATTGTTTAGAAAAAGGGCGGTTTCTGGCGCAGAAACCGCGGCGGAATTTGAACGCATATTCCGGGGGGGGCGGTGGCCGTTTCCTGCGACAGGAAACGGCCCGACATCTGCGTCAGATGTCGTCTTATTCGCCGTGGTAGGTGACGGTTTTCACATCCTCACCCGGTGCGGTTTTCTGGCGGCGCACGATCAGGCGGTTCAGCGCGTTCACATAGGCCTTCACGCTGGCGACGATGGTATCGGTATCCGCCGATTGGCCGGTGACGATGCGCCCGTCTTCCTCGAGCCGCACAGAGACCGTTGCCTGCGCGTCAGTGCCTTCGGTCACGGCGGCGACCTGATAGACTTGCAGCCGCGCTTTGTGCGGGAAAAGCATCTTGATGCAGTTGAAGGCCGCATCCACCGGACCGTCGCCGGTGGCGTCGATGTGGTGATCCACGCCGTCGATGGTCAGCACCATATCCGCCTCTTGCGGGCCATCGGTGCCGCAGACCACGCGCAGTTTTTTCAGGGCCAGCGTGTCATGCGCGTCATTGGTCTGTTCATCCGCCACCAGCGCGAGGATATCGTCGTCATAGACCTCTTTCTTGCGGTCGGCCAAAGCCTTGAAGCGCACGAAGACGTCATTCAACTGGTTGTCGGCCAGCTCATATCCCAGTTCTTTCAGCTTGGCGCGCAAGGCGGCGCGGCCGGAATGCTTGCCCATTGCGATGTTTTTCGCATTCAGGCCGATGTCTTCGGGGCGCATGATTTCGAACGTTTCGACGTTCTTCAGCACGCCGTCCTGATGGATGCCGGATTCGTGCAGGAAGGCGTTCTTGCCGACGATGGCCTTGTTGAACTGCACCGCAAAGCCCGACACGGTCGAGACGCGGCGCGACAGGTTCATGATCTTGGTGGTGTCGATGCCGGTCTGATAGGGCAGGATGTCGTTGCGCACGCGCATCGCCATCACGACCTCTTCCAGTGCGGTATTGCCCGCGCGTTCGCCCAGACCGTTGATGGTGCATTCGATCTGACGCGCGCCCGCCTCAACCGCTGCCAAGGCGTTGGCTGTGGCCATGCCAAGGTCATTGTGGCAATGGGTGGCGAAGATGATGCTGTCAGCCCCCGGCACGCGGTCCAAGAGCATCTTGATGATCTTGGCGCTTTCCATCGGATAGGTGTAGCCGACGGTATCGGGAATGTTGATCGTGGTGGCCCCGGCCTTGATCGCGATTTCCACCACGCGGCACAGGTAGTCATGCTCGGTCCGGGTGGCATCCATCGGCGACCATTGCACGTTGTCGCACAGATTGCGCGCATGCGTCACGGTTTCATGGATGCGCTGCGCCATCTGGTCCATGTCCAGATTGGGGATCGCGCGGTGCAGGGGCGAGGTGCCGATGAAGGTGTGGATGCGCGGGGAACGCGCGTGTTTCACAGCCTCCCAGCAGCGGTCGATGTCCTTGAAATTGGCGCGGGCCAGACCGCAGATGGTCGAGTTCTTCGCCCGCTTGGCAATCTCGGACACAGCGGCGAAGTCACCTTCCGAGGCGATGGGAAACCCGGCTTCGATGATATCGACGCCCATTTCGTCCAGCAGGCTGGCGATTTCCAGCTTTTCGTCATGGGTCATGGTGGCACCCGGCGATTGTTCACCGTCGCGCAGGGTGGTGTCGAAAATCATCACACGGGGTTGCGTGCTTTTGTCGGTCATTGGCTTTTCCTTAGGGTTCCTTGGGCTTCATCACATCCGGGCGCTTGTCACCTCTGAGCGGTCGCGCCCAAGGGCACGCTCAGAGGCGGCTAAGGAGGAGAAGCGCACGGGGAGAGACTGAGCCGTGCTGCATGCACGACGCGGTCTGGACCGAAGTGATGATGGGTTCCCGTGTCATGGGATCGGACGATACGCAGGATTTGCGCAGGAGCAAGTGGAAAACGGGAGCAACTGGAAAAAGCGCGTCTCGGCTGGGGATGCGGCGTTCGGGCCACTGGCGGGCGGGGGGATGCGCCCTATCTCGCGCGGGCGGTGTGCTGGGCGAAGGGGACGATATGCGGGCATTGGTGGTGGGATCGTCGGGCGGGATCGGGTCGGCGCTGGCGGCGGCCATGGGGTCGCGGGGATATGCG
>NKIT01000151.1 GCA_002256185.1 Rhodobacteraceae bacterium PARR1 | reverse complement strand
CCTGTGCGCCCCGACAGCTATGTCGAGATCAACAATTTCTACACCGCGACGATCTATGAAAAAGGCGCCGAGGTGATCGGAATGCTGAAGCGTCTGGTGGGCGAGGATGGCTATGCCCGCGCGCTGGATTTGTATTTCGATCGTCACGATGGCGATGCCGCGACGATTGAAGATTGGCTTATGGTGTTCCAAGACGCCACAGGCCGCGATCTGACCCAGTTCAAGCGCTGGTATACCGAGGACGGGACGCCCCGCGTCACGGTGACCGAAGATTGGGATGGGGAAGCGCTGACCCTCACTTTCCGCCAAGAAAATCCGCCCACCCCCGGCCAGCCGGTTAAGGGGACCAAGCACATTCCCATTGCGCTGGGGCTTTTGAACCCGAACGGCGATGAAATCCTGCCGACCACGGTGCTGGAATTGACCGAGGCCGAACAGACCTTCCGCTTTCCGGCAGCTTCGCGTCCGATCCCGTCGATCCTTCGCGGCTTTTCCGCGCCAGTGATCCTTGAGCGGGCAACGACGCCTGAAGAGCGCGCGTTCCTGCTGGCCCATGACACCGACCCGTTCAACAAATGGGAGGCCGGGCGCACCCTCGCCAAGGACTTGCTGATCCGCATGGTGACCGAAGGCGCATCGCCGGGGCCGGATTGGTTGGCGGCCATGGCGCGGGTGGCTTTTGATGACGCGCTGGACCCGGCCTTCCGCGCGCTGGCGTTGCGCCTGCCGGGTGAGGATGACTTGGCCGCAACGCTGCACGCCGCTGGGATCGTGCCGGACCCCGCGAGCATCCATGCCGAACGGCGGCGCATGGCACGGGCCTTGGCGCAGCATCTTGGCCCCCGCCTGCCCGCGCTGGTGGCAGAGATGGCCGAACCCGGACCCTTCAGCCCCGATGCCCGCGCGGCGGGGCGGCGGTCGTTGCGGCTGGGGGCTTTGGGGATGCTGGCGCTGACCGACGATGGGGCTGCGGCGCGTGCAGGCTATGCCGCCGCCGACAACATGACCGATGAGGTGGGCACGCTGGCCATCTTGCTGGAGGTGGGGCAGGGCGCGCCCGAACTCGCCCGGTTCGAGGCGCGGTGGAGCCATGACGCCAACGTCATGGACAAGTGGTTCATGCTGCAGATCATGCTCGCCCAACCCGACCGGGCGGCGGAGGTGACGGATGGTCTGACCCGGCATCCGGCCTTTGACTGGAAAAACCCCAACCGCTTCCGGTCCGTGATCGGGGCGCTGTCGGCCAACCATGCCGGGTTCCACCACATCAGCGGGGCGGGGTATGCGCTGGTCGCGGATTGGCTGATCCGGCTGGACCCGCTGAACCCGCAGACCGCCGCGCGGATGTCCACGGCGTTTGAAACTTGGCGGCGTTATGACGCCGACCGTCAGGTGGGTGCTCAGGCGGCCCTGCGGCGGATCGAGGCGCACCCCGGCCTGAGCCGTGACTTGGCAGAGATGGTGGGGCGCATGCTGCGGGGGTGAGGGCAAACAGGACCGCCACGAAACCGTCCTGTGGACGGTTTCGCCGGTCCTATTGCCGACGCGGCAACGCGGCGGCAAGGGGTTATCCGCAGTCTTAACCTTGGGGCACGGCGCGCGCCCGACCGGGTGGGCGCGTTTTCGCGCCCGCCAAAGGGCGGGCGGGCGCGGCCCGTGCTGGGGCAGCACGGGCGGGCATGCGGCCAATGGTTCGACACGCGCGGGTCACTTGCCCCGCGCGACTGTCACGGTCGTTGTCTTTAAATCAAATCGCGCAGTAAGGCTGCGCGCTGGTCCATGCGCTCATCGCGGCGCGTTTCTTGGCGTCACGGAAGGGCATCCATTCCCGCCCTGCGCCTTTGCGCCCGTTGCCCGCGACCATCCGATCCGATGCAACGCTGACCGCAATCATCTGCGCCGCGCATTCCAGATTGGCCGCGCCATCCTTCAACTCGGACGAGGTATCCGCCGTGCAGCCGTGGTGCGCCGCTGACCGGGGCGAGATTTGCATCACCCCGATATAGCGCCCGCCGCCACCTGCCGCCTTGGGGTTCCAACTGGATTCGTAGCGCGCCACGGCAGACATCAGCCCGGCCCAAAACGCGCGGCGGTCCTGTTCGGATGCGTTTTCATAGCCCGGGCACCATACGCCGATGTCGTCGGGCACCACATCGGTCAGGCGATGGTCTTGCCGCGCCACGGCGGCCATCGTGCGTTCGGTCCAAACCGGCGCTTCGGGACGCGCATCCCAACCCATCGGCGGGCGGGCGTTGCTGCTTGACATCGTCGGCTCTCCGGCAGGCACGCAGCCTGCCACGGCCAGAAGCGTCAGTCCCGAAACGATCACGGTTTTCAGCATGGGTCCATCACGCATTGCGACACGCCCGTTGCGCGCCAGATGACGTGATGCCCGCCGCCCCGCCCGCGAGTCCACGCTGCCGTGAACGGACCGCCCCGTATCGGCGGGTTCTTGCCATTATTTGGCCGATGCGACGCCTGCCTGACTGCCAGCGACATGATTTTGCCGCGCCATCGCGCAACTTTTGCCCCGTCTGCCGCGTTAGACAGAAGGGGAATCGACCAGCGGATGACAAATGAAACGCTTTTCAAAACGCTTCAAGGCCCTGCGCTACCTGTGGCACGGCATCGCCAAGCTGGGCGAGGTGGCGTTTTTCCTTCTCTTGTTGCCGCTGATCCTGATTGGTGCCCTTTTGCCCGGACGATCTGCCGATGCAAACAAGACGCCAAAAACGGCGGTCGGAAACCCGGCCCAACCGCGCCCGTGAGACTCGCGCCCGTGAGTCTGCTGTGACCCTGCCACACTCTTGAAGCCCGCGCGCCTTGGCCCTATTCAGTCGGTCGACCGATGGACGGTCAGACGGCGAAAGGACGGCGCACAATGCTCGACCTCACCTATGAGGCCCCGAAACCCAAGATCATCGCAGGCGCGACCGGCGATTGGGAATTGGTTATCGGCATGGAAATTCCCGCGCAGGTCGCCTCCAACGCCAAGCTGTTCTCGGGGGCGTCTACCCAAGTGGGGGCGGAACCCAATTCCAACGTGTCCTTCGTGGATTGCGCGATGCCGGGGATGCTGCCGGTCATCAACGATTTCTGCGTGGAACAGGCGGTGCGGTCGGGTCTGGGGCTGAAGGCCGCGATCAACCTGCGCTCGGCCTTTGACCGCAAGAACTATTTCTACCCCGATCTGCCGCAGGGCTATCAGATCAGCCAGCTTTACCACCCCATCGTGGGTGAGGGCGAAGTGCTGGTGGAGCTTTCCCCCGGCGTGGCACGCCATGTGCGGATCGAGCGTATCCATCTGGAACAGGACGCGGGCAAGTCGATCCATGACATGGACCCGAACATGTCCTTCGTCGATTTCAACCGCACCGGCGTGGCCCTGATGGAGATCGTCAGCCGTCCCGACATTCGTGGTCCCGAAGAAGCGGCGGCTTATGTGTCCAAACTGCGGCAAATCCTGCGCTATCTGGGCACCTGTGACGGCAACATGCAGAACGGCAATCTGCGGGCGGACGTGAACGTCTCGGTCTGCCGTCCGGGCGATTACGAACGCTATCAGGCGACGCAGGATTTCGGCAATCTCGGCACGCGGTGCGAGATCAAGAACATGAACTCGTTGCGCTTTATTCAACAGGCCATCGACTACGAGGCGCGGCGTCAGATCGCCATCCTTGAAGACGGTGGCAAGGTGATGCAGGAAACCCGTCTCTACGATCCCGACAAGGGGGAAACGCGGTCGATGCGCTCAAAAGAAGAGGCGCATGATTACCGCTATTTCCCCTGCCCGGACCTGCTGCCGCTTGAGATTGAACAGGCTTGGGTCGATGACATCGCCGCCCGCATGCCGGAACTGCCGGATGCCAAGAAGGCACGCTTCATGGCCGATTTTGGCCTGACCGATTACGATGCCAATGTGCTGACGGCTGAGTTGGACAGTGCCGCGTTCTTTGAAGAAGTGGCCAAGGGCCGCGACGGCAAGCAGGCGGCGAATTGGATCATCAACGAACTCTTTGGCCGTCTGAACAAAGAGGGCAAGGCCGTCACCGAAAGCCCGCTGTCCTCAGCCCAGATCGGCGGCGTGTTGGACCTGATCGCCAGCGGTGAGATCACCACCAAGATGGCCAAGGATTTGTTCGAAATCCTCTGGTCCGAAGGTGGCAATCCCGCCGATGTGGCCGCCAGGCATGGCATGAAGCAGGTCACCGATACCGGGGCGATTGAGGCGGCCTTGGATGCGTTGATCGCCGCCAACCCCGATCAGGTGGAAAAGGCCAAGGTCAATGCCAAGTTGGCCGGATGGTTCACCGGCCAAGTGCTGAAAGCCACCGGGGGCAAGGCCAATCCGGCGGTGGTGAACCAAATGGTGGCGCAAAAGCTGGGTCTGTGATCCCGCTTTGCCACGGTCATGTGAAGGGGCCTTGCGGCCCCTTTTCCTTTTGCCGTGCGGCGGCTAACGTCCCGCCCATCCTGCCCCGGAGAAGTTCATGCAGCGTTACGAATTCAAGGTGATCCCCGCCCCGCGCCGTGGCGAAAAAGCCCGTGAGGCGAAAACGACCGAGGACCGCTTTGCCTTGGCGCTGTCCAGCCTGATGAATGCCTTGGGCCGTGAGGGCTGGGATTATGTCCGCGCCGATACGCTGCCCTGCGACGAACGTTCGGGCCTGACCGGGACCAAGACCACATTCCAGACCGTGCTGGTCTTTCGCCGCGCGATGGGAGAGGAACCGCCCGTCGGCCTGACCGCCTTTACGCCCCGCACAGAGGTGGCAAAGGTCGACGTGCCGCGCATCGGGGCGGCGACGGATGCGCCCGCAGGGCCAGCCCCGGCGCTGGGGCCGGCCGCCGATTGATCAGCCTGCGGCGCGCAGGGCGAGCGGCAGGGTTTCGGCAAAGACCGCCAGTTCCGCCGCGCCGCCCACACTGACGCGGATGCATCGGTCAAGGGGCGCGACGCCCGGCATGCGGGCAAAGACATCCCGCGCGACCAACTCCCGCAGCACCGCGCGGGCATAATCGCCATCGCGCGCACAGTCGATGGTCGGCAAGCTGGCTGCGCGCCGCAATCACCTGCGCCTTGACCTCTGCCAGCCACGCCTGATCCTGCAACGCGGCCAACGCCCCCGCCTGCGCGATGCGGCCCATGCCGAAATGGTTGCGGACCTTGTCAAAGGCGGTGACCAACTCCGGCGCGGCGATGGCATAGCCGACACGCAGCCCCGCAAGCCCGTAGCCTTTGGAGAAGGTCCGCATCCGGATCACGCGCGGATCATCGGCGGGGATGGTCGGCACAGTGCCGGGCGGGGAGAGGTCGGCATACGCCTCATCCAGCAGCAAGAGGCAGCCTGCGGGGATAGCGTCGATCATCGCCTGAACTTTGGAGGCCGTGTGCCAAGACCCCATCGGATTGTCGGGATTGGCGAAGTAGATCAGCTTCGCGCCTGTCTCTGCCGCTTTGGTCACCAGCGCCTCGGGGTCCTCAAGGTCGTTTTTATAGGGCACACGGTGCAAGGTGCCACCAAAGCCCGTGACGTGGAAGTTGAAGGTCGGATAGGCCCCAAGCGAGGTGACGACCGCATCGCCGGGGCCGATCAGCAGGCGGACCAGCAGGCCCAAAAGCCCGTCAATGCCTTCGCCCACCACCACATGCGCGGGCGTGCAACCGTGATGTGCGGCGATGGCGGCGCGCAGGTCATGCACCTCGGGGTCGCCATACATCCACGCCTCAGACGCGGCCGCAGCCATCGCGGCGATGGCCTTGGGCGAGGGGCCAAAGAGCGATTCATTCGCCCCCAGACGCGCACGGAAGGCGCGGCCACGGGCGCGTTCCTGCGCCTCAGGGCCCACGAAGGGCACGGTGGAGGGCAGGGTGGCGGCAAGCGGGGTGTATCTGGGTCCGGTCATGCCCGCAGTCTGCGTGCCGCGCGGGCAAGTGCAAGGGGGAATGACTTTCCCCCTATGGCGTCAGTCGCGCATGAAGCGGCGGCGGGCCTCTTCGGCCATGCTTTGGCGCATTTGCAGATCGGCCAGTTTCGCCATCGCCGCTTTTTGCGCGGCAGGGTCGGTCAGGGTGGCGAGGTAAGCCGCCTGTTCGGCCACCTGCTTTTTCAGGTTGATTTCCTCGGGCAGCACCCCCGCCTGCGCCATGATCCGAAACCCCACCGCATCGCCCGCGCTGACAAAGGCATCGCCGGTGCGGTCGGGCAGGGGTTTGCCTTCGCCCGCAAGCCCTTGCAGGCCGCCTTGCAGCTTGGTTTTCAGGATTTGGCGTTCGGCGAGGCGGCTGAGCCAAGACATGGGCGCTCTCCTTTGGGGGGAGTGTGCGCCTTTGGCCAGCCAAAGAAAAGGGGGGCTGCTCGCCCCCCTCGGCCCCAGCGGGCCTCACCCCCTCGGGGTATTTTTCCAAGGTGATCAGGCGAGTTCGGCAAGGCGGTCCAGTGCTGCTTTAATCTTGCTGGCCTCTTCTTCCCGCGCTTCCAGATTGGCGCGGGCCTCGATCACCACCTCTTCCGGGGCAGAGGCGACGAAGGCCGGGTTGTTGATCCGCCCTTTCAAGCCACCGATTTCCTTGGCCAATTTGTCGAAGGCCTTTTGCAGGCGGGCGCGTTCTTCGGCGATGTCGATGATGCCTTCCAAGGGGATGGCGAACGCCGCCCCTTCGGCGGCGACCGCGATGGAGCCTTTGGGGGTAACCGCAGCCTCTGTCAGCGTCTCAACGCGGGCGAGGCGTTTGATCAGGGTTTCGTTATTCGCCCAAGCTTGGCGTGCCTCAGCCCCGAATTCGGTGGCGACGAGGTCGATTTTCAGCCCCACCGGCACGTGCATTTGCGCGCGGGCAGAGCGGATTTCGTCGATCAAGCCGGTGGCCCAGGTCATCTCACGGTCCGAGGCGTCGTCGATCAGGTCTGCGCCGAAGGTCGGCCAATCCTGATGCACCAGCATGCCCGCGCGGGTGCCGGTGGTGGCCCAGAGTTCTTCGGTGATGAAGGGCATGAAGGGGTGCAGAAGGATCATGCATTGATCCAGCACCCAACCCATCGTCTCACGGGTTTCCGCCGCTTTGTCGCCGTCAAACAATGGTTTGGCGAATTCGACATACCAGTCGCAGACCTTGCCCCAGACGAATTTGTACAAGGCATCCGCCGCTTGGTCGAAGCGGTAGTCGGCAAGGGCTGCGTCCACCTCGGCCCGCGTCTTGGCAACCTCGCCAATGATCCAGCGGTTGGCGGTGGCGGTGGCTTTGGGGGCGTCGGTCCGGGTCTGGTGGCCTTCCCACACGCCGTTCATTTCGGCAAAGCGGCAGGCGTTCCAGAGCTTGGTCCCGAAGTTGCGGTAGCCCGCGATGCGCGCCGTGTCGAGTTTCAGCACGCCGCCAAGGCTGGCCATCGCCGCATTGGTAAAGCGCAGCGCGTCGGCCCCGAATTCGTCGATGATCTCCAACGGGTCAATGACGTTGCCCAAGGATTTGGACATCTTCTTGCCTTTGGCGTCGCGCACGAGGCCATGCAGATAGACGGTGTGGAAGGGGATGTCCTCCACCACGGCCAATTGCATCATCATCATCCGGGCGACCCAGAAGAACAGGATGTCCTGCCCGGTCACGAGGACCGAGGTCGGGAAATACTTTTGCAACTCAGGGGTTTGCTCGGGCCAGCCGAGCGTGCCGATGGGCCAGAGGCCGGAGGAGAACCACGTGTCGAGAACGTCGGGGTCGCGAGCCAGCCAAACATCACTAACACTACGAGACGGTTCGTCATATCCAACACTGCTCAAACCGAAACGGCGTGATCCGGTTTTTTGAGCTGCGTCAATTTCATCAGCCTGAAAAATCGGAATACTCTCGCCGTAAAACTCACGGGCCTGCTTCTGAACCTCAGAAAAGCTCGGCGCACAGAACCGCACAGCATCCATCGCCTCAATCGCGTCAATACCGTCGCGACCGAAGGTTGAGCCAGTCTTTAAGCTCGGCCCATACCACACCGGAATCTGATGCCCCCACCACAGTTGGCGAGAGATGCACCAGGGTTCGATGTTCTCCAGCCAGTGGTAATAGGTGCGCTCGCCCGATTCCGGGATGATCTTGACCGTGCCGTTCCGCACCGCATCCAGCGCGGGGCCGACGATTTTGGCGGTATCGACGAACCATTGGTCCGTCAGCATCGGTTCAATCACGACCTTTGACCGATCCCCGAAAGGCTGCATGATCTTTTTCGCCTCGACCAGCGGCACGGGCGCATCGGCCCCTTCGGCATCTGCCTTCAAGGCCCCTTTGCCCAAGCGCGGGTCGCTGGCCACCGTCATCCCGGCCCGCCCTGC
>NKIT01000150.1 GCA_002256185.1 Rhodobacteraceae bacterium PARR1 | reverse complement strand
CACCAGACGGTCGCCGATTTCGGGGCAGGCGGTGGCCAGCGGGTGGTGCTTGGCCCCCGACAGCAGCAGAGCATGGCGTTTCTCATCCGACACAAGGATCAGGTCGTGGCGGATGCAGAAATCGGCGACGCCGCGCAACTCATCCGCCGTCCAGACCCGCCCGCCGGGATTGTGGGGGGAGCAAAGGATGAACATCGTCTCGGTCCCCGTCATCTGGGCGTCCCAAGCGGCGAAGTCCATCTCATATCGCCCGCCGTCATTCTTCAGCACGCATTCCACCACCTGACGGCCTGCCGCTTTGATGGTGCGGGCAAAGGCGTGATAGACCGGGGTGGTCAGCACCACGCCATCACCGGGCTGGGTAAAGGCTTGCAGGCACAGGCCGGTGCCGTTGACCAGACCGTGGGTGGTGAAGATATCCTCGCGCGACACATCCCAGCCGTGGCGGGTCGCCATCCACCAGCGGATCGCGTCCAGATAGGCCGCATCGTCGCCGAAATAGCCGTAGATGCCATGCGCGGCCATCTTGTCCACCGCCGCCTGAATGCAGGCCGGGGGGCGGAAATCCATGTCGGCCACCCACATCGCCAAGCCATCCTTGGCCGGAACGCCATAAAGACGCTCCATCATGTCCCATTTCACGCTATGGGTGCCAAAGCGGTTGATCGGCTCGTCAAAGCTCATGCCGTGGCCTTTCCTGTGGTCGGTTGCGGCGGTTTGTTCTGCGATACATGGATAATCTGGAACCTCGTTCCGTTTCAATCATCAATGTCGCAACAATATTCTGAATTTTCGGCGATATGCGGAAATCATTCCGCGCTTGCGGGGCGACGCGCCGCCATTGCACGACAGGGGTGATTTGGGTAAATGCTTGCGCCATGATCCGCCTTATCCTGATCCATCCCGATCCGCGCCTCAAGAAGGTCTGCGACCCCGTCCCGGCGATCTCGTCGGAATTGGGCAAGCTGGCCGAGGATATGCTGGAAACAATGTATGACGCGCCCGGCATTGGCCTTGCCGCGCCGCAGATTGGCGTGACCAGGCGCCTGATCGTCATGGATTGCGTCAAGGAAGGCGCGGGCGACCCCCGTCCCATGGTGCTGTTCAACCCCGAGGTCGTGTGGTCATCCGAAGACCTGTCCACCTATGAGGAAGGCTGCCTGTCCATCCCCGACCAATATGCCGAGGTGAAGCGTCCCGCATCGGTCGCCGTGCGCTGGACGGGCCTTGATGGCGTGACGCAGGAAGAGCAGTTCGACGGCATCTGGGCAACCTGCGTGCAGCACGAGATCGACCACCTGAACGGCAAGCTGTTCATTGATTATCTGGGCCTGATGAAGCGGCAGATGATCACCCGCAAGATGGAAAAGCTAAAGCGCGAACGGGCGCGGGGCTGATGGCCGTTCTGGCCGTGCGGTTGTGGCCCGATCCGGTGCTGTCGCGAATGGCAGGGCCGGTGACGGACCTTGCCGCCGCGCGGGAGTTGGCCGCCGACATGCTGGACACCATGTATCATGCGCAGGGCCGGGGTCTGGCCGCGCCGCAGGTGGGCGTTTCCCTGCGCCTGTTCGTGATGGATGCGACGTGGAAAGAGGGTGCCCCCACACCGCAAGTTTTTATGAATCCGGTGATCGTCTCGCGGTCAGGCGATGTGGCGACGGGGCCAGAGGGGTGCCTGTCCATCCCCGGCATCACCATCTCGATAGCCCGCGCCACCGCGATCCGCCTGCGTTGGACCGACCTTGACGGCGTGATGCAGGATGCGGATTTGACCGGCTTTCAAGCCATCTGCGCCCAGCATGAGATCGACCATCTTGACGGGATCGTCACCCTTGACCGCCTGTCGCCCGAGGCCCGCGCATTGGCCGAAGCGGAGTATCTTGCATGACCTTCCGCCTGTGCCTGCCTTGGCCGCATCCGGTGCTGAAAACACCCGCCGCGCCGGTGGAGGCGATCACGGATGACATCCGCGCCATCTGGGCCGACATGATCGACACGATGGATGCGATGCCGGGCTATGGTCTTGCCGCCGTGCAGATCGGTGTGCCGCTGCGGCTGGCCGTGGTGGATTGTTCCACCGAACGGGGGCAGGCGGTGCGGATGGCCAACCCGGAAATCCTGCATGCGAGCGTGCAGTTGCGGGAGCATGAGGAAGCCTCGCCCAACTTGCCCGGAGTGTCGGCGGTGATTGCGCGGCCACGGGCGGTGACGGTGCGGTTCCTGAACGCGGATGGGGTGATGGAGGAGCGCGATTTCGTGCATCTCTGGGCCACAAGCGCGCAGCACCAAGTCGATCACCTGAACGGCAAGATGTATTTCGACCACCTCTCGCCTCTGAAGCGCAAGATGCTGATTGCGAAGTCAGAGAAGCAGCGCAAACGCGGTTGAGAATCGCTCGCAGTGACTTTGGGGCATGAGATTGAGAATCGTTTGCATTTATGGCGTTTCGCGAACCGTTCTCAAGTCGGCAGAATCTGCGAAGGTTTATGATATTAAAGTGAAAATGGCGCTTATCTGGCGCGGTGTTCCAAAACGGAAAAGGGGCCGCGAATGCGAGTGATTTTCATGGGCACGCCGGAATTCTCGGTTCCGGTCCTTGACGCCCTGCACCAAAACCATGAGGTCGTGGCGGTTTACAGCCAGCCGCCGCGTCCGGCAGGGCGCGGGCAAGTGCTGCGCCCCAGTCCGGTGCAGGCACGGGCCGAGGCGTTGGGTCTGGTGACCCGCTACCCCACCAGCCTGCGCACGGCTGAGGCTTTGGCCGAGTTTGCCGCTTGGGATGCCGATGTCGCTGTGGTCGTTGCATATGGCCTGATCCTGCCGCAGGCCATTCTGGATGCGCCGCGCCGGGGATGTCTGAACATCCATGCCTCACTTCTGCCGCGCTGGCGGGGGGCCGCGCCCATCCACCGCGCGATCATGGCGGGGGATGCGGAAACGGGCATCTGCATCATGCAGATGGAGGCGGGCTTGGACACCGGCCCTGTGTTGCTGCGCGATGCGGTGGCGATAGGGGCAGAGGAAACCACGGGCGAGTTGCACGATCGTTTGTCCAAGATGGGTGCGGCGCTGATCGTTCAGGCCTTGGCGCAGTTGGCCGATCTGACGCCCGACCCGCAGCCCGATGACGGCGTGACCTATGCCGCCAAGATCGACAAGGCCGAGGCGCGGGTGGATTGGGCCCGTCCGGCGGCAGAGGTGGATCGTCTGATCCGGGGTCTGTCGCCCTTTCCCGGTGCGTGGTGCATGTTCGGCAAGGATCGGGTCAAGCTGCTGAAATCACGTGTAATTGCTGGGCAGGGCCTGCCGGGGCAGGTGCTGTCGGGGCTGACCATCGCTTGCGGTGACGGCGCTGTGGAAATCCTTTTGGCACAGCGCGAAGGCAAACGGGCGCAGGCGCAGGCCGATTTCCTGCGTGGCGCACAAATGCCGGGCCATATCGACTGAAGCCTTGGCCCTTGGCGGCGGGCGGGGGCATCGCCATATTGATCAAGTAATCGCAGGCCGGAGGCCGCAGCCATGCCCATCCTTGCCCTTGTCATCATCGGTGCCGCCGCAGGCTTTCTGGCCACACGGTTCATGCGGTTGCAGACGGACGTGCCCACGACCATCGTTATAGGGGTCGCCGGGGCGCTGTTGGGTGGGCTGGTCCTGCGGGTGTTGATCACCGTCACCGGTTTTGCGGCGGGGTTTCTGGGGGCGGTGATCGGGGCTGGGGCGTTGATCTGGCTGTGGCGGATTTACTTTTCTAGGTAAGCCGCTTTGCCGCCTCTTTGATGCGAAAGTTTTTGCCCCCGGCCTGCAGCCAAAGCAATTGCCCTTGCCAAGCGGCAAACAGCATGGCGGCTGACTCTGCGCCTCTTGCCCCGCCACCCAGTCGCAGCGCCAAAAGGGATTCCAACTGCACACGCCATGCCTCTGCCGCCGCGCGCAGGGTGGCATCGCGCAGAGTCAGGGCCATCAATGCGGGGCGGGTCATCGCCGCCGCAGGTTCGGCCAGCGCCTTCAGCAGGGCCTGCGGCTGGGACTCTGCCGTTGTTGTGGTGCGGCTCAGCAAGTCCTGCCAGCCGTCCAGCAGGGCGGCGCGGATCATGCCGTCGCGGTTGGCATAGCGTTGCACAAGGGACGGTGCTGCAAGGCCGGTCAACCGCGCCACAGTGCCAAAGGCCACGGCCTTTTCGCCATCACGGGCCAGAAGCGCGCGAATGGCGGCATAGATGTCGGTGTCGGGTATGCTGCGGGGGCGGGCCATCGGGTTCCGTTCTCTATACCAAAGTTAATGGTAACCGCGCCGTTGCCAAAGGCAAGCCGCCTAACGTTTGGGCGCGCGGGGCGGGCGGTGCCGATAGACCGGCAGCCGCCAGCCCAGTGCAAGGCTGCCTGCCCTGAGTGTCAGCGTGACCAGTCCGCAAATTCCCAGTGCCACGCCCACCGGCAAGCCAAAGGCAAGGATGCCAGATGCCGCCAGAGCCCCGGCAAAGGCGCAGGACACATAAAGCTCGCCCTGCTTCAGCACCAAAGGCACCTCGTTGCAGACCACATCGCGCATCAAGCCGCCCATGCAGCCCGTGACCATGCCCATGACGACGACCACGGCCCAGCTTTGGCCCTCGGCCAGCGCCACGCCCACACCGGCAGGCACGGCAACTGCCAGCGCAAAGGCATCCAGCCATTCCAGCGTGCGATACCGGCTTTCCAACCGATGGGCACCAATGAACACCGCCGCAGCCGCAAGCGATGCCGCCGCCAGCAATCCGGGATCGGACAGCCACAGCGGCGGGCGGTCAAGGATCACGTCGCGCAGCGTGCCTCCGCCGATGGCAGTCAGGCAGGCGATGAAGATGAAGCCGACAATATCCAGTTGCGACCGGCTGGCCACCAGCGCCCCGGTCAGCGCAAAGACCGTGACCGACGCATAATCCAGCACGGTCAGCACGGTGTCGGCGGGCAAAAGCAGGTTCGGCGCGATCATGCCTTGACCTTGAAGGGGGCCATCCCTGCGCGCGCCAAGGCATCGGCGCGTTCGTTTTCCGCGTGGCCCGCGTGGCCCTTGATCCAGCGCCATGTCACCTTGTGGGTCTTTTGCGCCGCGTCGATCCGCTGCCAGAGGTCCACATTCTTGACCGGGTCTTTCCCGGCGGTTTTCCAGCCGTTGCGCTTCCAGCCATGGATCCATTCGGTCACGCCGTTCTTCACATAGGCGCTGTCGGTGACGATGGTGATCTCGGTCGGGCGGGCCAGCGTTTCCAGTGCGGAAATCGCGGCCAAAAGCTCCATGCGGTTGTTGGTGGTCAGAACCTCACCGCCGTTCAACTCGCGCTCTTTCAGCACTGTGTCGCCATCGCGGGCGATCAGCAGCACGCCCCAGCCTCCGGGGCCGGGATTGCCGGAACAGGCACCGTCGGTATAGGCGAAAAGGTCAGGCATGGGGTCTCCTTTGCCCATTCCCTATGCGCGGGGGGCAGGCCGGTCAACCGGGCGGCGGTCATTCATAAAGGATCGGCACGGCCAGACAGGCCAGCACCACCGCTGTCAGGATCAGGCGCAGACGCATCCACCATGGCGGGGCCAGACCTTGGCGGGCAAAGCTGAAATCCAGAAGGATCAGCCCCGCGAAACCCGCCGCAAGGTTTACAGCCGCATCGCCGGGTTGGCCGTTGACCATGAAGAACGCCCAAAGCGCGGGGATCACCGACAGCCCATACCCAACCGCCGCCGCCGCGCCCTTGGTCTTGGTGGCAAAGCCCCACAGAACGCCCGACATGAAGGACAGGATCACAGTGCCATAGGTCAGGCTGACATAGGTGCCCTTGAACATGGGGCTGACCATCGGCCCCCCCCACGCCAGCGAAGGCGGATAAAGCACGTTCAGCGCCCCCCAGACAAAGGGGAGGAGACCAGCAAGGCCAAGGATCAGGGCGGAACGGGGGATCATGGCGTCTCCGTCAGGGTGGCGATCAGGGCTGCAATGCGTTTGGCGCGGGTCGGTGCGGTTTTTGCCGTGTCGATTTGATAGAGCAATCCGCGCCGCTTTCCAGCCGTCAACGCCTCCCATGCGGCAGTTACACCTGCCGCGCGCAGGGCGGCGGCGATGTCATCGGGCAGGTCCACGCGGTCATCTGGGGCAGGGCGCAGGCGCACCTCGACCACCTCACCGGGCTGGATGCCGATACGGTCAAGCAGGCTTTGGCCCGCCCACAGGAACATCCCGTCGATCACCGGCGCGCGCGACAGCGCAAGGTTCACGGGGTGGTCGTTGATTTCCCCCTCCACCCGCTTTGCGCCTTGCGCCGACAAGGGGGCAGCGGCTTCGAGCGGCAGGCGCAGGACAGTGCAGGTCGCCTTGCCCCAGACCATCGGCTGAACCGAGGCCTCAAAGCTGATCCAGTCCGTCACACCGCCTCGCGCAGGATGCGGGGCACCTTGAATTCGACATGCTCAACGGCGGTTTCCACCAGTTCCACCGTGGTGGCATAGCGGGCGCGGAAGGCGTCGATCACCTCGTTCACCAGCACTTCGGGGGCGCTTGCCCCTGCGGTGACGCCCACGGCACGGATCCCTTGCAACGCGCGCCAATCAATATCGGTGGCGCGTTGGATCAGTTGGGAATAGGCGCAGCCTGCGGCCGACCCCACCTCAACCAGACGCCGTGAGTTGGAGGAATTTGGCGCACCGATCACCAGAAGCGCGTCGATCTTGGGGGCAACCGCCTTGACCGCCGCCTGACGGTTGGTGGTGGCATAGCAGATGTCTTCCTTGTGCGGGCCAAGGATGGCCGGAAAACGCGCCTGCAAGGCCGCAACGATCCCCGCCGTGTCATCGACAGACAGAGTGGTCTGGGTGATATAGGCCAGCTTGCCCGGATCGCGCACCGACAGGGTTGCCACATCCTCGGCGGTCTCGACCAAAAGCACCTCGCCATTCGGCAACTGCCCCATGGTGCCCACGGTTTCGGGGTGGCCTGCGTGGCCGATCATCACCATCTGCAACCCGTTTTCCGAATGGCGCTGCGCCTCGTTGTGCACTTTGGTCACCAAGGGGCAGGTGGCATCGACCGCGATCATCTGGCGGGCCTCTGCGGCGGCGGGCACGGATTTCGGCACACCATGGGCGGAAAAGATCACCGGGCGGTCATCGGGGCAATCGTCCAACTCTTCGACAAAGACCGCGCCCTTGGCGCGCAGGTCTTCGACGACGTAGCGGTTATGGACAATCTCATGCCGCACATAAACGGGTGCGCCCCATTTTTCGATGGCCAGTTCGACGATCTTGATCGCCCGGTCCACCCCGGCGCAGAAACCGCGCGGCGCGGCAAGGTAAAGCGTCAGCGGCGACAGGTCGGTCATGGCATGGCTTCCGGCGAGAAAAGAGTTGCACCTTTGCTATCGCGGATTGCCACAAGGCGCAAACACCGCATTTTCCGTGAATCTTGCTATAAAGGCCAAGTTTCATGGTAAAGCAGTCTGCGTTATCGTCGTCTTGCGAAATGTGGGATCGCATGACGAGAAAAATTCGACCGGGTCATGTGCCCGGGGGGGTGTGGTGAACTTTAAAGCTCGTTTGATCGCTTTGCAGCGCCCGTTTCGGGATGCCGGCGACCTTAGGCAGGACGAACAGTTTCGCGGGCTGGCCACCAGTGGCATGGCCCTTGCCGTCTTGATCGTTGGTTTGATCTGGATTTGCGTCGGGCTGATGATCGACTCTTGGCTCGTTGTGGTTTTGTCCGCTTTGATGACGGTGGGATCGGCTGCGTCGGTCTACATGATGTCGGCAGGTTACCCGAACACCGGGCGCATCCTTTGGTTCTGGACGGCGCTTGTCGTCTTGCTGATCGGCCATTTTACCATCCATCCAGCGGCCAACGTCGATCAGCTTTACGCGCCTGTTCTGGCAGGGGTTTTTCTGAACTGCTCGTTGCGGACCGAAAAACCGCTGATCCTGTTTCTCATCGTGTCGATCCTGGGCTGCTGGCTGGGAGGCAGTTTTCTGGGGGCAGATTTCTTTGGGCCGCCGCTCATTCCGCATGACATCGCCGAGAACGTGGTCGCCCCGGCCGCGACCGCTTCGTCGATCCTTGTCGTCGGGGCGAATGTGTTCCTGTTCGCGATGATTGCCGAACGCTACAACATCCGCATGGCCGCCGCCCGGCGCGAGGCTGAGGCCGCGAACCGGTCAAAAAGCGAATTCCTCGCCGCCATGAGCCATGAGATCCGCACTCCGATGAACGGGGTGATCGGGATGGCCGACATCCTTGCCGCAACCGACCTGTCGCCGCAGCAAAGCCGGAACCTTGGCACCATCCGCGATTCGGCACTGTCCTTGCTGCGGATCATCGAAGACATTCTGGACATGTCGTCGATCGAGGCGGGCAAGTTGCAACTGGTCGAAGAGCCGATGCCCTTGGCCGAGGTGTTCGAAAGCACGCTG
>NKIT01000149.1 GCA_002256185.1 Rhodobacteraceae bacterium PARR1 | reverse complement strand
TCGTCGGCAAGCTGTTGATCGCCGAAGGCACGGCGGGGGTAAAGGTGAACACCCCTATCGCCGTTCTGCTGGAAGAGGGCGAAAGCGCCGATGCCGCCCCCGTGGTCGCCAAAGCCGCGGCCCCCGTTGCGGCTGTTGCGGCCCCGGCGGTTGCAGCCCCGGCCCCGGTGGCACCCGTTGCTGCTGGTGGCACGCGGGTCTTCGCCTCCCCGCTCGCCCGTCGGATCGCGGCGGAAAAGGGCTTGGACCTGACCAAGGTGCAAGGCTCTGGCCCGCATGGCCGCATCGTGAAAGCAGATGTCGAAGGCGCAAAACCTGTGGCTGCTGCCCCGGTTGTGGCTGCGGCCCCTGCCCCTGCGCCGGTGGCTGCGACCGCCCCGGCAGCCTTCCCAACTGGCCCCTCGACCGAGCAGGTCCTGAAAATGTATCAGGACCGCGCTTTCACCGAGGTGAAGCTGGACGGTATGCGCCGCACCATCGCTGCCCGCCTGACCGAAGCCAAGCAAACCATCCCGCATTTCTACCTGCGGCGGGATGTGCGCTTGGACAACCTGATGGCCTTCCGCGAGCAGTTGAACAAACAGCTTGAGGCGCGCGGGGTGAAACTGTCGGTCAATGACTTCATCATCAAGGCCTGCGCCTTGGCGCTGCAAGCCGTGCCGGATGCCAATGCGGTTTGGGCCGGGGATCGTATCCTGAAGCTGAAACCGTCGGATGTGGCTGTTGCCGTCGCCATCGAGGGTGGTCTTTTCACCCCCGTGCTTAAGGACGCCGACCAGAAGTCGCTCTCGTCCCTGTCGGCAGAAATGAAGGATTTGGCCAACCGCGCCAAGACCAAGAAATTGGCCCCACATGAATATCAGGGCGGCAGCTTCGCCATCTCGAACCTTGGGATGATGGGGATCGAAAACTTCGACGCCGTGATCAACCCGCCGCATGGGGCCATTCTGGCTGTGGGCGCGGGGATCAAAAAGCCGGTGGTTCTGGCGGATGGGTCGATTGGCGTGGCGACAGTGATGTCGATGACCCTTTCGGTCGATCACCGCGTCATCGACGGGGCGCTTGGCGCGCAACTGATGAAAGCCATCGTCGACAATCTGGAAAACCCGATGGCGATGCTGGCCTGAGGCCAAAGCGCAGACATGAAAAAACGCCCGCAGGAGTGATCCTGCGGGCGTTTTGCTATGTCACGATCTCAGGAATCGGCGAAACGGTGATCCATCGAGACAGAGGGCGTATCGCACCCCGCCTCCCCCACAATCCGCGCCGGAACCCCAGCCACAGTCTTGCAAGGCGGCACGTCTTGCAAGACCACCGACCCCGCCGCGATGCGGCTGCAATGGCCGATGTGGATATTGCCAAGCACCTTGGCCCCGGCCCCGATCAGCACACCATCGCCGATCTTGGGATGACGGTCGCCATCCTCTTTCCCGGTGCCGCCCAAAGTCACGGAATGCAGCATCGACACGTTGTCCCCGACGACCGCCGTTTCCCCGATCACGATCGAATGGGCATGGTCGATCATTAACCCTTTGCCGATCTTTGCGGCCGGGTGGATATCGACCCCGAAGGCCTCAGACACCCGCATCTGCACGAAATAGGCCAGATCGCGCCGCCCTTGCTCCCACAGCCAATGGCCGATGCGATAGGCTTGGACCGCTTGATAGCCCTTGAAGAACAAAATCGGTTGCAAGTAGCGGTGGCAGGCTGGATCACGGTCATAGATTGCCATTAAATCCGCCCGCGCCGCAGCCCCAAGGCTGGGATCGGCGCTGTAAGCCTCATCCGCGATTTCCCGCAAGATCTGCTCGCTCATCTCACCCGAGGCGAGTTTCAGAGAAAAGCGGTAAGCCAAGGCCCGTTCCAGCGAGGCATGGTGCAGCAGGCTTGAATGCACCAACCCGCCGAGCAGCGGTTCAGAGCGGATGGTTTCCTGCGCCTCGTCGCGGACGCGGTTCCAGACTGGGTCAACCTGAGAGACCTTGAATTTGGTTTCGAGCATGACATCCCCGCCGGTTGCAGACCCAGAGTGTAGCATATGGCGCGAGGGCGGGACAGGTCCAGACATGAGCTAAAAGGCAACAAGACAAAGCCGACCCAGTGTCAGCGGGTTGGCAGGGGACAGGGCCGTCGGAATGCCCCGCCCCGCCGACAGGCATAGCGGCATCAGGCTGGCGTTGCCAGAAAGCGGATGTGAGGCACGCGTTTCAGCCAAGCCCCCTTAGGCATGCGTGTCGGAATGAGCCACCACATAGCCTGCCCATCCACCAGATCATCGACCAAGATACGCCCTATCGTTCAGCCGGAACAATCGATCCGGTGGAACGGCCCCGGCCCGAAGCTTTCGGAAAGCTGTGCAACCCCCACGCTATAGGCCCCCGTCGCGCCATCCGCAGCCCGCATCTCGGCGGTGTAGTCGAACTCTGGCACGCCCAGATCAACCTGCCGCACCGCCACTCCGGCGACCGAGACGATCAGCCGGTATGCCTCAAGGGCCTCGCCCAGCGGCACCTCGACGATGCGCCAGCCGTCACCGTCAAGTCGCGTGCGCCGAATCCAGTCAAAGCGATGCGACGTGCCCACTTCGGTCCGCCGCAGATGTGCCACCCGGTAAGGCCTGCGCCCGATGGCCCAGAACGCATCCACCCGCTGAACGGCGTCGGGATCAGCATAACCACGCGCGAGCGGACCAACCCGATATGTCCGGGGCAACCCCACTTCGGACTCACGCAGACCGATCTGGCGCACTTCCGGACCAAGCAACACGAAGAAACACCCCGCAGGCCAGACCGGCGGCAACGCAGCATCGGTCCCGCATTGCGCGCGCAGGCAGGCAGAAATCTCCCAGACATCGGGTGCGACGGGTTCGGCTGTCAGAAACTGGATCACCTCCCAGTTGCCAATCGACCCATCCCCGACGGCGGCAAGGTTTTCCCCGTTCAGCAAGGCTTCCATGCTGCATGACGCCAGACTACCTGCCCCAAGCCGCACCCGAAACCGCGCCGCATGGTCAATCAGACCGGGCCGCCCCATGCCAAGCAGGCTTTCCAACTGGCCGATGACCGCTGGTGCCCAAAGTTGGGTATTCAGGGCAAAACCATCCATTCCCGGTGCCGACCAGATCGCCACCCGTCCGGGCCAAGGCTCGGACGCCACAGCCACATGGGGGGCGTGGGGCACCTCATCGCCGGTCAGCAATGGCAAGTCGAGGAAGAGGGGAAGCACCGCCCCCGCCGCCGCAACAGGCAAAGGCAGGCGACGGTCCAGCCGTGCGCCTTGGGTGTTGGTTGCTGCGCCTTCCACTCGTACAGCCTCAACCCCGATACCTTCGGCCAATTCCAGCCGGTCAACGCGCCATGTTTGCCCCTTGAGGCGAACCACATCCCCGGCCCGCAGACCAAGCGCCGAATAAGGCAGCGTGAATCGCGCGCTGTCTTGCGCGACCTGTGCCGCCGACAACACCTCTTCGGCGATGTCTCGGGCAGCCGATGGGGTAAGAACCAACGGCAGTTCGCTGCCATTGACATGCGCGGACGCCTCACCTGCATCCGGCAGAGCCGCCGCACCGACGGTCACCTGATAATCCGCCTCGGCCTCGATATGCGTCAGGCGCAGCTCATGCGGCAAATCAGCCCCGCTGGCGCGCAAGAGTTCAAGATCGCCTTCTTCGCCGCGAACAAGGCTTGTCGGATCAAGCGTGACAGCCGCCGTCACCCGGCGAGTCACAAAGTGCAGGCGTCCCTCGCGTTCGTGGCAATCAAAGCCATAGGCCATCATCAGCGGCTGCAACGCCGCGCGAGCAGTATAGGCTGAGGCGTCCACATACCCCAGCACCGCCCCGTAAAGCCGTGAGACATCGACATCCGTAACCCCGGACTGCCACAGGATTTCACGAACCACCTCTGACAAAGGCACGGCGCTGGTCCGCCCGTTCAGCCAATGTCCCCTGTCGTAGTTCTCTCCATCCGACCACAGGTCCGGTCGCCCCGGAAAGGCCGGAAACGGGCGCGCGTCAAAAGCCCAGACATGCGCCCGCGTCATATCCACCATCGGCCCGCCATAAACCGACGACACAGGGTTATGCGCGGGGTCCATCCAGTATTCGATGATCGCGCGCAGATACTGCATCTGCATCAGATCGTCGCGCCGCCCGTTCGAGCCACGCGCCAGTCCGGATTCCGAAGATTTTGGATCGAGGAACAGATTGGGTTGGTTCGCCGCCTTGTCCAACGCCGCACAGCCGAATTCGGTGAACCACACGGGCTTTGAGTGCGGCACCCATGCTGTCGCCTCAGTCCGCACGCCGTCAATCCGGTCGTGATGCGGCAGACCCCACCAATTGCGGATGTCCTTGTACCGGTAAATCCAATCCTCGCCGAAAGCCTCATCCCGGATCGGCAGACGACGCTGGGCCGCCTCGCCTTCGGGGCCGTTGTAATACCAATCGAACCCCTCACCACCGCAGATGTTCGACTTGAGGTAGTCCAGATCATGGACTGACCCCGCCGCCGCGTCCGCATGGCCTTCGCCGTCGCGCCAGTCGGCAATCGGCATGTAATTGTCGATGCCGATCATGTCGATGTTAGGGTCCGCCCACAGCGGGTCGAGGTGGAAGTAGCGGTTTCCATCCGCCATGTGCCCCCAATACTCCGACCAATCCGCCGCATAGGTGATCTTGGTGGCCGGCCCAAGGATCGCGCGCACGTCCGCAGCGAGCGCCCGCAAGGCATCTACGGCGGGAAAGCTATCCCCCGCCGCCCGAATCTGCGTCCCCCCACGCACCTCCGACCCGATGCAAAAGCTGTCCACACCCCCCGCCAACTGGCACAGGCGCGCATAATGCAGGATGAAACGCCGGTATCCCCAATCGCTCACCCCGTTGTGTCGCACCTCGCCATCGACGGTCACGACCTGATCGCGCGTGGCCGTGCCAAAGAATGCTGCAACCTCGTCCACCGCCGCCACTGTGCGATCCGACGTGCCAAGCCGTCCGGGTGCCTTCGACAGCGTGATCCTTCCCCGCCACGGCAGCACCGCCTGCCCCAGCGCCTCGCTGTAAGGATCGGGCAGCACATTGCCCGGTGCTTGTTCCATCAAGACGAAGGGGTAAAACATCACCTCTTGCCCACCTGCACGCAACGCCTGCATCGCCTGCATCACTGACGCATCCGACGGCGTGCCACCGTATACAGACCGACCGTCCAGCAAGGGCAACACCTCGGCCTCGGACCGGACCAGACCGCCCGCGCGCCAATCCTGCGAAACGCCGTCCAGAACTGCCTGCTCTACTTTAGGTCGCACGCTGCACTGTCCACAGCGCAGATCATCACCGAACCAAGACACCACCAAAGAGACAGACCCCAACAGCGGCACCTCGCCCCGCAACTGCCGCAGCGAGACCGCAAAATCCGATGTTCGACCGATGGTATTGCGGTTGATCTCAAGTTGGCGTCCCGGCCCTTGCGGGACGCGCACCACGTCCGTCGCGAGCGAATATTCCCCCGTCCCCGGGATCAGCGCCACGGCAGACAACAAACTGCCCAGCGTCACGCTCCCCGGCGCATTGACAGCCTTCGCCCCGCGCACCACCTCAAAGCTGAACTGCGGCACACGGTTGCCAAAGGGTGCCAGCGGCAAGTCCTCAAACACCACATAAGCCGTACCGCGAAAGGCGGGGGCCTTGTCCGCCCCCTCGACAGCGGCGATCTTGGGATCGGGCAACTGCGCCTCGTCACCCGTATAAACCTGCATCGCATAGTCGGCTGGATCGATCTCGACCCCATCCGCCCAGACCCGCCCGACCCGCAGGATCGGCCCTTCACACAGCGCGACGGCCAGACTGACAGAATAGCTGTAATCTTCGATCTGCGCGCGGCGGGGGGCACCTTTTCCCCCGCCGCCCCCATCCCGCGCCACCAGATCCTCGCGAAAACGCGAGGCCCAGATCACCTGCCCACCCACGCGCGCCCTGCCCCAGACCCGTGGGATCGATGCCCCCTCACTGGCCCCCATCATCCGGAACCGGTCAATCTGCCCCGTCCGCACCGGTTCTGACCCTGAGGCGAACAGCCGCTGATCAATGACCTGACCCAAGGTCGCGCCCACCGCGCGCCCGATCACCGCCCCGGTCAGACCAAGCACCGTCCCCGTGCCAAAACTCGCACCGATTGCGGAACCCGCCGCCGCCAAGACCAGCGTTGCCATTGGTGATCACCCTTCAAATGGAAAACGAAACCGCGCCACGATCCGACGCGACCAAGCCGCGCTCAGCGGGCTTTCGACCACACCGTGTCCGGTATAGGCGTGAATGACCGTCGGCCCCGTCGCGTGACTGGCGGCAAAGCCCAGATGCTTGGCCACAGCCCCTTCACGCATGCGGAACAGCAGAATATCCCCATCCGACAGCGCCGGACCTGCTGGCAACAGCCACCTGAAGGCCGCCTCCCACAACGCCTCGCGGCCCGAGGCTTCGGACCAGTCCCGCGTGTAGGAGGGCACTTTCTCAGGCTCCGGCCCCAGCACATCCCGCCAGACGCCCCGCAGCAGACCCAGACAATCACACCCCACCCCGCAGACCGAGGCTTGGTGCACATAGGGCGTGCCCAACCACCGCCGCGCCTCTGCAACCACCTGCGCCCCGCTCATGGCCCGTTCCGGCTGCCACCGTCTTTCAGGTCGGCGCGGGCAGGAACGGCGGTAACCCAGTCATCCCCCGGAATATCGGGAAAACCCCGGAAGTTCAGGAAATTGCAGAACTTCGCCCGGCAGGTTGCCGCCTGCCGGTCACAGCCCGCCTCAAGTCGCACGGCATCATTCGGTTGCGGTGCAATCCCCGGCTCACGCCAGAGATCAATCCGACGCGCCAGCGGCAATCCGCGATCCGCCTTGATCGGCACGCTCACCCCCTGCGCGGGTCCGTCCAGAAACACCGCGCGCCCGTGCTGGAACCATCCCGCCAGATAGGGCAGTTCAGGCGTGACGATGGACGCCCCGTCCAGCATTCGCACCAGACGCGTCGCCACGGACCACTGCACTCCGGACAGCACCACCCCACAGCGCCGATCCCCCAGCACCGCCGTGCAATCGCGCTGGAACACGCGGCGTTGTGGGCGGTTCAACGACTCGGTAAGGCCGCGCAATTCGGCGCGGAATTGGCCACCCGATTGCGCGACCTCTCCGACCGAACCGCGAAACTGCAAGACGCGCTCTGCCGTATTGGCCCAATTCACAAGCCACAGGCGCACGTCCGCATTGTCAAACCGCCCCGCTCGCAAATCCGTCTCCGAGACCGAGGCGTCGGACAAAGCCCCCACCGCCTCGCTGTTGTCCACGGCCAGCCCGGTGGATTGCGCCAAAGCCCGCGCGCTCAGCCCGCTGCCCGCGCGAAAGAGAACGCCTTCAAACCAAAGATCAAGATCGTGATCCGTAAAGCCCAGCATCACCCCATCGGTTCTGGCGACAGCCCAGCATCGGCAAACCGTGGTGCATCCCGTGGCAAGATGTTGATAAAGCGTCAAAGCCGCACCTCCACCACCGGAACCGACGGTACATCGCCCGCATGGAACGAGGCGACCGAAACAGCGATGCGATCCGTGTCAAACCGCACCGGCACATCAAACTCGAACCCCGCGGTCACCCGTGTTCCTAGGTCAGGCGGATCGACAAAGGTCACGGCGCCCAAGGCGGCATCGACGGTGAAATCCACGCCTTCCACCTTCACATCCTCAGCCACCGCAACCTGCACAGTTCCCGCCACAGGCTTTCGCACCGGACGCAGATACTCCGCCGGACCCGAGACATAGCGTTTGGCAAGCGGGAACAGCCGGTTCAGCCCGTCCCCGATCCCGATCAACTGATCCTCAGCCGAAATCACCCGCGACGGCAGGCAGGACCGGAAATCCGCCCAATCCTTCCAGCGAAACCCGAACAACTGCCCCCGCCGCGCCTCAAAGAACGCGACCAGCGTTTCCACATCATCCAGCGACCGCAGGCCCAAGCCCGCATCATAGCGCCGTCGCCCATGCGCCCAGGGCGCGTTGCGTTCCTCAAACCCGTTGGCCAAAGTGACGATATCCGTGCGCCGTTCCGGCCCCCCGACCGAGCCGAAGCTCAGGTTGGCGGGAAAGCGTATCTCGTGAAATGACATGGAACACCCTCAGCGGTTGCGTTGCCCCCGCGCCAACGCGCGGGCGGCCTGTGCGGCGATCTGGCTTTGGCTGCGCTGAAAGCCCTGCACATCAGGGGTGGAGATGTTCATGACGACCGACACCGGACGCCCGCCCCCGCCCGCCTGCCCGCCCAAACGCCCATCTGGGCCGCGCGCCAGCGGCATGATCGCCTCTGGCCCCGCCTCGCCCATCAACCCGCGCCCGCCCCGCATCGGAAAGCTGGTGGCCTGCGTGACGACACCCCCTTGGGCAAAGGGCATCACCCGCCCCTGCGAGAATGTGCCG
>NKIT01000148.1 GCA_002256185.1 Rhodobacteraceae bacterium PARR1 | reverse complement strand
CGCGACGGGGTGGATTGGGCGCGTCTGCCTGCGGTGCGCAGTGCCGATGATCTGGCCGCCGCGATCCGCACCGATGCCTTTGCGCCGCTGTTCGCCACCGCAACCGACCTGACCCGCCTGCAAAGCGTGACCGGCACCGCGCGGGCGCTGCATCTGTTGCCGCTGGTTGATGGCCCTGTGACCGCCCGCCGTCTGGCCAATGGGGCCGAGGCGCTGGGGCCGTCGCGCCTGATTGCCGGGGTGGACCTTGCCGGTCCTGCCCGGATGCTGCGCGCGACAGTGCGGTTTTCGGATGCGGCGGTGCAGTTCGTCGGTGGGCTCTGCGCCTTCTTGCTGCTGCTGGCGCAAAGCGTTGTGGCTTTGGTGAAATCCGCCGCGTTGCGGATGATGCGGCGGATGATGCGCGAGGATTAGGTCGCGACATTCCCCTGTCACATCGCCATGCCAAGATGTGCATGGGCCGTGATGAACGTTGCCCGTCTGCGAACGGTGATCCTTTCCCCGATCCCGTTTCCCCTTGCCCCTTCCGGTGTCCCCCTCGGCCGGAAGGGGTTTTCTCTGTGTCCGGATGACGTTGCGTCCTGCCCTTGCCACCCGCGCAGGGCGGCGGCATGATTGCCGCGAAGGAGAGCCATGATGCGGAAGTTTCTCGTCGTTCTCGACGACAGTCGGGAATGTCTGAACGCGATGCGCTTTGCCGCGATGCGGGCGGCGAACACAGGGGGCGGGGTCACCATCCTGTCGATCATCCCGCCAGAGGAGTATCAACACTGGATGGGGGTTGCCGACCTGATGCGCGCCGAAGCGCGGGAACGGATCGAGGCGCATTTTGAGGTCTTCGCCAAGTGGATGCGCGACCGCAAGGGGCTGAACCCCGAATTGGTGATCCGCGAAGGCGATCCGGTGAGCGAGATTCTGGCGCAGGTGAAGGAAGACCCGCAGATTGGCGTGTTGGTGTTGGGCGCGGCGACGGAAAAATCCGGTCCCGGACCGCTGGTCACGGCGATGACCCGCAATTCGGGGAACCTGCCGATCCCGGTGACCATCGTGCCGGGGGATATGTCGAAAGAGCGGTTGGAGAGTATCAGTTAAAGGGGGAAGTTCTCTAAACTGAACAGGCACCAACACTGCTATTTGCACTCCCTCAGCCAAGGGGCGCGGCCGTCCCGCCGGGGTGGTTGCACGTATACGTGCGGCCGCCCCCCCTCTGACTCGGCGGGGGCGGGACGGCCGCGCACCGATGCTTTGGGCATCGGGGCAATCCCTGTCGTTGCGCTCTAGTTGACAATCGGCAACCCTCACAAAACTTAGAACCGTTCCAAACTTGACAGGCGCAGCCCCAAGGCGCATATCCGACTAGAACAGTCAGGGAAGAAGCCATGTTCATCCAGACAGAATCCACGCCCAACCCGGCGACGCTGAAATTCCTGCCCGGCCAGACCGTGCTGGACCTTGGCACCGCCGATTTCCCCAGCGCCGAGGCTGCGGCCAAATCGCCCCTCGCGCAGCGCATCTTTGCGGCGGGTGGCGTTGCAGGCGTGTTCTTCGGCACCGATTTCGTGACCGTGACCAAGGCCGATGATGTGGCATGGGACCATATCAAGCCCGCTATCCTTGGCGCGATCATGGAACATTACCAGTCGGGTGCCCCGGTGATGATCGGCGAAGGCACCGGTGGCGGCCACAAGGAACATACCGGCGAAGATGGCGACATTGTCCGTCAGATCAAGGAACTTCTGGACACGCGGGTGCGCCCCGCCGTGGCGCAGGATGGCGGCGACATCACCTTCCACGGCTTTGACCGTGGCGTGGTCTATCTGCACATGCAGGGCGCTTGCGCGGGCTGCCCGTCCAGCACCTTGACGCTGAAGATGGGCATCGAAAACCTGCTGCGCCACTATATCCCCGAGGTGCTGGAGGTCCGGCCCGTTGCGGCCTGATCCGCTGATCCTTGCCTTTGACACATCGGCCGCGCATTGCGCGGCCGCTTTGTTGTCTGGCGACCAATTGCTGACCTTGCGGCATGAGTCGATGGACAAAGGCCAAGCCGAACGCCTGATTCCCCTGCTGGATGCGGTATTGGGCGAAGGTGGCGTCACATGGTCGGACCTGACAGCCTTGGCGGTCGGCACCGGCCCCGGCAATTTCACCGGCGTGCGCATCGCGGTGGCGGCAGCGCGCGGGCTGGCGCTGTCGCTGAACATCCCGGCGCTGGGGGTGACGGCGCTTGAGGCCCGCGCCTACGGCCTGCCCCGTCCGCTTGCTGTGGTCGAAGATGCGCGACGGGGGGAGGTTTACATGCAGGAGTTCACTCCCGATGCAGATCAGGCGCGGGTGACTACGGTCGCCGCGCTGTCCTCTGAGTGCGACCTAGACCGTTTCGCAGGCTCTGCCTCTGACGCCGCCGCTGCGGCGACCGGGGGGACCGCCCTGCCCCAACCCGTCGCGCTGGTGGAAGCCATCGCCCGCATCGCGGCCACCCGTCTGGATGCGCCCCAACCCCGCCCTGCGCCCTTTTACCTGCGCGGCGCGGATGCGGCACCGCCCAGCGACCCGCCGCCTGTGATTCTGGCAGATTGACCCCGTGACGCCCGCCGACCTTGCTGCCTTGCATGCGGCCTGTTTCACCACGCCGCGCCCATGGAGCGCGGCGGAATTTGCCGATCTTATCTCCAACCGTCTGGTCTTTTTGCTGACCGAACCGGGCGGTTTCCTGATGGGCCGGGTGATCGCGGATGAGGCCGAGGTGTTGACCATCGCCGTCGACCCCGCCCATCGCCAACAAGGCATCGGCGCGCGGCTGATGCGGCGATTCCTGACCGAGTCGGCATCACGGGGGGCGACGTCGGCTTTCCTTGAGGTGGCCGAGGGGAACATCCCTGCTCGGGCGCTTTATACACGCGCGGGTTTTGCCGAATCCGGGCGGCGGCGGGGGTATTATCACCTGCCAGATGGCACGCCGGATGACGCCTTGGTGATGACTTGCGCGCTTGCCGTTAGGGAAGCCTGACGCCAAACGCGGAAATTTTGATCATAAGATCAAAGAGTGGCCATCTTGGTCGCAAAGAGGTGTTGACCGTTTTGCCGGAACTTGCCCTAAATTGGCGACGAACCGACCGGCAGAAACGCATCAAGGCCGGCGGGGCAAAATCACAACCGGGAGAGTCCATTCATGACCCTGATGAAACAGTTTCTGGGCGCAGCAGCCACGCTGGCGTTGACCGCTGGCGTCGCAGCGGCTGACCCCGCCATCATTTTCGACCTTGGCGGCAAATTCGACAAATCTTTTAACGAAGCTGCTTTCAGCGGCGCGGAAAGATGGGCGAAGGAAACCGGTGGCACCTACAAAGAAATCGAAATTCAAGACGAAGCGCAACGCGAGCAGGCAGTTCGGCGACTTGCAGAGTCCGGCGCAAACCCGGTTGTCATGGCTGGCTTTGCCTTTGCTGATGCCCTGACCAAGGTTGCCCCCGACTTCCCGGAAACGAAGTTTGCGGTGATCGACGTTGACTGGCTTGATCTGCCAAACGTGCTCCAGATTTCGTTTGCTGAACATGAGGGTAGCTATTTGGTCGGCATGATGGCGGGACTGGCCTCCAAGTCAGGAACGGTGGGTTTCGTTGGTGGCATGGACGTTCCGCTTATTCGTAGGTTTGGGTGCGGTTACGCGCAGGGTGTTAAAGCCGTCAATCCAGATGCGAATTTGGTCATGAACATGACGGGGACAACCCCTGCGGCATGGAATGACCCGGTCAAGGGCGCGGAACTGGCGAAGGGCCAAAAAGCCCAAGGCGCGGACGTGATCTATGCAGCAGCAGGCGGCACCGGCATTGGTGTACTGCAAGCGGCAGCAGACGAAGGCATCTTGTCGATTGGCGTCGACAGCAACCAGAACTATCTGCACCCCGGCTCGGTCCTGACCTCGATGCTCAAGCGTGTGGACAATGCAGTTTTTGATTCTTTCTCGGCAGGGGCAGAACTGGAGACTGGAAAAGTTAACGTCATGGGTCTGGCCAATGACGGCGTGGGCTATGCGATGGACGAAAACAACGCCTCGCTGGTGACCGCCGACATGCAGGCCAAGGTCGATGAGGCCGCTGCCAAAATCAAATCGGGCGAGTTGGTTGTCCACAACTACACTTCGGACGATACCTGCCCGGCTGCGACGTTCTGATCGCCTGACGGCATGAAAAAGACATGCCGCGCCAAGGGTTTGGCGCGGCATGTTTGCTAAAGGCGGACAAGCGGCGCAAAGCCGTGGTCGCGCGGCGGACACCGCCGCAGCGCGCCGCGACAAGAATAGGGGGACGACATGGCGCAGGGTGGCTATGCCATCGAACTGAGGGGCATTTCAAAAGCCTTCGGTCCGGTGCAGGCGAACAGGGATATTTCCGTCGCCGTGCCCAAGGGCACGATCCACGGCATCATCGGCGAAAACGGCGCGGGCAAATCCACGCTGATGTCGATCCTTTATGGCTTTTATCGTGCCGACTCAGGCGAAATCCTGATCAACGGCACGCCCACAACCATCCCCGACAGCCAAAGCGCCATCCGCGCGGGCATCGGCATGGTGTTCCAGCATTTCAAGCTGGTGCAGAATTTCACCGTGTTGGAGAATGTGATCCTTGGCGCCGAAGAGGGCGCGATGCTGGCGCGATCTTTGTCAAAAGCACGCAAGGTGCTTGGGGACCTGTCGCGCGAATATGAACTCGACGTGGACCCGGATGCGGTGATTGAGGATCTTTCGGTCGGCCATCAGCAGCGGGTCGAAATCCTGAAAGCGCTGTATCGGCAGGCCGATATCCTGATTTTGGACGAACCCACCGGGGTTCTGACCCCCGCTGAGGCGGACCACCTGTTCCGCATCCTGCGCGGCCTGCGCGATCAGGGCAAGACGGTGATCCTGATCACCCACAAGCTGCGCGAAATCATGGAGACCACCGACAACGTCAGCGTCATGCGGCGCGGCACCATGGTCGGCACGGTCAAGACCGCGCAAACCAGCCCCGAGGAACTGGCCGAGTTGATGGTGGGCCGCAAGGTGCTGCTTGAGGTGGAAAAGGCCCCGCCGACTGTGGGGCGCACCGTGCTGTCGGTGGAAAACCTGTCGGTCACCGATGAACACGGGGTGATCCGGCTGAAAGGTGTCAGCTTTGACATCAAGGCCGGTGAGATTCTGGGGATTGCAGGCGTTGCCGGGAATGGGCAATCGGAACTGCTTGAGGCTTTGGGCGGCATTGCGCGCGCCACAGGGCGGGTCACGCTGAACGGCGCAGAGTTGCCGCTGTCCGGGGCCGGGGCTGATGGCCGCAGTCGTCGCGCGGCGGGGATTGCCCATGTGCCAGAGGACCGCCAGCACCTTGGCCTGATCATGGATTTCACGGCGTGGGAAAATGTGGCCTTCGGCTATCACGACGCGCCAGAGTATCAGAAGAACGCGCTGTTCATGGACAATGACGCCCTGCGCGCCGACACCGCCCGCAAGATGGAGCGTTTCGACGTCCGCCCGCCGATCCCCTCGCTGCCCGCCAAATCGTTCTCTGGCGGCAATCAGCAAAAGATCGTTGTGGCACGTGAGATTGAGCGCCACCCTGACCTGTTGCTGATCGGCCAGCCGACGCGGGGGGTGGATATCGGGGCCATCGAATTCATTCACAAGCAAATCGTCGCGCTGCGCGATGCGGGGAAGGCGATTTTGCTGGTGTCGGTGGAGTTGGACGAAATTCGCAGCCTGTCAGACCGCATTGCCGTGATGTTCGATGGCCGGATCATGGGCTTCCGCGACCCCGAAACCACGGATGAGCGTGAATAGGGGAGGCCGCGTAAGATGGAACGCCTGCCGAATTGGGCCGATCTGGTCCTTGTGCCGCTGGTCAGTCTGCTGATGGCCGCGATCATCGCCGGCGTGATCATCAAAATTCTCGGCGAGAGTCCGGTGGCGGCGTTCAAGCTCATGGCCTCGGGCGCGCTCGGGACGCAGGAGGGCGTCGGCTACACGCTCTATTACGCGACCAACTTTATCTTCACGGGGCTCGCGGTCGCGGTGGCCTATCACGCCGGGCTCTTCAACATCGGCGCCGAAGGGCAGGCTTATATCGGCGGCCTCGGCACGGGGCTCGTCTGCCTGTGGCTGGGCGAATCGCCGTTCTGGGTGGTGTTGCCGTTGGCGGTGCTCGCGGGCGCGGTTTCCGGAGCAGCGTGGGCGTTTATCCCGGCCTATCTGCAGGCGAAGCGCGGGAGCCATATCGTGATCACGACGATCATGTTCAACTACATCGCCTCGGCCGTGCTGATCTTCCTGCTGGTCGATGTGCTGCGCCCGGATGGGCAGATGGACCCGGCGACGGCGAATTTCCCTGAGGCGACGACGCTGCCGACGCTGAACCAAATCCCGGTCTTCAACCTGTTCTTCACCTCAAAGGTGCCTGCGAACGTCACGCTTTTGATTGCCTTGGCGGCGGCGTTTGGGGTTTGGGCGCTGCTGTGGCGCACGCGGCTTGGCTATTCGATCCGCGCCTTTGGCAAGTCCGAGGATGCGGCGCGCTATGCGGGCATCAATCCGTTCAAGATCACCATGATCGCCATGCTGCTGTCCGGCGCATTGGCAGGCATGATGGCCATCAACAACGTGATGGGCGAGGCGGGGCGGTTGTTGCAAAACTCGGCTTCTGGGGCGGGGTTCATCGGGATTGCGGTGGCGCTGATGGGGCGCAATCACCCGTTGGGGGTGGTGCTGGCCGCCATCCTGTTCGGGTTCCTGTTCCAAGGCGGGGCGGAACTCGGCATGTGGACCAAGATCCCGATCGAGATGCGGGTGGTGGTGCAGGGTCTGGTGATCCTGTTCACGGGTGCCTTGGATGTAATGGTGCGGATGATGCTGACGCGGATTTTCGCGGCCTTCCGGGGCAGCAAGACGGCCAAGGGGGCGGTGTGATGGATTACGCGACGCTGCTGCAACTGCTGGACACCACGATCCGTCTGGCGACGCCGTTGCTCTTTGCCTGTCTGGCGGGGCTTTATTCCGAGCGTGCCGGGATTTTCGACATCGGGCTAGAGGGCAAGATGCTGATGGCGGCGATGGCGTCAGCCTCGGTCGCGTATCTGACGGGGTCGGTCTGGATGGGGGTGCTGGCGGGGATTGGCGCGTCGCTGATCCTTGCGGGGATACATGGGATTGCGTCGATCACGTTCCGGGGCAATCAGTTGATTTCCGGCGTGGCGCTGAATTTCGTGGCGTCGGGCATCACGGTGCTGGTGGCGCAGCGCCTGTTCGGTCAAGGCGGGCGCACCCCGCCGCTGGAGGGTGACGCGCGCTTTGCCCCCATCACCCTGCCCTTTGCCGAGGCGCTGCGCGATGTGCCTATCCTTGGGCCGTTGTATTATGAGGTGATCTCGGGCCACCCCTTCCTTGTTTATCTGGGCTTCGCCACCGTGCCGCTGACATGGTGGGTGCTCTATCGCACGCGGTTCGGTCTGCGTTTGCGGGCCGTGGGCGAAAACCCGGCGGCGGTGGATACGGCGGGGATTTCCGTTGTGGGCCTGCGCTTTGCCGCCGTGGCGATCACCGGGGTGCTGTGCGGTCTGGCCGGGGCCTATATGGCCACCGCGCTGCAAGCGGGCTTTGGGCGCGAAATGACGGCAGGGCGCGGCTACATAGCGCTGGCCGCGTTGATCTTTGCCAAATGGCGGCCTGTGGCGGCGCTGTGGGCCTGCCTGCTGTTTGGGTTCTTTCAAGCGCTTGCGCTGCGGCCTGATGTCGTCGAAGGCGTGTTGCAGTTCAAGGTGCCGGTCACCTTCCTTGACGCGCTGCCCTATGTGCTGACCGTCCTTGTCCTTGCCGGTTTCGTCGGCAAAGCCATCCCCCCACGCGCCGGAGGTGAGCCTTATGTCAAGGAACGTTGAGGCAGCCACCGTCGCAGCCCTGATCCGCGCGCGCGCGGGGGCAGAGCCTGTCAGGCTGGGCCTGATCCTTGGTTCTGGCCTTGGCCATCTGGCGGGGGCGGTGGATGGCGTGGCTATCCCCTATGCCGACTTGCCGGGCTTTCCGCATGTGGGGGTGTCGGGGCATAACCCCAACCTTGTGATCGGCACGCTTGAGGGCGTGCGCGTCGCCGTCTTTGGCGCGCGGGAGCACTACTACGAAAACGGCAATCCCCACGCCATGCGCCTGCCGCTTGAGGTGTTGCGCGAACTGGGGGCCGACAGTCTGATCGTCACCAATGCGGCGGGCAGTCTGCGGCCTGATATTCGCCCCGGTGATCTGATGCTCTTGTCGGATCACATCAACTTTTCCGGCCTGAACCCGCTGATCGGCGAGCGCACCGATGCGCGTTTCGTGCCGATGGGCGATGCGCATGACCCCGGCATCCGTGCCGCGCTGCAAGCGAGTGCTGCGGCCGAAGGCGTGCCGCTGCCCGAAGGCGTCTATGCGTGGTATTCCGGGCCGTCCTTTGAGACGCCCGCCGAAATCCGCGCGATCCGGATTCTTGGTGGCGATGCAGTGGGCATGTCCACCGTGCCAGAGGTGATCCTTGCGCGCTTTCTGGGCCTGAAGG
>NKIT01000147.1 GCA_002256185.1 Rhodobacteraceae bacterium PARR1 | reverse complement strand
AAGCGATCACCCTCCGCCTGCCATCCGAAATGCTGACCGAAATCGACGCCCTGCGCCGCGACGACCCCGACCTGCCCACACGACAAGAGATCGTCCGCCGCGCCGTGAAGGACTATCTGGACGCAAGGGCGGGTTAATCACGCATAGACTGGTGCTGAATCGCACATAAGGCAAATCCAATGCTTAGTCGTGATCGGCCAGCAAGTGGGCGTTCATGGATAACTGTTTCTGACTGATGGCTGTGACACGGTTGTTTTAGGTCAAAGGCCGTGGGAGGGTCTTGTCTGTCTCGGTGTGACTCGGGGTTGCAAGTGGTTATGGTTCATTTTGCGCATTCTGGGCTAAGCCGTCTTGATCGTTCTGATTGGCAGCCTCTGATTGACCACCTTCTTGGAGTTGAGGCTCTCGCACGCGAAAAGGCTCGCCCTTTCGGTCTTTCGGAAACAGCAGGTTTGGCCGGTAGATTTCACGATCTGGGCAAGTATGACCCTGCGTTTGACTGCGTCCTGACCGGGCAAAACGTCCGTGTGGACCATTCCACGGCTGGCGGACGGGTTCTCTTGGACCTTGTGCCCAAACCGATGCGCCCGGTCGCAGAGATTTTGGCCTATGCGATCCTTGGCCACCATGCCGGTCTGCCCGACAAATCCAAGGACGATGATCGCTGTCTTGACCGTCGCGTGCAAAAGCCCGGCGCGGCCCTGTCGCCAGAGTGGCAACATCTGACCCCACCAGACTTCGCCGCCGTGAGTCCAGAGCTGTTGCGCCTGATGCGCCAAGATCCGACTAAGGCGGGGTTTGACCTATCGGTCGCGGCGCGCATGGTGTTTTCCTGTCTGGTCGATGCGGATTATGCGGACACCGAAGCCTATTATGACCGGCTGGAAAAGCGCAGCAAAGACAGGTCTTGGCCCGCCTTGCGCGACGTGCTGCCTGACCTGCGGGCACGGTTTGACACCCATATGGCGGGTTTTTCGCCCTCAACCGATCTGAACCGGCTTCGTGCGGATATCTTGGCCCATGTGCGCGCTAAGGCGGCACTGCCCCCCGGCCTGTTCACCCTGTCGGTTCCCACCGGGGGCGGCAAAACCTTGGCCTCGCTGGGGTTTGCGCTGGACCATGCAGCGCAGCACGGCCATCGGCGGATCATATACGCCATCCCATACACCTCGATCATCGACCAGACGGCGGACATCTTCCGCAATCTGCTGGGCGACATCGTGCTGGAACATCACAGCTCGGTCGAGGATGACGGTCACAACCGCGAAGGCCGCGACAAGCTGCAACTGGCGATGGAGGATTGGGCCGCCCCGATCATCGTCACCACCAATGTGCAACTGTTCGAAAGCCTGTTCGCTGCCCGTCCGTCGCGTTGCCGCAAGCTGCACAACATCGCTGGATCAGTGATCGTGCTGGATGAGGCGCAGTGCCTGCCGCGCAGCCTGCTGTTGCCGACCTTGGCGATGATTGACACGCTGGCCACCCATTACGGCTGTTCGGTGGTGATTTGCACCGCAACGCAGCCCGCCTTTGACAGCGCGCAGTTGCGGCAGGGGTTGGCGTTGGCGGGCCGCGAACTGGCACCCGACCCTGACATGCTGGCGCGGCGGCTGAAGCGTGTCACGATCCGGCAAGGCGGCACGATGACGGATGAGGCGCTGATCACCGCGCTGGGGACCACGCCGCAGGGCTTTGTCATCGTCAACAGCCGCAAGCATGCCTTGGCGCTGTATCAGGCGGGGATGGCCGCGGGGCTTGACGGCATGGTGCATTTGACCACCCGTCAGACTCCCTTCCAGCGGCGTCAGATCATCGCCGACATCCGGGACCGTTTGGCGCGGGGCGTGCCCTGCCGCTTGGTCGCGACCAGCCTGATCGAGGCCGGAGTCAATTTGGACTTTCCAGTTGGTTGGCGGGCCGAGGCGGGCTTGGACAGCGTCATCCAAGCCGCTGGCCGGGTGAACCGCGAAGGGCGCTGGCCGGTCGATGCCTCAATCCTGACCGTCTTTTCCAGTCCCGACAACGCCCCCCCGCCCGAGGTCGCGCAACTGGCCAAGGCGATGCAGTCCACGGCGGGCAAGTTTGAGGATATTTTGGACCTTGCCGCGATCCGGGATTGGTTCACCGAGGTGTATTGGCGTGCCGGGCCGGGGCGATTGGACAAGGCTGAGATTGGCAGCAAATTCGTCCTTGGGGCTAACGGCACCGATTTCGCCTTCCGCACCGTCGCCGAGGCTTATCGCATGATCGACAGCACGATGGTGCCGGTGATCATCCAAGAAACCGACGACGCGAGGGCGCTTGTCACCGCGCTGGACCATGCGTGGGAGCCGCCGGGCAAACTGCTGCGCGCGCTGCAAGGCCATGTCGTGCAAATCCCCGCCAAACAGCGCGAGGTGTTGCGGACCACCGGCAAGGGCGATTTCGCCGCCCAAGACCTGCGCGGGGATCAGTTCTTCGTCCTGAAAGAGCCGTCGCTTTACACGCCAGAGATCGGGCTGTGGTGGGAGCAGGCCGCGTATCTGACGGCGGATTAATGGATGGTATGATGGCCCCTCACCGAAGTGAGGGGCTGTTTGCCTAGAACCTACAGAACTATGTTTCTACCCACGCGAGTTTCGCGACCTTGCAGCAAACTATGGCGGCTCCATGTCAAGCTCTAAGGACAGAGTGAAGCTACCGATTCGAAGTCTCAAGGCATAGTGCCGTCTCTTCATTGCTACCACCTCATGTTGTAGGCGCTTAGTAACATGCAGTCGGACTTGCGCCCTGTCAAGATGCTTAGAACATACAGACTATGAACTAGACACTTGACCTCTGCCGTTCTTCTGGTATGCCTTTCCCTACCTTCGCCGACTCAACCCAAGGTGTAGCCTGCTTTCAGTTTCATGGGTGACCCAATGTCTTACGGTATCCGATTGCATGTCTGGGGGCGGAATGCCCTGTTCACCCGGCCTGAGCTTAAGGTTGAACGTGTCACCTATGATGTGATCACCCCCTCTGCCGCGCGGGGCATTCTTGAGGCGATCCATTGGAAGCCCGCCATCCGCTGGGTCATCGACCGTATCCATGTGCTGGAACCCATCCGCCACCAACAAATCCGCCGCAATGAGGTGGGACACAAGGCCCCCGCAGGCACGATCAAATCCGCGATGAAGCGGGGCGATCTGGGGGGCGTGCAGCTTTTGGTGGATGAGGATCGCCAGCAGCGCGCCTCAACGGTGCTGGTCAACCCAGCCTATGTGATTGAGGCGCATTTTGACCTGACCGCGCAAGCCGGGGGGGATGACAACGAAGGCAAGCATCTGGACATCTTCAACCGCCGCGCGGCACGGGGGCAGTGCTTTCACCAACCCTGCCTCGGCACCCGCGAATTCGCCGCGCATTTCGCGCTGTTGCCCGAAGGCAACCCCCTGCCCCCGCGCAATCCGGCAGCAGAAAGCAGCGATCTGGGCTTTGGCACCCCGCGCGATCTGGGGCTGATGCTCTGGGACATCGACCACAGCCGCAAGGACCGCCCGTCGATGTTCTTTCGCGCAAGGCTGGTGGAGGGCGTGATGGAAATCCCCGCACCCGGATCAGATGGGGTGCTGCAATGACCATACTGTCATCCTTGGTGCGCGCGTATGAGCGGATGTCGGATGCGCCGCCTTTTGGGTTTGCCACGGCGAAGGTCAGCTTCTGCATCGTTCTCAGCCCGGCTGGCGCGGTGGCAGAGGTGATTGATCTGCGCGACACCGACAAGAAACGCAGCTCGGTGCAACTGCCGGTTCCGCAACCGGCCAAACGCACCGTGGGGATTGATCCGAATTTCCTCTGGGACAAGTCATCCTATGTCCTTGGCGTTACATCCGAAAAAGACCTCGCCCTGCGGGATGAGGACACACCCGATCAGGCCGCCGCCCGCGCCAAGGACCGCGCCAAACGCTTGGCCCGTGTGGCCGATGAACATGCGGCCTTTCGCGGCAAGCACGCCGAATGGCTGCAAGAGACGCAGGACGAGGGTTTGCTTGCCTTGTCCCGCTTTTTGACCGGCTGGACGCCTGACACCTTTGCGGCGCCCCTGTTCAACACCGAGATGTTGGACCAGAACATCGTCTTCCGCCTGTCGGACGAGCGGTTGTTCCTGCACGACCGTCCCGCCGCCAAGGCCCTTTGGGCACGCGTCGGGGCCGAAGGCGCGTCCAAGCCGCAAATCTGCCTTGTGACCGGCAATCCCGCCCCGGTCGCCCGGCTGCACCCGTCCGTCAAGGGCGTCTGGGGGGCGCAATCGTCGGGCGCAAGCCTCGTGTCATTCAACCTCGATGCCTTTGCCTCTTACGGTCACGACCAAGGCGACAACGCCCCTGTGTCAGAAGCCGCCGCCTTTGCTTATGGCACCGCGCTGAACCGCTATCTGGACCGGGACAGCACGAACCGCATCCAGATCGGCGACGCTTCAACCGTGTTTTGGGCCGACGCCGAGGCGCAAGCGGCTGAGATGGTGGAGTCGATTTTTGCCGCCTATGTGGACCCGTCCGCCACAGAACGCATCGCGACGAATAAACTGCAAGCACATCTAGACGGTATCCGGCAGGGCCGACGGCTTCACGAAATCCTACCCGATCTGGAAGGTGTGCGCTTTTGCATCCTTGGCCTTGCCCCAAATGCGGCACGGCTTTCAGTGCGGTTCTGGTGGGAGAACGACTTTGGCACCCTGACGGCCAATTATCAGCGCTATCTCGATGACACCCGGATCGAACCGCCGCCACGTGACGGCTGGCCGCCGCTTTGGCGCTACCTGCTGGAGCTGGCGGTGCAGGGCAAACGCGAGAATGTGCCGCCCCTCATCGCCGGGGAATGGATGCGGGCCATCCTGACCGGCTCGGCCTATCCGCTGTCACTTTTGTCCAATGTTTTGATGCGTCTGCGTGCCGATGGCGACGTGAACGCCTTGCGCGCCGCCATTCTGAAATCCGTGTTGACCCGTAATTTCGCCCAGGAGGTTCCCGTGGCGCTTGATCCAGAGAATACCAACAAAGGCTACGTCCTTGGCCGCCTCTTTGCGGTTTACGAAGAGGTTCAGCGCGCGGCCTTGGGCGGCAAGGTGAATTCCACCATCAAGGACAAGTTCTATGGTGCGGCATCCTCCTCGCCGCAGAAGGTCTTCCGCGCCTTGGATTCCGGCGCGCAGAACCATTTCACCAAGTTGCGGAAAGAAAGCCCCGGCCGGGCCTTCAATCTAGAAAAGCGGATCATGGCGATCACAGACCTGATGTCGCCAGAGCAGGACCCGATCCCTGCGGCGCTATCGGCGCAGGAACAGGCCCTGTTCGGCATTGGCTATTATCACCAAAGGTCCGATTTCTTTCGTAAATCCGAAACAACCCCGAACCCGGAGGCTTCCGAATGACCCCGCTTACCCGTCGCCATGATTTTGTTCTGGTCTTCGAAGTTACCAATGGCAACCCGAACGGCGACCCTGACGCCGGGAACCTGCCGCGTCTTGACCCGGAAACCAACCACGGCTTGGTGTCCGACGTCAGCCTGAAACGCAAACTGCGAAATTATGTCGACCTCGCCCGAGAGGGAGTGGAAGGGCACCATATCTACGTGCAGGAGGGGTCGATCCTGAACGAAAAGCATCGTCAGGCCTACGTCGCGCTGCGTGGGGATGACGCGAAGGCGAAGAAAGACGCCAAACTGAACCCCAAGGATGACACCGAGGCCAAAGCATTGCGAGACTGGATGTGCCGCAACTTTTTTGACGTCCGCACCTTCGGGGCGGTCATGTCCACCGGGATCAACTGCGGTCAGGTTAAAGGGCCTGTTCAGGTAACTTTTGCCCGCTCGGTCGAACCGATTTTGCCAGTTGAGGTGTCGATCACCCGCATGGCCGCTACCAACGAAGCCGAAAAAAAGAAGCGCGAGGAAGGCGACGACGGCGACAGCCGCACGGACAACCGCACAATGGGGCGCAAGCACATCGTGCCTTATGGGCTTTACGTCGCGCATGGCTTTATTTCGGCCAAGTTCGCGGAACGCACCGGCTTTACCGAGTCCGACCTTGACCTTCTGTTCGAAGCCATGACCAACATGTTCGAACACGACCGGTCTGCCGCACGCGGGGAAATGGCAACACGGAAACTGATCGTGTTTTCGCACGACAACCCGCTTGGCAATGCTCCAGCCCATGCGCTGTTTGACCGTGTCCGCATCGGCCGCGCAGTGGATGGCGAATTCCGGGCACTGGATGACCGCGGCTTGGGTAACCTTGCCCCGGCTCGCAAGTTTGCTGACTACATCGTGTCTATCGACCGACAAGACTTGCCACAGGGCATCGAAATCCGCGAGCTGGTCTGATGACCCCGCTGCCCGCCGTCGAGGACCCCATCCCCCTCTCGGCGGTGCAGCATGCGGTGTATTGCCTGCGGCAGGCGGCGCTCATCCATCTGGAGCGGCTGTGGGAGGACAATATCTTTACCGCCGAAGGCGATGTGCTGCATGCCGTGGCCGACAAGGGCGGCAGTCGCAAGGCGCGCGGGGTGCGGCGGGTGATGTCGCTGCCGCTCGGCTCGGCCCGGCTGAACCTGACGGGCCTGGCCGATCTGGTTGAGTTCCAGCCCCAGCCCGACGGCACAGAGCGTGCCTTTCCCGTGGAGTATAAGCGCGGCAAGCCCAAACTGCACCGCGCCGATGAGGCACAGCTGTGCGCGCAGGCGCTGTGCCTTGAAGAGATGACCGGCCAGCCCGTCCCGGAAGGTGCGCTTTACTACGCCCAGACCAAACGCAGGGTGACCGTGCCTTTTGACCCGGACTTGCGGGCCTTGACCCTTGCCGCCATCGACGATCTGAACCGCAGTTTCGCCGCGCAGGCCACACCGCCACCAACACCGCAGAGATCCCGCTGCCGGGCCTGTTCGCTTTTGGACCTCTGCCGCCCCGAAACCTTCGCCCGCCCCGTGCGTCATTGGCGCGACCAGATGATCTCCCGGCAGTTGGGCGACCCATGAAGAAGCTGCTCGGGCCGGTCTTGGTCACGCCCGCACTGATCGCCACCTGCGCCGAACGCGGCATCACCATCGCCTTGATGGGCCGCAATGGCCGGTTTCAGGCCCGGATCGAAGGCCCGGTGTCCGGCAATGTCCTCTTGCGCCGCGAACAATACCGCCGCGCCGATGCCGCCGAAGACATCGTGCGCTCTTTCGTCTTGGGCAAGGTGTCGAACCAACGCGCCGTGATCCGCCGCGCCTTGCGCGATTACGCCGAAGAGATGGACACCGCCGCCCGTCAGGCGCTTGAGGGCACGACCGACCGCATGGCGATGATCCTGCGCCGCGTCCAGATGACCGACAGCTCGGTCGATGCCATGCGCGGCTCCGAGGGCGAGGCCGCGAACCTCTACTTTGCCGCCTTTGACCACCTGATCCGCAGCCCCGATGCTGATCTGCGCTGGACTGGACGCTCGCGCCGTCCGCCGCTGGACCCGGTCAATGCGCTGCTCTCCTTTCTTTACACCCTGCTGGTGCATGATTGCCGCTCTGCCTGCGAGGCTGTGGGACTGGACCCCGCCGTCGGCTTTTTGCACCGCGACCGCCCGGGCCGTCCGAGTCTTGCGCTCGACCTCATGGAAGAATTGCGCGCCCCGCTGGCCGACCGTCTGGCCCTGTCGCTGATCAACCGCCGCCAGGTGCGCGCTGCGGATTTCCGCAAGACAGAGGGCGGCGCGGTCCTTTTGTCTGACGACGCCCGCCGCACGGTCCTGACCGCCTGGCAAGAGCGCAAGCGCGAAGAACGCCAGCACACGTTCTTGCAAGAGAAAGCGCCCTTCGGTCTGGTGCCCTACCTTCAGGCCCAGCTTCTGGCCCGGCACCTGCGCGGCGACATCGACGCCTATCCCCCATGGTTCTGGAGTTGAGATGCTGGTTCTGGTGACCTATGATGTGAGCACGATGTCCGAAGGCGGCAAAAAACGCCTGCGCCGCGTGGCCAAAGCCTGCGAAGATTTCGGCCAGCGCGTCCAGTTTTCCGTCTTTGAGATCGAGGTCGATCCCGCGCAATGGACCAAGCTGAAAGCCCGATTGGAGGCGGCAATCCAACCTCAGCACGACAGTCTGCGCTACTATTATTTGGGCGCAAACTGGGAGCGGAAGGTCGAACACATCGGCGCCAAGCCCGCGCTTGACCTGAACGGCCCCCTCATCCTCTGACCCTGCGAACCCCAAGCGTGCCGCATGAAGCACTGAGGTTCGCAGACGTTTAGCTCTTTGAAATCGTGAAATTCTTTCGGTTGGAAATCCATACTTACCGAAGAGCCTCTGATCGGAGGGTGGGCTTCGCATTTCCTGTGGAGTTTACGTCGACCGGGCAACGCTTTAGCAAGTTGGGAGTCGCCCCCTTCGCGGGGGCGTGGATCGAAACACCGGGCGCGGGGTGGCAAGTCTGCGCGGATCATCGTCGCCCCCTTCGCGGGGGCGTGGATCGAAACTTTTGAATGCACGTCTCACCAAGTGCGCGCTGACGGTCGCCCCCTTCGCGGGGGCGTGGATCGAAACTGCCGCCGCATCCGAACGCGGGCGCAGGTTTCTGGCGTCGCCCCCTTCGCGGGGGCGTGGATCGAAACTCTGCTCACGACACAGGGTATGACTGCG
>NKIT01000146.1 GCA_002256185.1 Rhodobacteraceae bacterium PARR1 | reverse complement strand
CGGGCGGGGGGCGCGGGAGTCGGTGCGGCGTGCGGCTGGGGTGTGCCTTTACGGCGATGACATCGACACCACCACCACCCCGGGTGAGGCCGGGCGGACGGGGGCGAGCCAGAAGGTGCGTCGCACCGGGGGCGCTCGCGCGGGCGGCTTTCCCGGTGCTGCGCGTATCCTGCATGAACTCGATCACGGCCCCGCCCGCCTGCGCGTCGGCCTGCGCCCCGATGGTCGCGCCCCGATGCGCGAGGGCACGGCGCTGTTCGCACGCGATGATGCTGCGGGCACCGTCACCTCGGGCGGGTTTGGCCCCTCGGTCGAGGCCCCTGTGGCGATGGGTTATGTGCCTGCCGCCCTCGCCACCACTGGCACGCGGCTGGAGGGTGAGGTGCGCGGCAAGCGCCTGCCCGTCACCGTGGCCGCCCTTCCCTTTGTCCCCACCTCCTACAAACGTTGAGGCTTTGCGATGAAATACACCAAGGAACATGAATGGCTGCGCGTCGAGGGTGACCTTGTCGTGGTGGGCATCACCGAACATGCGGCAACCCAGTTGGGCGATGTGGTTTTTGTCGAACTGCCGGAACCCGAAACCGTGGTTGCCGAGGGTGATGAGGTGGTGGTGATCGAAAGCGTCAAGGCGGCGTCGGATATCCTTGCCCCGGTGGATGGCGAGATTGTCGCGGTGAACCAGAAGCTGGTCGATCAACCGGGTCTGGTGAACGAAGACCCGACCGGGGCCGCATGGTTCTTCAAGATGAAGCTGGATGATCTGTCGGTCCTGGATGGGTTGATGGATGAGGATGAATACAACGACCTGATCGGCTGAGGCCCAAGGTCGGGCGAAGGGCGCAAATTTCATTGAAGAAATTTGCACATCCTTCGTCGAGTTTTGGCCTTCGAAGGATTTTGACGGGCGCGCATGGGGTGCGCCCGCCCTGAGACTCAAATCCCAAAGGGACGCGGCAGATGACCTTTACCCCCGTGGACTACAACCCCTATGACTTTGCCAACCGCCGCCATATCGGCCCCTCTCCGGCGGAGATGGCCGAGATGCTTACGGCCGTTGGCGTGCAGACGCTGGACGAGTTGATTGACCAGACGGTTCCCGCCTCGATCCGGCAGTCGCAGCCGCTGACATGGGCGCCGTTGTCGGAACATGACCTGCTGGCGCGGATGCGGGCGGTGGCGGCGAAGAACCGGGTGATGACCAGTCTGATCGGGCAGGGCTATCACGGCACGGTCACCCCGCCTGCGATCCAGCGCAATATCTTGGAAAACCCGGCGTGGTATACGGCCTATACCCCCTATCAGCCCGAAATCGCCCAAGGCCGACTTGAGGCGTTGTTGAATTATCAAACCATGGTGGCCGATCTGACCGGCCTGCCGGTGGCCAATGCGTCCTTGCTGGATGAGGCGACGGCGGCGGCTGAAGCGATGACGATGGCCGAACGTGTGGCCAAATCCAAGGCGCGGGCGTTCTTTGTCGATCATGGCTGCCACCCGCAGACCATCGCCGTGATCCAGACTCGCGCTGTGCCCTTGGGAATTGAGGTGGTCGTCGGCGATCCGTCCACGGTGCAGGCAGACCGCGTGTTTGGTGCGATTTTCCAATATCCGGGCACCTATGGCCATGTGACCGACTTCACCGATCAGATTGCAGCACTGCATGCCGCCAAGGCTGTGGCGGTGGTGGCGACGGACCTTTTGGCGCTGACGATGCTGAAAGAACCCGGCGCGATGGGGGCGGATATTGCCATCGGGTCCAGCCAGCGCTTTGGCGTGCCGATGGGGTACGGTGGGCCACATGCGGCCTTTATGTCCTGCAAGGATGACATGAAACGCGCGATGCCGGGGCGGATCGTTGGCGTGTCCATCGACGCGCGCGGGAACAAGGCCTATCGGCTGTCGCTGCAAACCCGCGAACAGCATATCCGCCGCGAAAAGGCCACGAGCAACGTCTGCACCGCGCAGGCATTGCTGGCGGTGATGGCGTCGATGTATGCGGTGTTCCACGGGCCAAAGGGCCTGCGCGCCATTGCCGAACGGGTGCATTTTCTGACCAACCGCCTGTCGCGGGCGCTGAAGGCGGCGGGGGCGAAGGTGTCGCCCAAGGCGTTTTTCGACACGATCACCATTGAGGTGGGCGTGGGTCAGGCCGGTATCCTTGCCGCTGCGCGGGCCGAGGGGTTGAATTTTCGCAAGGTCGGCAATGACCGTGTGGGGATTTCGCTGGATGAGACTACCGATGAAAAGGTGCTGGTCCGCGTGCTGCGGGCCTTTGGCATCGACGGCGTGCCGCCCCATCGCGCGCATCTGGGCTTCCCTGAAGCGATGCTGCGGACGACTGATTACCTGACCCATCCGGTGTTCCATATGAACCGGGCGGAGTCCGAGATGATGCGCTACATGCGCCGCCTGTCGGATCGTGACCTCGCGCTGGACCGCGCGATGATCCCGCTGGGGTCTTGCACGATGAAGCTGAACGCGGCGGCAGAGATGATGCCGATCACATGGCCGGAATTTGGCAGCCTGCACCCCTTTGCCCCCGCCGATCAGGCGCTGGGGTATCACGAGGCGATCACGGACCTGACCGAAAAGCTCTGTGAGATTACGGGGTATGAGGCGTTTTCCATGCAGCCAAACTCTGGCGCGCAGGGGGAATATGCGGGGCTTTTGACGATCCAAGCCTATCATCGCGCACGGGGCGACGCGCATCGCACCGTCTGCCTGATCCCTGTATCGGCGCATGGCACCAACCCGGCCTCAGCCCAGATGGCGGGGATGCAGGTTGTGGTGGTGAAATCCGCGCCGAACGGGGATGTTGATCTGGATGACTTCCGCGAAAAGGCGGCGCAGGCGGGGGATCGGCTGGCGGCGTGCATGATCACCTATCCGTCGACCCATGGCGTGTTTGAGGAAACGGTGCGTGAGATTTGCAAGATCACGCATGACCACGGCGGGCAGGTGTATCTCGATGGCGCGAACATGAACGCGCTGGTGGGTCTGGTGAAACCCGGTGAGATTGGCAGCGATGTCAGCCACCTGAACCTGCACAAGACTTTTGCCATCCCGCATGGCGGCGGTGGTCCGGGCATGGGGCCGATTGGCGTGAAGGCGCATCTGGCCCCCTATCTGCCGGGGCATCCGGAGTCGGCGAAGGGCGAAGGGCCTGTGTCGGCGGCCCCTTATGGCAGCGCCTCGATCCTGCTGATTTCGTGGGCCTATTGCCTGATGATGGGCGGGGCGGGGCTGGCGCAGGCGACGCGGGTGGCGATCCTGAACGCCAATTACATCGCGGCGCGGCTGGCGGGGGCCTATCCGATCCTGTTCATGGGCAACAAGGGGCGGGTGGCGCATGAATGCATCCTCGACACCCGCCCCTTTGCCGAAGTGGGCGTGACGGTGGATGACATCGCCAAGCGATTGATCGACAACGGCTTTCATGCGCCAACGATGAGCTGGCCCGTGACAGGCACGCTGATGGTGGAGCCGACAGAGTCAGAGACCAAGGCCGAGATTGACCGCTTCATCACCGCCCTGATGGCGATCCGCGCCGAAATCCGCGCGGTGGAGAATGGTGAAATCAGCGCCGAGGACAGCCCGATGCGCCACGCGCCGCATACGGTGGAGGATCTGGTCGCCGATTGGACGCGCAAGTATCCGCGCGAACAGGGCTGCTTCCCGCCGGGGGCGTTCCGGGTGGACAAATATTGGCCGCCCGTGGGCCGGGTCGACAACGTCCACGGCGACCGCAACCTGATCTGCATCTGCCCGCCGGTGGAAAGCTATGCCCAGGCGGCAGAGTGATCCTGATGGGGGGCTTCGGCCCCCCGTCGTTTTTGCCCCCCGTTGTTTTGGCCCCCTGTCGTTGTGGCGGGGAGTTCCTTCATGGGTCCAAGCAAGACGGTCTTATCCAATTGCAACTGGGGAGTCGTCCGGCGGGTGTGCGCTTTGGCAAGGTGGATTTGGACGGGCTGCACCACTATCCCGAAGGGTTCCGCTTCTGAATGGACAGTCCCGCCGCGCCGCCGCATAACGGGCGCGTCGGACAGAAGGGGCGGATCATGCGGACAGGGCGGGACATCGGGCCAGAGGTGACAGGTTGGACACCCGCGCCTTGGCCGGACACTGCGCCGATGCAGGGCCGTTTTGCCCGGCTGGACCGTCTGGACGCCGATCAGCATGCGGCGCATCTTTTCGCGCAGTTCGCAGGGCATGACGGGCTGTGGGATTACATGCCTTACGGCCCCTTCACATCCGCCTCGGCCTATCACCGCTGGGCGAAGGAAACGACCGCCAACCGCGATCCGGTGTTCTGGGCGATTTCCGAACTCGGCGCGGCGCATCCGGTCGGCGTGGCATCCTACCTGCGCATCACGCCGGACCATGGCAGCATCGAGGTCGGCCACATCTGCTTTTCCCCCGCTTTGCAACGCAGCCGCGCGGCGACAGAGGCGATGTATCTGATGATGGACTGGGCGTTTTCCAACGGCTATCGCCGCTATGAATGGAAGTGCAACGCGCTGAACCTGCCGTCGCGCCGTGCGGCGCAGCGGCTGGGGTTCTCGTTCGAGGGCATTTTCCGCCAGCATATGATCCTCAAGGGGCGCAACCGGGACAGCGCCTGGTTCGCCATCACCGATCAGGATTGGCCCGCCCTGCGCGAGGCTTATGCCGCTTGGCTGAACCCGGCCAATTTCGATGCCCAAGGCCGCCAGCGTGAACGCCTGTCCGATCTGACCAATCTGGTCCGGGTCAGCGACGATCCGGGTATCTGACCGGCTAAAGCATCGGCAGGGCGGCGCGGCGGTCGGCGATCATGCGCAGCAGCAACCCCGGATCCGCGCCATCCGACAGGCGCGCCGCCATCGCGGCCAAAGGGCCGTCGCCGGTTTGCAGCGCCAGTCCGGACAGGAATTCCGATGCGTAGCGGCAGGCGTTGGGGTCGGGATCGTCCTGCAACAGCGCCGTGACGGTTTCCAGATCATCGCGCAGGGACCGCCGGTCCGGCGCGGCCAGCGGTGCATCCAGTGATCGGGGCAGCACGACATCCGGCACCAAGGCCGCCGCCAGCGCCCGAAGGCCCGGCACCGGCTTTTCCACAAAGGCATCCGCACCGCAGGCCAGCGCGTCTGCGCCACGTTCGGGCAGTGCCGACAGCGCAAGGATGCGGGCCGGGCGGCGCGGGTCCAGCGCAAGCGATGCGATCAGCCGTTCCCCCGGCCCATCGGGCAGGCCCAGATCCACCACCACAGCATCGGGACGGTAGAGCGTCAGATGTCGCCCCGCCTCGGCCAGAGTTCCCGCCCGGCGCATCCGCGCGCCCAAGTGGCGCAGCATGAGGCGCAGCGCGTCGGATGCGTGGCGGCTGTCTTCGACCACCAGAATGGTCTTTCCGGCGCAGCAGGTCGCCATAGGATCAGTGCCGACATGGGCGGGAAGGGTGGGATCGGATGGCAAGGGCAACTCCTCTCACAAGACAAAACAGATCGGGCCGCGCCATCCTGCGGCCACAGGCGTAAAGGATGGCTTAAGGCGGCAGTCCCCTGCGACCCTGCGCCCCGCCCGCTGCCCCTTGCCTGTGCGGGCCGCGATGCCCATAACCGGGTCACCAAGATCGGCACGCCGCGCCAAGGGGACATCGGATGATCGGACGCCTGAACCATGTTGCAATCGCCGTGCCGGACCTGACCGCCGCCGCTGCGCAATACAGCGGCACGCTGGGCGCAAAGGTTGGCGCACCGCAGGATGAACCGGATCACGGCGTGACGGTGGTGTTCATCGAACTGCCGAACACCAAGATCGAACTCTTGTACCCCTTGGGCGAAAACTCCCCTATCCGGGGGTTTCTCGATAAAAACCCCGCAGGCGGCATCCACCACATCTGCTATGAGGTTGAAGACATCCTCGCCGCGCGGGACAAGCTGAAAGCCAGCGGCGCGCGGGTGCTGGGCACAGGGGAGCCGAAGATCGGCGCGCATGGCAAGCCCGTGCTGTTCCTGCATCCCAAGGATTTCAACGGCTGTCTTGTCGAACTGGAACAGGTCTGAACCATGAGCATCACCGGCGCAGTCGTTCTTTTCGCCACCACATGGTTCCTCGTGTTCTTCATGGTCCTGCCTGTGCGTTTCGTCAGTCAGGGCGACGTAGGAGAGGTCGTGCCCGGCACGCCATCGGGTGCCCCCGCAGGCCATGTCGTGGCGCGCAAGGCCAAGATCACCACCTACATCGCCTTTGGCGTCTGGGCGGTGATGTGCGCCGTGATCCTGTCGGGCGTGATCACCATTCGCGACATCGACTTTCGCGGCGTGATGGACGCCCCTGCCGCGCCCTAAGTCGCAGGTCGCGTGTTCAGCACGTGGAACAGGTGGGTAAAGGTCGCGACGCCAAAGACCGGGATCAGCAGGTTCAAGCCCGGCACGCTGAGCGGGGCCGCCATCAGGATACCGGCCAGCCAGATCGTGCCGCGATGCACCCGGCGCAGGCGCTTTGCCTCGATCCGTGACATGCGGCGCTGTGCGACGAGGGTGAAGTATTCCTGCCCCAGAAGCCAGCCATTCACCGCCCAGAACAACAGCGGGATGAACGGCCCGACAAAGGGCCAGACCAGCAGCGCGCCCAGATTGACGATCACCATCAGCCCAAGAAAATTGACCGAGGCGAGCATCCCGTCGGCCAGCGACAAATGGCGGGCGGGCGGCAGGGTGGGGTAGGAGCGATCCTCGACCGCATCGACGACGCCTTCAAGGAACAGCCCGGAAAAGGCCGAGGCGACGGGGACCATCAGGAACACCGACAGCCCCAGCATCAGCAGGACGGAGCCAACGGACAGCAGTTCATGCACGCCCCAGAATTCGGCACCGAAGGGCAGGGTGACGTTGTCGGGCGTCAGTGCTTGCACCGCCCACAGCAGCAGGATGGTCAGGGCGATCAAAAGCCCCAATGTCAGCCCGACGCCAAGCAACACGATCCGGCGAAAGCGCGGGTCGTGCCATTGGCCCAAGGCACGGGTGAAGGCGGCCCAGATCACCCCCACCGTCACGCCCCCGCGTAGCGGACAACGCGCGCCAGATCGGGGCGCGGGCGGTCGGGCATCGCGGACACCGGCGTGGCGATGTGGATGATCCCGGCCACGGTTTCCCCCGGCGTGCAGCCAAAGGCGCGGGCGATGAAGTCGGCGTCATGGCTGACCCAACCTGTCAGCCAATTCGCGCCCCAGCCCGCCGCCGTTGCCGCATGCAGGATGTTCATGCACAGCGCCCCGGCAGACAAAAGCTGTTCCACCGCCGGGATTTTCTCGGACGGTTTGGGCGAGGCGATGACGACCACCGCCAGATGCCCCCGGTCGAACTGGCCGCGCCCCTTGTCGATCTTTTCCGCGTCACCGCCCATCTCGCGCGCCCGCGCCTCGGCCAGATTGGCCAGACGGGTCATCGCGGCACGCTCCACCACCACCAGACGCCACGGTTCTAGCTTGCCATGATCGGGCACACGCAGCGCGGCGGTCAGGATCGGTTCAAGCTCCGCCCGCGTGGGCGCGGGGCCGGTCATGACCTTTGCGGGATGGGACAGGCGGTGGGACAGATAGTCCAGCACGGCGGGGTTTTTCTCTGGCATCACATACTCCGTTTCGCGGGACGATCTGGTTCAGGGGCCGACTTGGCCCTGTTCGGCCAAGGGATCAAGGCCCCTGTCTCAGTCCCCGCCGGTTTCACGCAGACTGTCGGCCAATCCGTCGATCCAATCGCTCACAAAGGCGTCAAACCGGGCGTCGGGCTGGCGCTGGCGCAGGGTGTCGGCCATCGGATCGGCGATGCGGACCGCGGTTCCCGACATCTCCTCTAGCACGGCATGGCCGCAGAAGGGGACGTAAACCTCGGAATAGCCGCCTTCATGCGCCATCATCACCCGCCCGCCGCAAAGATCGCGTGCCGCGTCCAACGTCAGCCGCGCCATCGCGCGGAAGGTGTCGGCGGTGGCCAGCATGCGGCCAAGCGGGTCCACCGCCGCCGCGTCAAACCCGCAGGCGACGATGATCGCATCCGGTTTGTGCGCGTGAACGGCGGGCAGAACCAAGCGCTGGAACGCCTCCAGATAACCGACATGCCCGGTGCCTGGCGGCAGGGGGATGTTGATATTCGCGCCCAAGCCCGCCCCCGTGCCCCGGTCCGCGACAAATCCCGTGTTCATCGGATAGTTGCGGTCTTGGTGGAGAGAGATGGTCAGCACCTCGGGGTCTTCGTAAAAGATCGCCTCGGTCCCGTTGCCGTGATGCACGTCCCAGTCAATCACCACAAAGCGCCGCCCCAGACCCGCCGCCTGTGCCGCGCGGATGGCGATGGCGATATTGGCCAGCATGCAAAAGCCGTTGGGCAGATCGGGCAGGCAATGATGCCCCGGAGGGCGGGACAGGGCATAGGCATTGGCCACCCGCCCCGCCATCACGTCCAAAAGTGCCGCCTTCACCAAGCCCGCCGACAGCGCCGCAATCTCGAACCCGCCCGCGCCAAACGGTGCGCGGGGGCCCAGTTCACCGCCGCCTTTGTCCGACAGCGATTTGAACGCGGCCAGATAGCTTTCGGGGTGCACACGGGTGAGGTCTTCCCATGTCGCAGCCTCTGCCCCTGACATCGCCAGTTCGCGGGCAAGACCTGTCACCTCAAGCAGGTTGCGAAAGCGCCGT
>NKIT01000145.1 GCA_002256185.1 Rhodobacteraceae bacterium PARR1 | reverse complement strand
CATACCCCCCTTGCACCCGCCGCGCGGCGGTTTATGTTCCACCTTACCTCGGGGTGCCTGTTCACAGGCTGAGATGCGAAAGCGGACCCGTTGAACCTGAACCGGATCATACCGGCGGAGGGAAGGTGCATGGAATCCTCCTGCCCGACCTATACCGTCGCACATGGAGGAACTGATGAAGATTGCATTCCTTGGTGCGGGCCTTGCTGCGGGAGTGACCGCCCTTGCCACGATGGCAAGCGCGCAAACCCCCGTCTTGAAAGTCCTGACCTATGACAGCTTTGCCACCGAATGGGGCCCCGGCCCGGCGGTCGAAAAGGCGTTCGAGGCGGGTTGCGCCTGTGACCTGCAATTCGTGACCGCAGGCGATGGCGCGGCGCTTCTGAGCCGTATCCAGATGGAGGGTGCGGCATCCGAAGCGGATGTTGTGCTGGGGCTGGACACCAACCTGACCGCCGCCGCCAGCGCCACGGGTCTGTTTGCGCCGCATGGCCAGACCTGGGCCAATACGCTGCCCGTGGCCTTTGACGACCCGAATTTCGTGCCCTTTGACTGGGGCTGGTTCGCCTTTGTCTATGACAAGACCAAGCTGACCACGGTGCCTGCGTCGTTTGAAGACCTCGCCGCATCGGATGTGAAGATCGTGATCCAGGACCCCCGGTCCAGCACCCCCGGTCTGGGGCTGTTGATGTGGGTGAAGGCGGCATACGGCGACAAGGCGGCGGAGATCTGGAAGGGTCTGGCCGACAATATCGTGACCGTAACGCCCGGTTGGTCCGAGGCGTATGGCCTGTTCCTTGAGGGTGAGGCGGATATGGTCCTGTCCTATACCACATCCCCCGCCTATCACCTGATCGCCGAAAGCGATGACAGCAAGGCGGCTGCGGCGTTCACCGAAGGGCATTATTTGCAGGTTGAGGTGGCCGGGAAGCTGGCAGCGACCGATCAGCCGGAACTGGCGGATAAGTTCCTCGCCTTCATCGGGTCGGATGCGTTCCAATCGGTGATCCCGACGACGAACTGGATGTATCCCGCCACGGCGGCGGCGGTGCCTGATGGGTTCAGCACCCTGATCAAGCCTGAAAAATCGCTGCTGTTGTCGGCGGCTGACGCCGCTGCTGCACGCGATGCTGCGCTGGCCGAATGGCAAGCCGCGCTGGCCAAGTAAGGCCCACCTTGGGCGCGGTGGCGATTGCCGCCGCGCTTGGGGTGGTGACGCTGGGCACGGCTTTCGCTGTCGCCCTGCAAGCGGGGTCATTCGCGCTGTCCCCCGCCGATTGGGCGGCGCTGCGGTTCACCGTCCTGCAAGCGGCGCTGTCCGCGGCGCTGTCTTGTGCTTTGGCGGTGCCGGTGGCGCGGGCCTTGGCGCGGCGGCGGTTTGTCGGGCGGGGGCTGTTGGTGACGCTGATGGGGGCACCCTTCCTTTTGCCGGTGATCGTGGCGGTGCTTGGCTTGCTGGCGGTCTTCGGGCGGTCAGGGCTTTTCAACGATCTTCTCGCCCTGATGGGTTTACCGCGCCTGTCGATCTACGGGCTGCATGGCGTGGTGCTGGCGCATGTGTTCCTGAACCTGCCCTTGGCGACGCGGATGATCCTGCAAGGCTGGCAGGCCATCCCGGCAGAGCGGTTCCGTCTGGCGCAAAGCCTGTCTATGGGGCCGGGCGCGGTGATGCGGCATCTCGAACTGCCAATGCTGCGCGCCACCCTGCCGGGCGCGGCGGTGGCTGTGTTCGTGATTTGCCTCACGTCTTTCGCCGTGGCGCTGACCTTGGGCGGTGGGCCGGGGGCGACGACGGTGGAACTGGCGATCTATCAGGCGCTGCGCTTTGACTTTGACCCTGCCCGCGCGGCGGCGCTGTCGGCGCTGCAATTCGTGCTTTGCGCCGGGGCGGTGGGTTTGGGCTGGCGGGCGCTGCAAGCGCCGGGCTTTGGCGCAGGCTTGGGGCGGCGCTTGTCGATCCCCGCGCCGGGGGGATGGCGGCGCGGTGCGGATGCGTTGGTCATCGCGCTGGCGGCGGCGTTCCTGCTGGTGCCGCTGGGGTCGGTTCTGCTGCGCGGTCTTTGGGGCTTGTCCGATCTGCCCCCCGGTCTGGGCATGGCACTGGTGCGGTCGGTTGCCGTGGCGCTGGCGTCGACGCTGCTGACCACCTCTGCCGCCTTGGTGCTGGCCTTGGCTGTCGCCGCGCGTGGGTCGCGGCTCTTGGAGGTTGCGGCGATGCTGCCCCTCGCCGCCTCTGCGCTGGTGTTGGGTACGGGGCTGTTCCTGATCCTGCGGCCTTGGGTCAGGGCCGAGGATGTGGCGCTGCCCGTCACCATCCTTGTCAACGCGACACTGTCGCTGCCCTTCGTCTATCGCCTGTTGCTGCCGCAGGCGCAGGCGATGCAGGCGGATTTCGGGCGGTTGGCGGATAGCCTTTCATTAACTGGCGCGGCGCGGTTGCGCTGGCTGGTGCTGCCGCGCCTGTCCCGCCCCTTGGGCTTTGGCGCAGGCATCGCGGCGGCGCTGTCTATGGGCGATCTGGGGGTGATCACGCTGTTTGCGGGCGAAAGCGGGGCGACCTTGCCGCTGTACGTCCACCGTCTGATGGGGGCTTACCGCATGGACGCTGCCGCCGCCGCCGCGCTGATCCTTGTGGCTGCCAGTTTCGCGCTGTTCGCGCTGTTTGATCTGTGGGGACGCCGTGCTGCATCTTGATCATCTGCACCTGACCGAACCGGGCTTTGCGCTGCGCGCGGACCTGACCGTGCCAAAAGGCGCGCGCGTGGCGGTGATCGGGCCATCGGGGGCTGGGAAATCGACGTTGCTGAACGCCATTGCGGGCTTCATGGCCCCCACCGCAGGCCGCATCCTGTGGCAGGGCGCGGAGCTGACCGCGTTGCCCCCCGGTGACCGCCCGCTGACGATCCTGTTTCAGGACCAGAACCTGTTCCCGCATCTGACCGTGGCGCAGAACCTTGGCCTTGGTCTCTCGCCACGCCTGCGGCTTAGCCCGGATCAGCACAAGGCCATCGACCGCGCGCTGGAACGGGTCGGCCTTGCCAGCCTCGGGTCCCGTTTGCCGTCACAACTGTCGGGCGGGCAACAGGGTCGCGCGGCCTTGGCGCGGGCGCTGCTGCGTGCAAGGCCGATGCTGCTGCTGGACGAACCCTTCGCCGCCCTCGGCCCTGCGCTCAAGGCGGATATGCTGGACCTCGTGTCCGAGGTCGCCGCAGAGACGGCGGCGACAGTCCTGATGGTCACGCATGACCCGACGGATGCAAAGCGGTTTGCCGATCAGACCATCCTTGTCGCCGATGGCATCGCCCACCCGCCGCAGAACACCGCCGAATTGTTCCAGAACCCACCGCAGGCCCTAAAAGATTATCTCGGTTCTTGACCTTCGCCCCTTCATCTTGGCCCAAATACCCCCCGCTGCCGACAGATCAACCTGCACCACCTGCCAGCAATCCTGCCAATCCCTCGCGATACGTCGGGTACAGCAACCGCACCCCCAACTCCGACTTGATCCGATCATTCCGCACGCGTTTTGACTCAGCATAAAAACTGCGGGCCATCGGGGTCATCTCGGCTTGGTCGTAAGCCACAGCCGGGGGCAGGGGCAGGCCCAGTAGGTCTGCCGCATGGCCGATCACATCTTCGGGCGGGGCGGGGTCGTCGTCGCAGAGGTTATAGACCCTGCCGGGATGCGGATGGGTGATCGAGGCAGCCACCACCTGCGCGATGTCGTCCACATGGATGCGGGAAAACACCTGTCCGGGTTTGATGATCCGCCGCGCCGATCCGTCGCGCACTTTCTCAAAAGGCCCGCGACCGGGGCCGTAGATGCCCGCAAGGCGGAAGATGTGCAGCGGCAGGCCAAGGGCCGCCCAGTCCCCTTCGGCCTGCACTCGCGCGGCACCGCGTTCGGTGGAGGGGGTCAGGGGTGTGTCCTCATCCACCCAACCGCCCTGATGATCGCCGTAAACGGCAGTGGTTGAAAGATACCCTGCCCAAATCGGACGCGCTGCCGCCAGTTCTGCCGCGTGGTCGCGCAGGATGGGATCGCCCGCCGCATCCGGCGCGACAGAGGTCAGGACATGCGTTGCCCGTGCCAAGGCCGGGGCCAGCGGTCCGGGCAGCAGCAGCGGTTCGACCCCGGCAGCGCGGATCGCCTCGGCCCGCGCGGCGCTGCGGGTGGTGCCGATCACGGTCCAGCCTTGCGGGATCAACAGACGCGCCAGCGCCCGCGCGGAATAGCCATGGCCAATGGAAAGCAGTGTTTTCATGCGCCCAATATTGCGGGCCGCCGCCGCCGGGGCAAGCCCGTCGCAAAGGCTTCACTTGCCACGGGGGCGGGGTTTCTGGTTAGGTGGCTGATTAAATTCAGAGCGAACAGAAAAACAAGAACATGCATGATGATCCGAACCTGCCGGTGTTGACGCCGGACCACCCCGAAACCGAAACCTTTACCGATGCCGCCGCCGCCGTCGCGCGTCTCGAGTCGCTTTACCTTGAAGCGACGACCTTTCTGGCGCGCAATTTCAATGAGGTGATCCGCTCCGGCAAGCCCGCAGCGCGGATCCGGGCGTTTTATCCTGAAATCCGCCTGTCCACCGTGACTTTTGCCAAAACCGACTCTCGCCTGTCCTTTGGCCATGTGACAGGGCCGGGGGTCTATTCCACGACAGTGACGCGGCCCGACCTGTTTCGGCAATATCTGGTGCAGCAGATCGGCCTTTTGATCCAGAACCATGGGGTTGCGGTCAGCATCGGCCCATCGGCCACGCCGATTCCGGTGCATTTCGCTCTGGCAGGCAATCCCGGCGTTTCGGTGCCGCAGGAAGGCGTGCTGGAGTTCAGCCTGCGCGATGTGTTCGACGTGCCTGATCTGGCGACCACGAATGATGACATCGTCAACGGCACCCGCCGCTTTCACCCCGATGGGTCGATGCCGCTGGCCCCGTTCACGGCGCAGCGGGTGGATTACAGCCTTGCCCGTCTGGCGCATTACACCGCGACCGATCCGTCGCATTTCCAGAACCACGTGCTGTTCACCAACTACCAGTTCTATGTCGAAGAGTTTGAATCCTATGCCCGGCAGGTGCTGGCTGATCCTGCAAGCGGCTACACCGCCTTTGTGGCCACCGGGAACCAGATCCTCACCACGCCCGATGGTGTGCTGACCCCGGTGACCAAGATGCCACAGATGCCAACCTATCACCTGAAACGCGCCGATGGGCAGGGGATCACGCTGGTCAACATCGGCGTCGGCCCGTCGAACGCCAAGACCGCCACCGACCATATCGCGGTGCTTCGCCCGCATGCCTGGCTGATGGTGGGCCATTGCGCGGGGCTGCGGAATTCGCAGTCGCTGGGGGATTTCGTCCTTGCCCATGCCTATCTGCGTGAGGATCACGTGCTGGATGACGATCTGCCGGTCTGGGTGCCAATCCCGGCGCTGGCGGAAATCCAGATTGCGCTGGAAGACGCCGTGGAAGAGGTGACCCAGCTTGAAGGCTATGAGCTGAAGCGCATCATGCGCACGGGCACCGTCGCCACAATCGACAATCGCAACTGGGAGTTGCGGGATCACTCCGGCCCCGTGCAGCGCCTGTCGCAAAGCCGCGCCATCGCGCTGGACATGGAATCGGCGACCATCGCGGCCAACGGCTTTCGCTTCCGCGTGCCTTACGGAACACTTCTGTGCGTGTCGGATAAACCGCTGCATGGAGAGTTGAAACTTCCCGGAATGGCATCCGAGTTCTACAAGACGCAGGTGGCACGGCATCTTCAGATTGGCATCCGCGCGATGGAACGGCTGCGCGACACCCCGCTGGAGCGCATCCACAGCCGCAAACTGCGCAGCTTCGAAGAGACGGCCTTTCTTTAGGTCAGGGTCGGCTCAATCTGGCATGTTTGGGGCAAAAGGGCTTGATTTGTTCGCAAAAACCTATTTTAGCGGATGCCAGACAAAAATTGAACGGTCGCTCGCCTGACCGGCCATCAGAAGAAGGGACATCCCATGTCGAAACCGATGACCAAGACCCAACTCGTCGCCGCCTTGGCCGAACAGATGGGTTCGGACAAAAAGGTGGCTGGTGCCGCGCTGGACGCGATTGCCGCTGTTGTGGCCCGTGAAGTGGCCGCTGGTGGCGCCGTTACGCTGCCGGGTCTGGGCAAAGTCGTTTGCCGCGCCCGTCCCGAGCGTCAGGTCCGCAACCCGGCAACCGGCGAAACCGTGACCAAGGCCGCTGACAAGCAGGTCAAGTTCTCGATCGCCAAGGCGCTGAAAGACAGCGTCAACGCCTGATCCCCGGATCACGGTAAAACGTTTGGGCCGTCCCGTTGGGGCGGCCTTTTTCTTTGCTGCGCCCCTGCTTGCGCCTGCATGGATGGGTCTGCGGCACAGGTCTGCGCCAGTGGTCTGCCTGACAGGTCTGGGGCGATGGCGGGCAATCGGCTGAAAGCAGGGGTTGAAAATACATCCTTTCGCCGATTTTAAGGCAGCGGCGCGTTGATTTTCCCCATCTTCTGCGTAGAACCGCGCCAATGTTCCTTTATGGCCGGAATCCCATGTTGTCCCGTGAAAAACTTGCCGCACTGCTGGAAGGCCGGACCTTCAGCACCATCATCCTTGCCATCATCATCTTCAACGCCGCCCTGATGGGGATGGAAACCTCTCCGACGCTGATGGCGCAGGCGGGGGGGTTGATTGATCTTCTGGATCAACTTTGCCTGATCATCTTTGTCATCGAATTGGTGGTCAAGCTTTACGCGCATGGGTTGCGGTTCTTTCGGTCCGGATGGAACGTGTTTGATCTGATCATCATCGGTATTGCACTGGTCCCCGCTGCGCACGGGCTGTCAGTCCTGCGGGCGTTGCGCGTGCTGCGGGTGATGCGGGTCATTTCCGTTGCGCCCAGCCTGCGGCGTGTGGTCGAAGGTTTCATCACCGCGCTGCCGGGGATGGGGTCGGTGTTCCTGCTGATGGCGATGATCTTCTATGTGGCCGCCGTGATGGCGACGCAGCTTTACGGGCCGGATTTCCCGGAAAAGTTCGGCAACCTGACCGCTTCGGCGCTGACGCTGTTTCAGGTCATGACGCTGGAAGGCTGGGCCGGGGATGTCGTCCGCCCGGTGATGGAGGTGCATCCCTACGCTTGGGCGTTCTTCCTGCCCTTCATCCTGATCACCACCTTTGCCGTGGTAAACCTGCTGGTCGGTCTGATCGTCAACTCGATGCAAGCCGCCGCAGAGGCGGATACGAAGGCTGCCGAAGAAGATCACTTCAAAAAGATCATCGCGCGGCTTGAGGCCATCGAAAACCGTCTGGCGCAGAAATAAGCGCAGGGGTGGCGGGTTACGCCCGCCGCCCCACCACGGCAACGTTCAGGGTTTCCAGAACCTTCGCCTCAATCTGCGCGGCGTCCATGCCGGCGACCTGATACATCTTTTCCGGGCTGGCCTGATCAATGAAGATATCGGGCAGGACCATGCTGCGGAATTTCAACCCGTGGTCAAAGACGCCCTCATCGGCCAGCAGTTGCGCGACATGGCTGCCAAAGCCACCCACGGCGCCCTCTTCCACGGTAATCAGCGCCTCATGGTGGCGGGCGGCGTTCAGGATCAGGTCGCGGTCAAGGGGTTTGGCAAAGCGCGCGTCAATGACGGTGGGGGTCAGGCCGCGTCCGGCGAGGGCTTCGGCAGCCTTCAGAACCTCTGACAAACGGGTGCCAAAGGACAGGATCGCCACACGCGACCCTTCGCGGATCACGCGGCCTTTGCCGATTTGCAGGATTTGCCCGCGCGCTGGCATTTCGCATCCCACACCATCGCCACGCGGAAAGCGAAAGGCGATGGGGCCATCGTCATGGGCGACAGCGGTGGCGACCATGTGCATCAGTTCCGCCTCATCCGCGGCGGCCATGACGACGATGCCGGGCAGGTTGGCAAGGAAGGCCACATCAAACGATCCGGCATGTGTCGCACCATCCGCGCCCACCAACCCCGCGCGGTCGATGGCAAAGCGGACGGGCAGGCGTTGGATCGCCACATCATGCACCACCTGATCATAGCCGCGTTGCAGGAAGGTCGAATAGATCGCGCAAAAGGGGCGCATTCCCCCGGCGGCCAGCCCAGCGGCAAAGGTCACGGCGTGTTGTTCAGCGATGCCCACGTCAAAGCAGCGCTTGGGGAAGCGGTCGGCAAACAGGTTCAACCCCGTGCCATCGGGCATGGCGGCGGTCACGGCAACGATGCGGGGGTCAACCTCAGCCTCGGCGATCAGGCTTTGGGCGAAGACCTTGGTATAGCTGGGGGCGTTGGATTTCGCCTTGGCCTGCACGCCGGTGAGGACGTCAAACTTGCCCGTGGCGTGCCCCTTGTCGGCGGCGGCTTCGGCGGGGGCGTAGCCTTTGCCCTTTTTGGTCAGCACATGGATCAGGATCGGCCCGGTCGCCCGCGCCTTGGCGGTGCGCAGCACGGGGAGGAGTTGGTCCAGATCATGGCCGTCGATGGGGCCGACGTAGCTGAAGCCCAACTCTTCGAACAATGTCCCGCCCACGGCCATGCCTTTCAGCATTTCCTTGGCCCGCCGCGCGCCTTCCTGAAACGGGCCGGGCAGCAGGCTGACCGCGCCTTTGGCCGCCTGTTTCAGGTCTTGGAACGGGGCTTCGGCATAAAGGCGCGACAGATACGACGACAGCGCCCCCACGGGCGGGGCGATGGACATTTCATTGTCGTTCAGGATGACAAAGAGGCGCTTTTTCAGATGGCCTGCGTTGTTCATCGCCTCGAACGCCATGCCAGCCGACATGGAGCCATCGCCGATCACCGCAATCGCATCGCCCGGATCGCCGCCCAGCTCCCGCGCGGCGGCCAAGCCCACAGCGGCA
>NKIT01000144.1 GCA_002256185.1 Rhodobacteraceae bacterium PARR1 | reverse complement strand
ATCCGGGTTGGGAAGTTGGCCTTGATCGTGCCGGTGATGACGTCCACGGACGGGCGCTGAGTCGCCATGATCAGGTGGATGCCCGATGCGCGGGCCATCTGGGCCAGACGCTGGATGCAGGCCTCGATTTCCTTGCCTGCGACCATCATCAGGTCGGCCATTTCGTCCACGATTACAACGATATAGGGCAAGGAGACGGGGGCGAATTCTTCGGTTTCAAACACAGGTTCACCCGTGTCTTCGTCAAAGCCCGTTTGGATGGTGCGCTTGAACATCTCGCTGAAGCCTTCGATGTTGCGGACGCCCATCTTGGACATCTTGCGGTAGCGTTCTTCCATCTCGCCCACCACCCATTTCAGGGCGACGACGGCCTTTTTCGGGTCCGTCACGACGGGGGACAGAAGATGCGGGATGCCGTCATAGACGGAAAGCTCCAGCATCTTGGGGTCGATCATGATCAGGCGGCATTCTTCGGGCGTCAGCTTGTAAAGCAGCGACAGGATCATGGTGTTGATCGCCACCGACTTGCCCGACCCCGTGGTCCCGGCGATCAGCAGATGGGGCATCTTGGCAAGGTTCGCCACGACCGGTTCGCCGCCGATGTCCTTGCCCAAGGCCAAGGGCAGGCGCATCTGGCTGTCGCCAAAGTCGCGGGCGGACAGGATCTCGCGCAGCACCACCTTTTCACGGGTGGCATTCGGCAGTTCGATCCCGATCACGGTGCGCCCCGGCACGGTGGACACACGCGCAGACAGGGCCGACATCGAGCGCGCGATGTCATCTGCCAGACCGATCACGCGGCTGGCTTTCAATCCGGGCGCGGGTTCCAGTTCGTACATGGTGACGACCGGGCCGGGGCGGACCGAAACGATCTCACCCTTCACACCGTAATCATCCAGCACGGATTCCAGCATCCGTGCGTTTTCTTCCAAAGCCTCATCCGACAGGGTGTAGCGCTGCACGGTCGACGGTGCCGCCAACAGACCCAGCGGCGGGAGTTCATATTCGGTCTGCGCCTGTTCATCAAAGCGCAGGCGGGGTTGCGTTTCGGCAATGGCCTGGCGCGAAGGGGCGACAGGCTTTTTCACCGGATGCTGCACCACGGCGCGACGGTCAACGGTCGGGGCGATCAGTGGCGCATGGGTTGGGGATCGAGCGCCCAAGGCAGGGCCAAGCCGCGGTGCCACGGACACCGGGGTGGGATCGTAATCCGGTTCCAGATCGGCATCCGAGGCCCAGTCCTGATCATAGCCATCAGGGTCGGCTTGATTGGGGACGCTGTCGCCATAGACTTCGTCGGGCCATTCGTCTGCCACATCGGCGGGGTCACGGTCGGTCGGGGCAAAGATGTTCGGCGGCACGGCAGGCAGGCGCGGCGCAATGGGCGGGACGCTTGCCGCGCTGGGTGCTGAAGTGGGGGCCATGACGGGCGGCTCAGCGGGCAGGCCACCTGTGGGACGGCGCGCTGTATCTGCCACCAGAGTGACCGGGCGGTTCGGACGGTGCAGCGTCGGTTCGCGGCGCATCACGGCGGCGGTCACGGCGCTGGCCGGGCCTTGCGGCGCACGGCTGCGCGAGCGGATCACATCGCTGATCCGGGCCTTGATCCGGTCAGGATCATAGCCGGGCTGGCCATCTTCATCTTCAAGATAGGGGTCTTCGTTTTCCACCCACTCAGGCTCTGGTGCGCGGCGCATCAAGGACGGCATGCGCGACAAAAGACCCGTTTTTTCACGGGGCGGGGCGTAGTGCGGCGCTTCGGCAAGTGGTTCGGCATAGCGCGGATCGGCGCGCAGGGCGGTCGGACGGCCAAAGCCGGAGGCGGCAGGGGCTGCGGGGAACTCTTCAACAACCGCGTCACGGTCAGCGGCCAGACGGTCCGCCACGGCACGGCGCACCACGGCACTTTGGCCACGGGGCTGGGGCATCGCCTCATCCGCGCCAAAGCCCGGTTGCACATCGCCATGGCGGGTGGCGGCGCTGCGCTGGTTGGCGGCCATTTCGCGCCGGGCGCGCTGGCGGTCTTGCAACGCCTGCGCGGCGCGACCGGCCCCGCTGCCCGCGACGTTCAGCGCGGCGCTGTAGGACATCACCGAACCCATCATCAGCCGTCGCGCGATCTGGCGCAGCTCGGCCATGTCGAAGCCGGTGACGAAGAATAGCATCACCAGCGATCCCGCACCCACCAGAATTGAGGCAAGCCGCAGGCCGAAACCGGGGCTTCCCGGCACGACACCGACAATGGTGCCCAGCACGGTATCGCCAAACAGCCCGCCCCAACCGGGTTCGGCCCCCGATGCGGTTGCAGGCGTCAGCGTGGCAAAGAACACCGACAGCATTGCCACGGCGATCACGGCAAAGACCATGCGCGACAGCACGCGGTCTGCCCCGCGATGGGTCACGTAGCGCAGGCCCCAGACGCCCAGCACCAGCGGAATTCCCCAAGACCCGGCCCCGGCGATGATGAACAGTGTCGACGACACCGCTGCGCCAAACCGGCCAAACGCATTGCGGGCGGGTTCTTCGGTGGCGACCATCCAGCCCGGATCATCGGGGGAGTAGGTCCACAGCATCGCGACAAAGGCCAGCGCGATGGCGATCAACACCAAGCCGACAAGCTCTCGTCCGCGCCGTTCGAGCATGGCTTGCATATTCTGATCCAGAAGGGGGTCACGCTGCCGTGCCTGATAGGATGCCATGCTATTGCCTCACTGATAGAGACAGTCGCGGAGCTTGGTCAGCCCGCGCTGCATTTCTTCTTTGGGTGCGACAAGCGCCACCCGGATATACCCTTTGCCGGGATTGTCGCCCCCGGCATCGCGCGACAGGTAGGCACCCGGCAGCACCCGCACCCCTGTCTCGCGCCATAATTTCAACGCCGCCGCCTCGCCATCTTCAACGGGCAGCCACAGGAAAAATCCGCCTTCGGGATTCTGGAACCCCTGCACGCCGGAAAAGACATCAGCCGCGATGCGGAACTTTTCCTGATAGAGCGCAAGGTTTTCCTGCACATGCGCCTCATCCGCCCAAGCGCGTTCGCTGACGCGCTGGATGGGCAGGGGCAGCGGTGCCCCGGCAAAGGACCGCAGCTTGCGGATTTGCGCGATGGAGTCGACGCCGCCTGCCACGAAGCCCGACCGCAGGCCGGGCAAGTTGGACCGCTTGGACAGCGAATGGAACACGCACAGCCGTTCCGGGTCCAGCCCGATGGTCTGGGCCACCTCAAGCGCGCCGGGCGGTGGGGCGGTGCGCCAAATCTCGGAATAGCATTCATCGGCGAAGATGCGGAAATCATGCTTTTCCGCAAGCCGCATCAACCCTGCCCAATAGTCGCGCGACGCGATGGACCCCTGCGGATTGGCGGGTGAGCAAAGGTAAGCGATCACTGCGCGATCCAGAACCTCGGACGGCAGGCTTTCGTAATCGGGCAGGAAATTGGTTTGCGCCGTGGCGGGCACATAGACAGGTTCGGCCCCCATCGCCAAGGCGGCGACGGCATAGACCTGATAGAACGGGTTCGGCATCAGGATCACGGGTTTCTGGCCCGCTTTCGCCTCGGGACACAGCGCCACGGCGGCGTTGAACAACCCTTCGCGCGTGCCGTTCAGCACCATGATCCGGTCTTGCACCACATCGACGCCATAGCGGCGGTTCAGCCAGCCCGAAATTGCCGTCAGCAGTTCCGGCGTGCCGTCATTGGCGGGATAGACGGCGAAACCGTTGATATTTTCCGCCATCACCTCGGCCACAAACGGCGGCATGGGGTGGCGCGGTTCACCGATGGTCATGGCAATGGGATCACCGCCGGGCGCATGCGCGTCCAGAAGCTTCCGCAGACGCGGAAACGCATAATCAGGCAGGTTCGAAAACCGCTCTGGGAACTGCATTCATGCCTCATGCCGGGGTCTATATCGCCCCGTTTGGACAGACGATAACCAAGGATGGCGGCGGGGTCCAGAAAAAGCCTGTGCGCGCGGTGGGTTGGGGTGGCCACCTGTGGCCTTTTCGCCCTAGCGGTTGTGTCTGGGACGCATGCCTGACGCCAAACGGGCGTTTAATGCCCGTGCCGCAGGGCAGCGGCCATTTTTTCTGCGATCATGATGGTGGGCGCATTGGTGTTGCCACCAATCAGACGCGGCATGATCGAGGCATCAATTACCCGCAGGCCCTGCACACCCTTGACCCGGCACTGTGGATCAACCACCGCGTCAGCATCGCTTCCCATCCGGCAGGTGCCCACAGGGTGATAGATCGTATCGGCGCGGGCGCGAATATCCGCCGCGATCCCCGCATCACTGCCGTCATGGGGATAAAGCCGCTTGCCGCGCCAAGGGGCCAGCGGCGGGGTGGCCGCCAGCGCCTCCATCTGGCGAACGCCTGCGGTCAACGCTGCAAGGTCGCGCGGATCGGACAGGAAGTTCGGGTCAATCCGCGGCGGGCTTGCGGGGTTGGCATCGTATAGCCCGACGTGCCCCCGGCTTTCGGGACGCAACACGCAGACATGCAGCGACCAGCCATCCGCCAAATGCATGTGGCGCATGTGGTTATCGACAATCGCCACGACAAAATGCGCTTGAAGATCGGGGCGCGACAGACCGGGGCGCGAGGTGAAGAAGGCACAGCCCTCGGCCCCCGGCGTGGTCAAAAGGCCGGTGCCGTTGGCGCTGTAGGGCTTCCACGCCTTGGCCAGCCGCATCAGACCGCCGGGATTGAACCCCACCACATCAGGACGCGGCGATGTGTAAAGGATCGTGTGATCCAGATGGTCTTGCAGGTTCCGCCCCACCCCATCCAACGCATGGGCAACCGGGATGCCATGGGCGCGCAGTTCATCCTCTGGCCCGATGCCGGACAGCATCAACAGTTGCGGCGAGCCGAAGGCCCCGGCGGACAGGATCACCTCTTGTCGCGCGGTCACGGTCAGGCGGCGACGGCCTTGGCGCAGGGTGACACCGGTCGCGCGGCCACCGTTCAGCACGATCCGTTCCGCCATAGCCCCGGTCATTACCGTCAGGTTGGCCCGCGCCATCACCGGATGCAGATAGGCCGCCGCCGCCGAACACCGCTGCCCGCGCAGGGGGCCGGAATGAAACTGCGTGACGTCAAACAGCCCCGCGCCGTTCTGGCTGGGACCGTTGAAATCCGCGTTCTCAGGGATTTGTACCAGACCTGCCGCCTGCACAAAGGCGCGGGTGGCGGGTTGGGGCGACGGCTGACGGCGCACCTGCAACGGCCCTGCCCCGCCGTGATGATCCGACGCGTCCCCTTCGTGGTTCTCGGCCCCCAAGAACCAAGGCCGCACCGACGCCCAATCCCAACCATCGGCCCCCAGATCGGCCCATTCGTCATAATCGTCAGGATGCCCGCGCACATAGAGCATGGCGTTGATCGCCGATGATCCGCCCAAAGCCCGCCCGCGCGGTTGATAGCAGAGGCGGTTGTTCAGGTGCTTTTGCGGTTCCGTGCGAAAGGCCCAGTTGTGGATTTTGGGCCGACCCGAGACGATGGCCGCCACCATGGCAGGCGTGCGGATCAGGAAGGACCGCCCGGCCCCGCCGGATTCAATCAGGCAGACGGTGGTGCCGGGGTCTTCGGTCAGCCGTGCCGCCAGAACGGACCCCGCAGACCCGCCGCCCACGATGACATAATCAAACTGCATAGCCGCCCCCCGCTGTCACCGCAGGCTAAGCGGGGCGGGGCGGTCTGCAAAAGCATAACGTTACGTAGCAAAACGCCGCCCGCGACGATCCGGGGCGGCGATCTGGCCGTCGATCGTTGTCAGCCGCGCAGCGTGCCGCCGGTGGCCTTGGTGACCTTTTCGATGATCTTGGTCGACACGGCCTCGATATCCTTGTCGGTCAGGGTCTTGTCGGTGGGTTGCAGGCGCACGGTCAAGGCGATGGATTTCTTGCCCGGTCCCATCTGAGCCTCGGCCTTGTCGCCGGTGAACTGGTCAAACACGCGCACCGATTCAATCAGCGCCTTGTCGGCACCTTGGGCGGCGTTGACGGCCACCAGCGCCTCAATCCCGCTGTCGACGACAAAGGCGAAATCGCGGTCCACCGCTTGCAAATCGCTGATGACCAGCGCCGGACGGATGGCGGTCCTGGTCTTGGGCAGTGGCACATTGGCGGGCAGGATGGTGAAGGCAACCGCTGGCCCCTTGACCCCCATCGCCGCCAACACGCGGGGATGCACTTCGCCAAAGGTGGCCAGCATATTCGGCCCCAGACCGATCACGCCAGACCGGCCCGGATGCCACCACGCCGCCACCTTCCGCGTCACCTGCACACGGGCAGGCGCACCAAGGGCCGCAAGAACCGCCTCGGCATCCGCTTTGGCGTCAAACACATCCACCGGACGGCGCGAGGCAAAGGGATCGCGCGGCGCGGTATGGCCGACCAGCAGACCAGCGGCTTGCAAATGCTGCTCACCGGGTTCGCCGCCGTGGAACGCAGGGCCGATTTCGCACAGCGCCAGATCGGCAAATCCGCGTGCCTGATTGCGGGCCGCGGCGCGCAGCAGGCCGGGCAGCAGGTCAGGGCGCAGATGCGTCATCTCGGACGAGATCGGGTTGTCCACCCGCACGGCATCCGCGCCACCGCCGAACAGGTTTGCTGATTCATGGTCGATGAAGCTGTAGGTGACGCATTCGTTGTAGCCCAAGGCCGCAAGCGTGCGGCGGGCGGATTTCTCGCGGCTTTGCGCGGGCGTCAGGATCGGGCGCGGCACGCCATCCTGTGTGCGGCGCAGCGGCTTGCCTTCCAATTTGGTCAAACTGGCGATGCGGGCAACTTCTTCGACCAAGTCCGCCTCACCCAGCACATCGGGGCGCCATGTCGGCGGGGTGGCCATGTCGCCGTTCAGGGTGAAGCCCAAAGCCTCAAGCGTGCGGCGTTGCTCGGCCTCGGGGATGTCCATCCCGACCAGCGAAATCACGCGGGCGGGGTCCAGACGGTACGCGCGTGACACGTCCGGCACAGCGCCATCCTGCGCGATATCCGATGCCTCGCCGCCGCACAGATCAAGGATCATCGCGGTCGCAAGGTCCAACCCCGGCAGGGTAAAGGCCGGGTCCACGCCGCGTTCAAACCGATAGCGCGCATCGGTGTTGATTTTCAGCGCGCGCCCGGTGCTGGCGATGGTGATCGGATCCCAATAGGCCGATTCAAGGAACACATTCACGGTGGCGTCAGAGCATCCCGACACCTCACCGCCCATGATCCCGGCCAGGGATTCCACCCCGGCATCGTCAGAGATGGCCATCATGCCGGGCTTCAGCCTGTAGGTCTTGCCGTCCAGCCCAAGGAATTCTTCCCCACCCGCAGCGGCATGGATGCGCAGCACGCCGCCTGCCACCTTGTCGGCGTCAAAGACGTGCAGCGGGCGGTTCAGGCCATAGGTGAAGTAGTTGGTGATATCGACCAGCGCGGAAATCGGGCGCAGGCCGATGGCCGTCAGCCGTGCTTGCATCCAAGCGGGCGAGGGGCCGTTCGTCACGCCCCGGATCACGCGCCCGGCGAACAGGGGGCAACCCTTGGCCTTGAGGTCAGGCACAATTTCCACACGGACCGGGCTGGCGAAAGCGCCGGCGATCGACGGCACCGCCATCGGCTTCAACGTGCCAAGCCCCCGCGCGGCCAAGTCGCGCGCGATGCCACGCACACCCAGCGCATCTGGGCGGTTTGGGGTGATCTTGATGTGGATCATCGCATCCACCACCTCGGGCCGGTTCACGGCCAGCCAGTCAGAGAAACGCTGTCCAACCTCACCCGAAGGGAGTTCGATGATGCCGTTATGTTCGTCGGACAGTTCCAACTCGCGTTCCGAGGCCATCATCCCATGGCTTTCAACGCCGCGAATCTTGCCCACGGAAATGGTCACGTCGATCCCCGGCACATAGGTGCCCGGCTTGCACAGGACCACGGTGATTCCGGCCCGCGCATTGGGGGCACCGCAGACGATCTGGCGTTCGCCTTCGTCGGTCAGAACGCGACAGACGCGCAGTTTGTCGGCATCGGGGTGCTGCTGGGCGTCCAGAATCTTGGCGATGCTGAAGGGGGCCAGCTTTGCGCCACGATCCACGACCTCTTCAACCTCAAGGCCAAGGTCGGTCAGCGCATAGAGAATGTCATCAAGGCTCGCCTCGGTATCAAGGTGATCCTTCAGCCAGGACAGGGTGAACTTCATCATGCGGCCCCTTAAAAAGCGTTGATTTCGGGATTAGCGCAAGCGGACGCGAAGGGAAAGGCGGCAGGTGGCGGTTTCCGTTTTCGAAACGGGCTGTTCCGGGATTGGAAGGCGTTTTGCCACAATTCGGCGGCGCTTGCCCGGTAAACCGCTGTCATGGACCCGATATTTGACATCCCGCGCAATCGTAAACCTTCGGCACACTGGCGGCTTTGCCTGCTGATGGGTTTGACAATCCTTCTTATCCTGCTTCTCTCGACCCGGTTCGAAGAGGTTGTGCTGTTGCTTGGCGTCTTGGCCATTGCTTGACGCGCCCATGAAAAAGGCCCCGACCCTGCGGTCAGGGCCCGTCTCATTGCAGCCAGACCAGATCAGCGGTCGTCTTCGTCGCTTGACGTGTCATCCGACGTATCGTCCGAGGTGTCGTCGGACGTGTCATCATTGGGCAGGTTGAAGAAGCTTTCCGCATCCGAGAAATCGGCGGGCGAGGATTTTTCGCTGGCCGGGGACATCGTGAATGCCTCAAGACCCGTGGGCATCTTGGGAGCGGTCGACATGCCCAGCGAGTGTTCGGTTGACACCAGTTTGCGGCGTTCGTCATCGCTCATGACGGTGCCCTCGGATGCCTTGCGGCGCGCGGCTTGCTGCACGGCGGTGTCCAATTCGGTCTGTTTGCACAGGCCAAGCGCAACCGGATCAATCGGGGTGATGTTGCCGATGTTCCAATGGGTGCGGCCAAGGAT
>NKIT01000143.1 GCA_002256185.1 Rhodobacteraceae bacterium PARR1 | reverse complement strand
CCGGTCACGAATGTCGCGCTGGAAGGTGGCGGCGATGCCGTTCAACCCTTGGGTGGAGGTGACGGCGACCACCTCTGCCGTAGCAAACTGCTTGGCGAGTTGGGTTTCCGCGCCAGAAGCATGGCCAAACTGCACCTGACGCCGACCGCAGGGCAATTCTTCGGCCACCATCCGATGCCCGCCGGACCATGCGTAGTGCAACGCTTGGGCGAACCCGGCAGAGTTTGTGCAGCCATCCCCCGTCAGGATCAGATAGGGCGGGTGTTCGTGGCCCGAACGCCCCGTCCGCGCCTCACGCAGCCTGACACCCGGCGTCCAGTCGGTGCGGTTCAGGTGAAATTCGCGGGTCCATTTGCCCGACACATCCAGCATATGCCCCTGTTGCGGCGCTGGCAGAACCGGGGCGGCCAGCCATTGCACGCGCAGGGGCGCGTCACTGTCCAGCAGCGTTTGCAGCAGGATCACGCCCGTCGCTTGTGCTGTCAGCACATGGGTCAGCGTGATGCCACCGGCGCGCGAAATCAGGCGCAGCGACCCCGGCGCAACCTCCGCCCGGTCAAAGGTGAATACCGGATGCAGCGGCGTACCATGCGCGTCAGACACCACCAACCCCGGTTGCCCGGAAAACGCCCGCCCTGACTCCGGGCACAGCGACAAAGCGGGCAGTTGGTCGATCATGCCGCCGGTCAGGTCCAGCCGCGCGGCGGCTGCCAGTTGCAACAAATCCTCAGTATCCGGCAGGCGCGGGCCCCAATAGGTGACCTCTGGGATGCCGCCGTAGGTTGCCAGCGCGATGGTCTGCGCGGGCGTGTCGATCCGCCATGTGGTCACTTCACCGCCCCCAGCGTCAGGCCCGCAATGAAATGCTTTTGCATCAGGAAGAACATCACCACCGGCGGCAGCGCGGCAAGGATCGACCCCGCCGAGACCAGATGCCACTGCGCGATCCATTGCCCGTTCAGGCTGGACAGACCCGCCGTGATGGGCTGGCTATCGACACCTTGGGTCAGGACGGTGGCCCAGAAGAAATCGTTCCAGATGAAGGTAAAGACCAGCACGCTCAGCGCCGCGATGGCGGGACGCATCAGGGGCAGCACGATGAACCAGAAGATGCGCCATTCGGCGACACCTTCGACGCGGGCCGCCTCGATCAACTCATAGGGCAGCGCCTTGATGAAGTTGCGCATGAACAGCGTGCAGAACCCGGTCTGAAAGGCGATGTGGAACAATGCCAGCCCATACCACGTGTCATACATCCCCAGTTGCAGCGTCATGTCGCGCACCGGCACCATCAGGATTTGGTAGGGCACGAAATTGCCCGCCACGAACATGAAGAACACAAGGATGTTCGCCCGGAACCCATAGACCGCCAGCGCAAAGCCCGTCATCAAGGACAGCCCCACCGCGCCGATCACCGTGGGGATCGTCACCCAAAGCGAGTTCACCATGTATTGCCCGATGGGAGTCTGGGTGAAGATAAAGACGTAATTCTCCCACGCGATGCCAGAAGGCATCCCGAAGTAGTTGCCCTGTGCAAGGTCGGACGCGGGGCGCAGCGAGGTCAAAGCCACCCCCAGCAGCGGGAACAGCCACAGGATCAGCGCCACAGGCAGCGCCACGGCATATAGCCATTGCGCAGGGGCAGAGGATTTCTGGATCGGACGCGGGAACATCTTAGCGCTCCTTCTCGTCGCGCCACATCTTCCAGATGAAGCCCGAAATGAAGATCATCATGATGGCAAACAGGACGACCGCAATCGCCGCGCCATAGCCCATGCGGAACCCGTATTCGCCCAAGGCCATCTCAAACATGTAGTAAGACAGCACCCGCGACGATCCGAACGGCCCGCCATTGGTCATGATCGACACAAGGTCAAAGGACCGCAGCGCCCCGATGACCGTCACGATGACCGCGATAAAGGTGGCCGGGCGCAGTTGCGGCAGGATCACATACCATAGCATCCGCCAGCCCTTGGCCCCGTCCAGACGCGCCGCCTCGACCTGATCAGGGGCGACGTTGTTCAGGCCCGTCAGGTACAGGATCATCACATAGGCAATCTGTGGCCAGAGGCCTGCGGCAATGATGCCGTAGGTAACAAGATCAGGGTCGGCAAGGATGGCAGTACCCTTGCCGAACACAGACTCGGTCAGCAGGTAGAACAGCCCGAAATTCGGCGCATAGAACCATGCAAAGATCAGGCCGACGACGACCTGACTGATGACAAAGGGAAAAAAGAACAGGGATTTGTAAACCCGGATGCCCGTCACGGTCTGGTTCAGGAAGATCGCGATGAACAGCCCGATGGGCAGGGCCAGCATATACAGAACCAACCATTTCAGGTTGTTCCAGAGCGAGGTTTCAAAGGCAGGATCGGTCATCAACTCGGCGTAATTGCCCATGCCGACGAAGGTACCGGTGAACTGGCCATCCCGGTTGTAAAGCCCGTTCCAGTCATAGAACGACAGCGTCACGCTCTGGACAATCGGCCACAGCACATAAACCGTAAACATGAACATCCCCGGCGCCAGAAACAGCCAAGGCGCGAGGGTGCGCTGGGTCCAGCGTCGCCCGACGGGTTGAGATGCCTGTGCCATGTCGTCCTCCGGAACAGAAAACGGGCGTCCCCTGTGACGGGGACGCCCTCGGTGTCAGATCACTGCGGATAGATGCGCAGGCGGGTCTGTTCCAGACGGTCAAGGATCGCTTGACGCTGGTCAGGCTGCACCAGGAACTGCTGGAAGCCTTCCATGCCAGCCTTGGCATATTCAGCATCCGCATCGCGGTCCCAGAACTGGGCGATGCCGCCCGTCGCGGTGGACAGCGCGTTGAAGCCAGCGGTCAGGAACGGATCAGCCGCATCCACGCTCGCGTTCTTGTTGGTCGGCAACTGGCCCACAGCCCCGTTCCACTTGGTCTGCGCTTCCGCGCTGGCCATATAGGCCAGGAACGTCTTCGCATCTTCCGGGTTCTTCGCGCCCGAAGTCAGGTGGATGGTGTCGGTCGGCGCTTCTTCGGCGCGGGCGATACCGGGGGTGATTTCCGGGAACACCATGAAGCCGAGGTTGTCGTTGGTCATCCCGCCTTCTTTGAAGACGCCGACGGCAAAGTTGCCCATCACGTAGTTCGCAGCTTTGCCCTGAACGAGCAGCGCCGCCGCATCCTGCCAGTCGATGGCAGCATGGTTTTCGGTGACGAAGGGCTGCAGCTTGGCGTAGTTGTCAAACACCGCCGCCACTTCCGGCGAGGTCCACGACACTTTGCCTGCCGCCAGATCGCTGTGGAACTGGTAGCCGTTGGTGCGCATCGAGATGTAGTCGAAGATGCCCGCAACCGGCCACAGCGCGCTGGAGCCCGTGGTCACGCAGTCGATGCCCGCGGCCTTGAACTTTTCGCAATTGGCCAGGAACTGATCCCAGGTCACGCCGCCTTCGGCCGGCAGGTCAACACCTGCGGCTTTGTAAGCGTCGCGGCTATAATAGACGCCCCACTGATAGTAGGTGTAGGGGATCGCATATTGCTTGCCGTCGATGGTCGACGACAAGACCGACGATGCCAGCGATTCGGTCAGACCATTGTTCGCCCAGACATCCGAGATATCGGCAAACAGGCCAGCCTCGACAAACGGACGCATCCGGTTGGCGGCATACCAGTTGGCCAGATCCGGCGCATCGGCGGTCAGGAAGTTGCGGATCGCGTTCTTGTAGGCTTCGTGGTCGAAGTTGGTCAGCACCACGTCGATTTCCGGGTTCGCCGCTTCGAAGTCGGCAATCAGCGCTTCGGCTGCGGCCAGCGGAATCGGATCGTAGTCGGCATTCCACGTCACGACGCGCTTGTCCTGCGCGAATGCCGCTGTCGACAGCAACAAAGCCGCCCCGAGCGTCAGAGCGCCTTTCAATGTATGGACCATGGTTTCCTCCCGTTTGGTTCCATTATGTGAAACTTAGTCTTGAATATTGAAAACTATGTCTGCTATCAACTAGTCTGTCAACAAGAACGCAGGGGAACATGCGATGACAGCCGAACAGGGGGATGGAACGGTGGGAAAGGCACTTGATGTGCTGGACCGCGTGGCAGCGGCGGGACATCCCGTGCGGTTTACCGAACTTCTGGAACAGGGGGGCTATCCCAAGGCAACCCTCTATCGTTTGCTGCAAACCCTGACCCATCAGGGCATGGTCGCCTATGACGCGGATCGCCAGACCTACAGCCTTGGCGTGCGGCTGGTCAGGCTGGCCCATGCCGCGTGGAAAACATCCTCGCTTGCCCCCATCGCGCGGCCCTATCTTGATGAATTGTCGGCCGAAACCGGCGAGACGATCCACTTGGCCCAGATGGACGGCGGACAGGTGCTTTACGTCGACAAACGCAACGCGACAAAGCCGGTCGAGATGTTCGCGCAGGCCGGAAAGGTCGGCCCCGCCTATTGCACCGGGGTGGGCAAGGCGATGCTGGCCTTTATGCCCGAAGCGGCAGTTGAACAGGCCCTGACGCGCCAAAGTTTCCACCCCTACACGCTGCGCACGCTCGACACCGCCGAAAAACTGCGGACCGAACTGACGATGATTCGCCGTCGGGGCCACGCCTTCGACGATGAAGAGCATGAACCCGGAATCATCTGCTGCGCCGCCCCGATCCTGACCGCGACGGGCCGGGTGATCGGTGCGCTGTCGGTCACATCAACGACCAGTCGCTCGTCCCTTGCTGCGCTAGAGGCGCGGTCGGGACGCATCAAGGAAACCGCCGCGCGTATCGCGGCAGAGGCGGAAAGCTGGCGCTTTCCCGAACAGGGTTAAGGGAGGATTTTACATGTCAGGCGTTCAATTGCAGAACGTGGTCAAGCGGTTCGGGGATGCTCAAGTCATCCACGGTGTGGACCTGCAAATCGAAGACGGCGAGTTTTGCGTCTTTGTCGGTCCCTCGGGCTGCGGCAAATCCACCCTTTTGCGGATGGTGGCGGGGCTTGAAGAAACCTCGTCCGGCCAAATCCGCATCGGCGCGCGGGATGTGACGCAGGCCGACCCATCCGAACGCGGCGTGGCAATGGTGTTTCAGACCTATGCGCTTTACCCGCATATGACCGTGGCAGAAAACATGGGCTTTGGGCTGAAGATGACCGGGCACCCCAAGGCGGATGTTGACAGCAAAGTGGCCGAAGCGGCGCGTATCCTGAAGCTGGAAGAGTTGCTCGCCCGCAAACCCAAGGCCCTGTCCGGCGGCCAGCGCCAGCGCGTCGCCATCGGTCGCGCCATCGTGCGCGGTCCGGAAGTGTTCCTGTTCGACGAACCGCTGTCGAACCTGGATGCCGAACTTCGCGTCGAAATGCGGGTAGAAATCGCCCGCCTGCACCGCGAAATCGGGGCCACGATGATTTATGTGACCCATGACCAAGTGGAAGCGATGACGCTGGCCGACAAGATCGTGGTGCTGCGCAAGGGACGGGTGGAACAGGTGGGCAAGCCACTGGACCTCTATCACGACCCCGACAACCGCTTTGTTGCGGGCTTCATCGGCAGTCCGGCGATGAACTTTTTGAACGCTACGTCAAATGGCACAAGCGCAAATGTGCCGGGTCTTGCCGCCACCGTCGCCACCGGGGCGAAACTTCCTGCTACAGGCACTGCAATCACCATTGGCCTGCGCCCGCAGCATCTGCACATCACCGCCGGGGATACTCACCGCGTTGAGGTGACCGAGGCGCTGGGGGGTGTGACCTATATCCACCTGCTGGCCCCCAGCGGCGAAAAACTGGTGATCGAGGCGAAGGGCGATGTGATCCCGCCGTTGGGATCGACGGTCGGGCTGGAGGCAGAGGCTGGCGCGGCGCTGTTCTTTGACGCCGCAGGCTTGCGCCTGCGCTGATCGGTAGAAGCGGAGTTTGGCGCAAACTCCGCAGCGAAGCCTGACGCAGGCTTCGCACACTACTTTTGCCTGTCCGAAGCCCGACGCTCGTCGCACGAAGTTTGCGTCAAACTTCGTCCCGAAGCCTGCGTCAGGCTTCGTCTGCGCACATCAATCGGCGCCCATGTGCCGCTCACCGCGTGCGGCAGAAAGCATCATCTGCTTTTGCCGTTCCCGAAAGCGCGCGCGGTCGGCGGTGTCATATTCTGCCGAACAGAGATGACAGCACACGCCCTCCTCAAACTCCGGGCGGGTCCGATCCTCGGGCGTCAGCGGGCGACGGCAGGCCCCGCATGTGGACATCTGCCCCGGACGCAAGCCATGGCCCAGCGAGACGCGGTCGTCAAAGACGAAGCATTCGCCCTGCCACAGGCTTTGTTCTTCGGGCACATCCTCAAGGTATTTCAGGATGCCGCCCTTCAGGTGATAGACGTCCTCTACCCCCTGCTGCAAAAGCCAGTTCGTCGATTTCTCGCAACGGATGCCGCCCGTGCAAAACATGGCGATGCGCTTGTTGTGGAAGCGGTCCTTGTTCGCCTCCCACCACGCCGGAAACTCGCTGAAGGATTTGGTGCCGGGGTCCACCGCGCCGTCAAAGGTGCCGATGGCCACCTCATAGTCATTGCGGGTGTCGATCACGGCCACATCAGGGGCAGAGATCAGCGCGTTCCAATCGGCGGCGGCGACATAATGGCCCACCTGCGCGCGCGGATCGACGTCGGGTTGGCCCATCGTCACGATTTCCCGCTTGAGCTTCACCTTCATGCGGCCAAAGGGCATTTCCGGCGCCGGGCTCTCCTTCCACTCCAGCCCGGCGCAGCCCGGCAAGGCACGGATATGGGCGATGACGGCATCTATGCCGTCGCGGGTGCCCGCGATGGTGCCGTTGATCCCTTCAGCCGCCAAAAGGAGCGAGCCTTTGACGCCATGGGCAAGGCACAGGTCCAGAAGCGGTGCGCGCAAAGCGGCCGGATCGGGAAAGCGGGCGAAGTGATACAGGGCGGCCACGGTCAGCATTGGCCCGGATTGCCCCCATTCTGCGCCGATTTCAAGCGCAAGCCGCAGTTTTCCGTCACAGCTCCCCCGCCTCCCATTGACGCATGGGGCGGGGTTTCCTACGCAGGATCACCCAAGCGTGACAGAGGTTCCGCGATGCGCCCTGAGACCGACGCCCTGATCGTGATCGACATCCAGAATGACTTCTGCCCCGGCGGCGCGCTGGCGGTTGCAGATGGCGATGCGATTATCCCGCGTGTGAACGCGATGATGGCGGAGTTTCCGACCGTGGTGCTGACCCAAGACTGGCACCCGCGCCATCATGCCAGCTTTGCCGCCAACCATCCCGGCGCGGCCCCGTTCAGCCTGACCGAAATGCCCTATGGCCCGCAGGTGCTGTGGCCGGTCCATTGCGTGCAGGCGACCGAAGGCGCGGATTTCCACCCCGGCCTTGCCACCGATCCCGCCCATCTGGTGATCCGCAAAGGCTTTCGCGCGCAGATCGACAGCTATTCAGCGTTTTTCGAGAATGACCGCAGCACCACCACCGGCCTTGACGGCTATCTGAAGGCGCGGGGGATCACGGCGGTCACGCTGGTTGGCCTCGCCACCGATTACTGCGTGGCCTATTCGGCACTGGATGCGGTGCGCTTGGGCTATTCGGTGCGGGTGCTGATGGGGGCCTGCCGGGCAATTGACCTGAACGGGTCTTTGGCCACCATGACGGAACAGATGCGCGCGGCCGGTGTCGCGCTGGAGGATTGATGGTCGATATCGCCACCCGGGTCCATAACCACAACTGGAAGATCGACCCGATCGTTCGGTCCCTCATCGACACCGATTTTTACAAGCTGCTGATGTGCCAGTCGATTTTCCGCAACAAGCCGGAAACCTCGGTCACGTTCAGTCTGATCAACCGGACGAAATCCATTCGGCTGGCCGAGTTGATCGACGAAGGCGAATTGCGCGAACAGTTGGATCATGTGCGGTCTTTGTCGCTGTCGCGCGGGGAATCGACATGGCTGCGCGGCAACACCTTTTATGGCAAGCGCCAGATGTTCCGCCCCGATTTCATGGAATGGTTCGAAGGGTTGCGCCTGCCAGCCTATCACCTTGAAAAGCACGACGGCCAATATGAGCTGACGTTTGAGGGCAGTTGGCCAGAGGTGATGCTGTGGGAGATCCCTGCCCTTGCCGTGCTGATGGAGTTGCGCTCGCGCGCTGTGCTGAAGGGCATGGGGAAGTTTGAACTGCAAATCCTGTACGCCCGCGCCATGGCCAAGCTGTGGGAAAAAATCGAACGCCTGCGTGGGATCGAGACGTTGAAGATCGCCGATTTTGGCACGCGGCGGCGGCATTCCTTTTTGTGGCAGGATTGGTGCGTGCAGGCGATGCAGGAGGGGCTGGGCCCGAAATTCATCGGCACCTCAAACTGCCGCATCGCGATGAAGCGGGACATCGAGGCGATTGGCACCAATGCCCACGAACTGCCGATGGTCTATTCCGCGCTGACCAACAGCGATGCCGAACTGGCGCAAGCCCCCTATCAGGTGCTGGCCGATTGGCACGAGGAACATGACGGCAATCTGCGGATCATCCTGCCCGATACCTATGGCACCGAAGGGTTCCTGCGGCATGCGCCGGACTGGCTGTCCACCTGGACTGGTATCCGGATCGATTCGGGTGATCCGGCCACGGGGGCGGAAATCGCGATCCGTTGGTGGAAGGAAAAAGGCGAAGACCCGACGACCAAGCTGGTGATCTTTTCCGACGGGTTGGACGTGGAAAAGATCGAGGAATTGCACCGCCAGTTCCACGGCCGGGTCAAGGTGTCCTTCGGCTGGGGCACCATGTTGACCAATGATTTCCGCGGGCTGGCTGGGGATGGGCTGGCCCCGTTCAGTCTGGTCTGCAAGGCGGTGTCGGCCAATAGTCGCCCGACAGTGAAGCTGTCGGACAACCCCAACAAGGCGATGGGACCGGCGGATGAGGTCGCCCGCTACAAGCGCGTCTTTGGCGTGGGCGAACAGGCTGCGCTGAAGGTTGAGGTTTAGGGGGTAGAGGACCGACTTTGAAACGTCCTGTGGACGTTTCACACGGTCCGATTGTGGCTGAGGCAACGAAGCCACAAGGGGTCATCAGCTTTCCTAAGGTGTCAGGCACGGGACGTGACAGCCCGGCGGGTGCGCTCTTTGCGCGCCCGCCCCCGGCAGGTGTACAGACCGGAGACATCGCGGACAGACGTGCGAGGACATCGTGGACGGTTAGTCTGCGATGGAGGTCTGATTTG
>NKIT01000142.1 GCA_002256185.1 Rhodobacteraceae bacterium PARR1 | reverse complement strand
ATTCCATGATCGAAGCCCGCCCCGATTGGGTGCTGTCGCGTCAACGCGCGTGGGGCGTGCCGCTGACCTGTTTCGTCAAAAAGGGCGCGCGTCCGACCGATGCCGACTTCCTGTTGCGGAACCCAGAGGTCAACGCCCGCATCAAGGCCGCGTTTGAGGCTGATGGGGCCGATGTCTGGTATGTGCAAGGATTCAAGGAAAAAATCCTCTCGGGCATCGTCGATCCGTCCGAATATGAACAGGTCTTTGACGTGCTGGATGTGTGGTTTGACAGCGGCTCCACCCACGCTTTCGTTCTGCGCGACCGTGCGGATGGCAGCCCGGACGGGATTGCGGACCTGTATCTTGAGGGCACCGACCAGCATCGCGGGTGGTTCCATTCGTCGATGCTGCAAGCCTGCGGCACCAAGGGCCGCGCGCCCTATCGCGGTGTGCTGACCCACGGCTTTACGCTGGACGAAAAGGGCATGAAAATGTCCAAGTCGCTTGGAAATACCGTCGCCCCGGAAGAGGTGATCAAGGAATACGGTGCCGATATCCTGCGGCTTTGGGTGGCGCAGTCGGATTACACCATCGACCTGCGCATCGGGAAAGAAATCCTGAAAGGCGTGGCCGACAGCTATCGCCGCCTGCGCAACACCATGCGCTTCATGCTGGGCAACCTGAAGGACTTCACCGACGCCGAACGTGTGGACGTCAAGGACATGCCCGAGTTGGAACAGTGGGTGCTGCACCGTCTGGCCGAACTCGATCAGGTCGTGCGCGACGGCTATGCCAAATATGACTTCCAAGGCGTGTTCCAGACGCTCTTCACCTTCTGCACCACGGACCTGTCGGCGGTCTATTTCGACATCCGCAAGGACAGCTTCTATTGCGACGCGCCGTCCTCGCTCCGCCGCCGTTCGGCCCGCACCGTGCTGGACCACCTGTTCACCCGGCTGACCACATGGCTTGCCCCCATCCTGACCTTCACGATGGAGGATGTCTGGCTGTCGCGTCACCCCGATGATCAAGGGTCGGTGCATCTGCTGGATATCCCCGAAACGCCCGCAGCATGGCTCAACCATGCGCTGGCGGCAAAGTGGGAAACCATCCGCGACGTGCGCCGCGTGGTGACCGGCGCGCTTGAGGTGCAGCGGACCGCCAAGGTGATCGGTGCCAGCCTTGAGGCCGCGCCGACGGTCTTTGTCTCGCCGCAGATGATGGGCCTCTTGGAGACGGTCCCGTTCGAAGAGATCTGCATCACCTCTTGCATCTGGCTGTCGACGAATACCGCACCGGATGGGGCCTTTGCCTTGGCCGAAGTGCCGGGCGTGGCGGTGGAGTTCGCCCCGGCGCAGGGCGACAAATGCGAACGCTGCTGGCAAATCCAGCCCGATGTCGGCACGCACCAGCACCCCGCCACCTGCGCGCGCTGCAACGACGCTTTGGGCTAAAGCCAAGGGGCGGCGGCAAGATCACTCGGTCATCCCCGCCGCCCCCATCCATATCAAGGTGGGCTGAGACAAATTCCTTGAAGGGAAGTTGCAATTTTCTTCGAAGAAAACTGCGCGGCCCCACCCTTTTTCTTGTCACTGCCGGACGAAGCGCCTAGCCATCCCTGTAACAAAACCATGACAGGTGCCTCGCAGTGTCCCTCGGCGTCTTTCTGGCGGTTCTAGGGGCCGCTTTCTTGCATGCGCTGTGGAATGCGCTGATCAAGGTCGGATCGTCCAAGGTGGGGGGCATGGTGATCCTGTCGATCACCGAAATTCCCATCGGTCTTGCCATCGCCCTGTCGCGCCCTTGGCCCAAGGCAGAGGTCTGGCCTTGGGTCATCGCGGCGGGTTGCACGCATTTCTTTTACAAATCCTTCCTCGTCTTTGCCTATGAGCGCGGCGACCTGTCCCGCGTCTATCCCATCGCGCGGGGCACCGCGCCGATGGTCGTGGCAATCGTCGGCTACTTCTTTCTGAACGACAGCATCACCGGCCATCAATACGCCGGGATCATCACGCTGGGTCTGGGCATCGCCCTGATGGCGCGCGGCGTCTTCGCGCAGGCCGAGGATCGCAAGCTCTTGCCCTTCGCACTCGGGTCAGCCTGCGCCACGGCGACCTATACGCTGATCGACGGGCTGGGCGCGCGGGTGTCGGGCGATGCGGTGGCCTATGTCGCGTGGGTTTTTGTGGCGGATGGGCTGATCTTTACTACCGTCAGCCTGCTGTGGCGGGGCACCGGCATCATCCCGCGGGATGGCAAAAGCTGGGGATTGGCCAGCTTTGCCTCTGCCGCGTCCTATGGGTCATATGCCGTGGCGATCTGGGCCATGACCTTTGCGCCCTTGGCCGTGGTGGCGGCCCTGCGCGAGACGTCGATCCTGTTTGCCGTGCTGATGGGCTGGCTGATCTTCAAGGAACGCATGACAGGGGAAAAGGCGTTGGCCGCAGCGGTGATCGTCGCGGGCGTGATCCTGACGCGGATCTGATTATTTGACCCGTTTGACAGCGCGTTCCGGGATGATCTGCTGCGCGATGCCTGCGAAGGTCAGGTAAAGCGAGGTGATGACCAACCCCCAATGCGCCCAGCTTTCCGGGTAGAAATCGACCCAAGCCGCCCAGCTTGCAAAGAAAACCCAGCCCAAGGCCATCGGCAGGGTCACTTCGCGCCAGCGTTTGGTCCGCATCGGGTGGACGAATTTCAGCGGCATGAACATCGCGGCGGTCAGCAGGATGACAAAGAACAGCGTCACCCATGTCGGCGGCTGCAACGCAAACAGCACCAGAACGACCATGTTCCAGCAGGCCGGAAAGCCGGAAAAGGACTTGTCCTTGGTTTTCATCCGCGTGTCGGCAAAATACACGACCGAGCCGTAAACGATGGCGACGATACACAGCCAAGACGCCCATTCCGGCAGCAGCCCGCGTTGAAACAGCGCATAGGCCGGAATGAACACATAGGTCAGGTAATCGACGATCAGGTCCATCAAGACCCCGTCATGGGTCGGCCAGTTCGTCGTCACGTCATAGCGGCGTGCCAAGGGGCCGTCGATGCCATCGACGATCAGGGCGAAAACCAACCAAAGGAACATCAAGCTCCACTTTTCATCGACGGCGGCCAACATGGCCAGCATCGACAACACCGCACCAGAGGCGGTCAAAAGATGGACGGACAGGGCTTTGAGACGCATGTTCATAGGCTTTATCTGACGGATTATCGCCAGCCGTGCAATCTTTCAGACATCAATTCAGGCACGGGGATGGGCACTTTCGTAAACTTCCATCAGTCTTGCCGCATCCACCGCCGTATAGGCCTGCGTGGTGGACAATGACGCGTGGCCCAACAGTTCCTGAATCGACCGCAAATCACCGCCCGCCGCCAGCAAATGCGTCGCAAAACTGTGCCGCATCGCGTGGGGTGTGGCGGTTGAGGGCAGGCCCAGTTGCATCCGCGCCTTTTCCATCACCAGCGCAATCAGGCGCGGGTTCAACGGGCCGCCCCGCGTGCCGCGAAACAGCGGCTCATGCGGTGTCAGGTCATGCGGGCAAAGCTGGACATAGCGCGCCACGGCATCGCGGGCAGCAGGCAAGACCGGGACCAGCCGCGTTTTGTTGCCCTTGCCGGTGATGCGCAGAACATCGGGCAGGGGATGGGTGCTGCCGGTCAGACCCAGCGCCTCGGATATCCGCAACCCGCAGCCGTAAAGCAGCGTGACCACCGCCACATCGCGGGCAGCAACCCAATCATCGCGCGCCTGATCGCCCACGGTGTCGATCATCGCCGCCGCCGCATCGACCGACAGCGGGCGCGGCAGTTTGCGACGGTATTTCGGGCCGCGCGCTGACAGAATCGTGGTCGCATCCGCGCCCTGCCGATCCGCGAGCCATGTGGTAAAGGTCTTGACCGCCGACAGCGACCGCGCCAGCGACCGGGCTGACACACCCCGCGCGCGCTCGGCTGCCATCCAAGACCGCAGATCGCTGGCCGGAACCGCCGCAATCGCGGCCAGCCCTTCGGTGCCGCCCCGATGCTGCGCCAGAAAGGCCAGCCATCCGGTCACATCCCGCGCATAGGCGGTCAAGGTATGGCCCGCTTTGCCGTCCAGTGATTTGAGGTGCGACAGCCAGCCTTGCAGCGCATCGCGTGCCGCAGGCGATATGGCAAGCGTGTCCATCTTTGCCCTTACGACAGCCAGCGCCGCATCGTGCGCTCAAACACACCCGCGAAAAAGGCCAGCAAATCCGTGCCATGCGTCGGCTTGAACTGGTGCGGGTCTTCAGCCCCAAAGACCAGCATCCCCGGCAGACGCCCGGTGCCGAAATCCAGCTTCATCAACGCCTCGGACCGGATCCACCCGGCGCGGTCGCCATAAAGCCCTTCGCCTTCGGGCTGGACTTGGCGCAGCACGACAGGGCGCAGCGGCACATTGCGCCCGCCAGACAGGTAGTCGCCCACAAACCCCGGCCCGGCCACATAAAGCACATCGCCCAGCTTTTGCAGCGCGACGGGCTTTTCTTCGTTCTGGACCGACTCCAGCACCAGACGGACGCAATCCACCCGCAGGGTCTGCGCCACATCGGTGGCCATGCATTTCAGGAAATCCTCAAACCCCAACGGGTCGAGCATTTGCAGAATGGCGCGGTGAACCTGATTGGTCCCCGCAAGGTTTTCATAAGCCGCCGCGATGACAGAGCGGTGGGTATCCTCCAGCCGGTCCAGCCGGGATTCCAACCGCTCCATCGCGATGCCGCGCAAATCGACGATGTTGGACCCCATCGCCCGCTCATTCGCGGCGATGAGGGCAGCCATCATGTCGCGGTCTTCCAGCAGAAGTTCAGGTTCCGCCAAAAGCCGGTCTCGCACGTCTTGGTCAATCATGCCGTCACTGCCCGTGATTGTTCTTGGTGATTTGGGCGGCATCCTACAGCAGAATTACAGGATTTTCTGCCCCGTTTTTGCCCAATCCGCCGCGAATTGCTCCAGCCCCTTGTCGGTCAGGATGTGGTTGGCCATCGACTTGATCACGGCGGGCGGCGCGGTCATCACATCGGCCCCGATCAGCGCGCAATCCTTGGCGTGGTTCACCGTGCGGATGGAGGCCGCAAGGATCTGGGTCTGGAAGTCGTAATTGTCATAGATCGTGCGGATGTCGCCGATCAGATCAAGGCCATCCAGATTAATATCGTCCAAGCGCCCGATGAACGGGGAGATGAAGGTCGCGCCCGCCTTGGCCGCCAAAAGCGCCTGATTGGCCGAAAAGCACAGCGTCACGTTGACCATGAAGCCTTCGCCCGACAGCACTTTGCAGGCCTTCAGACCGTCCCATGTCAGCGGCACCTTGACCGCGATGTTTTCGGCGATGGCGGCCAGCTTGCGGCCTTCGGCGATCATGTCATCGGCCTTCATCGCCACGACTTCGGCGGACACCGGGCCAGAGACGATCGAGCAGATTTCCTTGGTGACTTCCAGAATGTCCCGCCCGGATTTCAGGATGATCGACGGGTTGGTGGTCACCCCATCGACCATGCCAAGGTCATTGAGTTCGGCGATGGCGGCGACATCGGCGGTGTCCACAAAGAATTTCATTGGCGCGGTCCTTATCGGTTGCGGGTTGACGGGGTGCGGTTTACCCCAAATGCCGGACGGTTGAAAGTGAAAGCGGGCACAGGAACGTGGCGGATCGGGTCTATGCAGCGGGCGAACAGGTCGGCGTCCTGACGACCGAGCCTTTGGGCCGCGTGCTGGATTACCGCGCCCCCGAAGGCGGCTGCGGTGATGGCGACTTCGTCGAGGTGCCGCTTGGCCCCCGCCGCGTCTTGGGCGTGGTCTGGGGCAAAGCGCGCGGCGACTGGGACCCCGCCAAGGTCCGCGCCGTGCATCGCGTGCTGGATGCGCCACCGATGCGGGCAGAACTCCGGGCCTTTCTGACGCGCGCCGCCGATTACACCCTGACGCCACTGCCCGCGATGCTGCGCCTTGCCACCCGCGCGCCGGGCTTGGGCGAGGGGGAATTGACCCGTCGGGTGTTCCGCCTGTCTGGCCCCGTGCCCAACCAGATGACTGACGCGCGGTTCCGCGTGGTCGAGGCTTTGCGCGCCTTTGGCGGTGCCCCGATGACCTTGGGCGAACTCGCGGCAGAGGCGTCTTGTTCCACATCCGTTATCAAAGGCTTGGTCAAATTGGGCGTGGTGGCCGAAGAGGCCGCCCCCCGCGATCTGCCCTTTGCGCCCCTTGACCCGCGCCACGGCCCGGATTTGCAGGGCGATCAGGTCGCCGCCGCCGATGCGCTGGTCCATGCCGTGACTGCCGATGCCTTTCAGGCGGTGCTGCTGAAAGGCGTTACCGGATCGGGCAAGACCGAGGTTTATCTGGAAGCCGTCGCCGAAACCCTGCGCCTTGGCCGTCAGGCGCTGGTTCTGCTGCCGGAAATCGCGCTGACCTCGGAATTCTTGAAACGGGTGGAGGCGCGGTTTGGTGCCCGCCCCGCCGAATGGCATTCCGGCGTGACCCAGACCGAACGGCGGCGGGTGTGGAAGCAGGTCGCCATCGGCGGCGCGTCCCTTGTCGTCGGCGCACGGTCGGCATTGTTCCTGCCGTTTCAGCGTTTGGGCTTGGTGGTGGTGGATGAGGAACACGACACCTCCTACAAGCAAGAGGAGGGCGTGCTCTATAACGCCCGTGACATGGCGGTTCTGCGGGCGGCGATTGTCGGCTGTCCGGTCATCCTCGCTTCTGCCACCCCATCGCTGGAGACTTGGGCGAATGTTGAGGCCGGGAAGTACACTCGTCTCGATCTGACCGCCCGTTTCAACGCGGTTGAGATGCCCGATATGAAGGCCATCGACATGCGCGAGGCGAACCTGCCCGGCGACCGCTGGATATCCGACAAGCTGGCGGCAGAGGTGCGGGCGCGGATTGCGCTGGGGGAACAGTCGCTGTTGTTCCTGAACCGTCGCGGCTATGCGCCAGTGACGCTCTGCCGGGCCTGCGGGGCGCAGGTGGGCTGCGACCATTGCGACGCGCGGATGGTGGAGCATCGGTTTCTGAAACGGTTGGTCTGCCACCAATGCGGCGAGACGAAACCCGTGCCGCTGGCCTGCCCGTCCTGCAAGGTTGAGGGCAAGATGGCCGCTGTCGGGCCGGGGGTAGAGCGTCTGGCCGAAGAGGTGACCGCCCGTTTCCCCGATGCCCGCGTGGCGGTGCTGTCGTCGGACCTGTTCGGATCAGCGCGGGCGCTGAAGGAACAGATCGAGGTGATTGCCGCAGGCGGGGCAGACATCATCATCGGCACCCAGATCGTGGCCAAGGGGCACAATTTCCCACATTTGACGCTGGTGGGGGTGATGGATGCCGACCTCGGCTTGCAAGGATCGGACCTTCGCGCGGCAGAGCGGACGTTCCAACTGATGCGCCAAGTGGCAGGGCGTGCGGGCCGGGCGGCGGGGAAAAAGGGTGTCGCTTGGCTGCAAACCCATCAACCCGAACACCCGGTGATCCGCGCCATCCTTGGCGGCGACGAAGAGGCATTCTGGCGGGCCGAAGCAGAGGAACGCCGCGCGGCGGGTGTGCCGCCTTATGGCCGGATGGCGGGGATCATCCTGTCCGGGCCAGAGGTGCAGGCGGTGTTCGATTTCGGCGCAGAACTGGCGCGGCGGGACGGGCCATTGCGCGCGGTGGGGGCGGTGCTTTACGGCCCGGCACCCGCGCCGATTGCCCGCGTGCGCGGACGCCACCGCGTGCGCCTGCTGGTCAAGGCCGACAAGGGCGTGGCGATCCAAGCCGCGGTTTCGGCATGGCTTGCGCAATTCCGGGTGCCGACGAACTTGCGGCTGGCCGTGGATATTGACCCGCAGAGTTTTCTTTAACGAAACTGACGTAGGCCAAAGGGGCGCGCGCGCACCGCGGGGTGGGTGCACGTATACGTGCGCCCGCCCCGTGGGGGCGGTGCGGGCGCGCCCCGATGCTTTGGGCATCGGGGCAATCCCAATCGTAGCATCAGGTTAAAGGCGTTCCCGCCCCCTCAATACCCGCGCACCCGGTCCACCACATTCACGAACGGCTCTCCAGCCTCGCCCCGCCGGATATTCTTGGCCACCATCCGCGACGCCGAAGAGGGCCGCGTATCGGCGGCGATATGCGGGGTCACGGTCACGCGCGGATGGGTCCAGTAGCGGTGATCGGCGGGCAGGGGTTCGATCCGGAACACATCCAGCGTCGCATGCCCGACCGCCCCCGTATCCAGCGCCGTCAAAAGCGCGTCATCGTCGATCAGCGCACCGCGACCGGGGTTCAGGATCACGGCACCTTGCGGCAGCCATGACAGGGTTTCAGCGTTCAGGGTGTTCTCGGTCTCTGGCGTTTTGGGCATCAGCGTCACCACGATCTGCGCGCTGGACAGCGCCCGCCGCAAGCCATCCTCGCCATGCAGGCAGGGAATGCCCGGCACCTCTTTCGCGGTCCTGCTCCACCCCGTCACCGGAAAATGCAGCGCCCTGAGTGCCTGCGCGCAGGCCGTCCCCAAGGCCCCCATCCCAAGCATCGCCACGGGACGTTCCCGCGCCAGCGGCGGGCAGATTGGATCCCAGACTTGGCCCGGATTCACGATGTGCCGATCCATCCCCAGATGATGGCGCAAGGCATGGCCCACCACCCATTCCACCATGCCTTCGGTCAATCCCGGATCAACCATGCGGCACAACGGCATCGTCAGAGTCTGGTTACCCACGATCCGCTCTACCCCCGCCCAAAGCGACAGCACCGCCTTGCAACGGGTATAGGGCGTGAAATCCTGCAAGGGCGAGGACGGCGCATATACGATGTAATCCACCGCCGCAGGATCAGCCTGCAACACCAGCGCTGCATCCAGCCCCGCATCCGAGAACGCACGGGACAGCGCGGCCGAGAATTCATCCCACAGGGCAGGGGTCGCGGCGAAAAGAACGGTCAGGGTCATTCAGGGCTACCTCAGGCGATGGACATGCGCGCTTTGCACCAATCCCATCGCCACCAAAAGCGTCATCATCACCGACCCGCCATAGGACAGGAAGGGCAGCGGCACCCCCACCACCGGGGCCATGCCCATCACCATCGACAGGTTGACCGCGATGTAAAAGAACATGTTGGCCGCCAAGCCGATGATCAGCAGCGACGAAAACCGGTCCTTGTTCTGGATGGCACTGGTGAAGCAAAAGAACAGGATCAACGCGTAAAGCACCAGAAGCGAAATCGCGCCGATGAAGCCGAACTCCTCGCCCAATGTGGTAAAGATAAAGTCGGTGTGCTTTTCGGGCAGAAAGTTCAGCCGGCTTTGGGTGCCTTGCATGAACCCCTTGCCATCCCAACCGCCAGACCCCAGCGCGATCTTGGCCTGC
>NKIT01000285.1 GCA_002256185.1 Rhodobacteraceae bacterium PARR1 | reverse complement strand
TGCACCGCATCGACATCATCAACGGCACACTGGCCAAGGCTTATGGCGTGTTCGGCGGCTATATCGCAGCCTCTGCCCGGATGGTGGATGCAGTGCGGTCCTATGCGCCGGGGTTCATCTTCACCACCTCGCTTCCGCCTGCGGTGGCGGCGGGTGCGGCGGCCTCGGTCCGCATTCTGAAAACCGCGCAACACCTGCGCGATGCGCAACAGACCAACGCCCGCATCCTGAAAATGCGCCTGCGCGGTCTGGGCCTGCCGATCATCGACAATGGCAGCCACATCGTGCCGGTGCATGTCGGCAACCCCGTGCATTGCAAGATGCTGTCGGACATGCTGCTGGATCAGTTTGGAATCTACGTCCAGCCGATCAACTTTCCCACCGTGCCGCGCGGGACAGAGCGGCTGCGCTTCACCCCCTCGCCCGTGCATGACGCAAAGCAGATCGACCATCTGGTGCGCGCTATGGATGCGCTTTGGGGGCATTGTGCGCTAAATCGCGCCGAGGTGGCCGTCTAGGCCTTTCCACTTATGCAATTCGGCTTGCCCTGTGCTACGGTTCCGTCAATACG
>NKIT01000141.1:2548-9449 GCA_002256185.1 Rhodobacteraceae bacterium PARR1 | reverse complement strand
CCAACAGGTCCGGCAATAGCCCCCCCGCCACACCATCCACCGTCACCGCCACCCGCGCGCCATGCGTCGTGGCCGCGACCACCTGCGCCAAGGCCCCTTGCGACAGGGAAAGCGCCACCGTCTCGCCCGTCACGGCATTGATCAGACGGGTCTGCCCGCCTGCGGCATAGATCGGCACATCCGGTGCCGGTGCCCGGAAGCGCACGCCCCCGAGCATCCCGACCGCGTCGAGTCGCTGCATTGTCCCACCTCACCCCATGCCCAAAGGCTGTCACAGGCTGGCCGGGCGCGGTGAAGCGGGCCTTAACGAATGGTGACCGGAATGTGGCAGGGGCAGGCGGTTTTGCGGCGCTTAGCGCGACTGTGAAAAGGGTGGCTCAGGTCAGGTCTGCATCGACAATCACCGGGCGCGCACGATCCCGCGCCTCGGCAAAGGTGATCCAGCTTATGGCCGCTATGATGATCCCTCCGCCCAGCATCACCCACAGATCGACCAACTCGCCAAACACCCGCGCGCCCAACAGCGTCGCCCAGATCAGTTGCAGGAACGTCACCGGCTGAGTCACGGTCAAGGGTGCCACGCGAAAGGCGCGGCCCATGCAATAATGCGCCGTGGTGGCAAATCCCGCCACCAGCCCCAGCCACATCAATTGCACCGACGACACCGGCACCCAAACCCAAAGCGCCAGCGGCAGCAGCCCCAGCGTCACTGTCAGCGACATCATCGCCACCACCGTCCCCGCCGGGGCCAGTTGCGACAGGCGTTTCGCCAGCAGGTAACTGGCGGCAAAGAAGGTGGCGGCGGCAAGCTGCGCCAGGTGCCCATCCGTCACCTCACGCAGGCCGGGGCGCAGGATCACCACCGCGCCGATCAAGGCCAGCACCACCGACAGAACACGGCGCAGGGCCAACACCTCGCCAAAGAACAGCGATGCGCCAAGGGTCATCAGCACCGGGTTCAGATAGCCAATCGCCGTCACCTCGGCCACGGGGATACGGGCCATGGCATAGAACCAGAACACCACCGCCAGTGAATGCGCGACCCCGCGCCAGCCGAACAACACCAAGGTGCGCCGCGCAAACCCCTGCCGCAACGTCGGCAGCAGCGTCGGCAGCAGGAACAGCACACCCCAGCCAAAGCGCAGGAACGCCGATTGCGCGGCGGGTAACTCTGTCCCCAGATAGCGCACGATGCCTGTGACGCCGACAAAGCAAAGCCCCGTCGCCAGCATCCACAAGGCCCCCTCGACAGGGCGGTTCACTTGAGTGGTTTGGGGGAATTCTGCGGTCATGGCGGCGACCAAAGCCGATCCATCCCGCGCCTGCAACCCCCCTCACCCCAAGGCCAACCCCGCCGCGATGGCCCACATGGTGCAGCCCACCACCACTTCCAGCACCACCCAAGCCTGCGGTTTGGCGAATGCCGGGGCCAGAAGCCGTGCGCCAAAGCCAAGGGCTGAGAAAAAGGCGAAAGACCCAAGCGCCGCCCCCACCCCGAACAGCCCCGCATGCGGCGCATAGCGGGTCGAGATTGATCCCAGCAGCATCACCGTATCAAGGTAAACATGCGGGTTGGCCCATGTCAGAACCAGACAGGTCGCAATCACCCGCCCCAGCGGCACCGTCCCCGTGTTGGCGGGCATCAGCGCCGCGCCCCCCCGCCATGCCGCGCGAAACCGCAGCGCGCCATAGACCACCAGAAACGCCACCCCGGCCCAGAGCATCGCCTGTTCCAGCCACGGCACCATACGGCGGGCCACGCCAAAGCCCGTCACCCCCAGCGCGATCAACAGCGCATCCGACAGCGCACAGGTCAGCACCACCCAAGCCACATGTTCACGCCGCAAACCTTGGCGCAGGACAAAGGCGTTCTGCGCCCCGATGGCGGCAATCAGACTGATCGAGACGAGAAATCCCGAAAGCGCGGCGTTGAGCATGGTCACTCCTGTCATGGTGCGCTTGACATAGACCGCCGCGCCGCGCCCAATCCAGTTAATGATTTTACCGATGGATCAGTTCTTCTAATGCTGGACCCACATCACCTTGCCGCCCTCGCCGCCATCCATCGGCGCGGATCGTTCGACCTTGCGGCGGCAGAGCTGCACGTCACCCCCTCGGCCATCTCGCAACGGTTGAAGGCGCTTGAGGAACGGATCGGTGCCCTGCTCATCCGCCGGGGCCAGCCCTGTCAGGCCACCGCGCAGGGCTTGCGCCTGATCCACCATTTCGACGCGCTGACCCTGATGGAAAAGGCGCTGCAAGCCGACTTGCCGGGCGTGCAGGCAGGCCCGGTCCCCGTGCGCATCGCCGTCAACGCGGACAGTCTGGCGACATGGGTGATCCCGGCGCTGGCCACGCTGGACGGCTTTCTTTTTGACATCGTCATCGACGATCAGGACGTGTCGCAAGACTGGCTGCGCCGTGGAGAGGTCGTCGCCGCCGTCACCGGCCACCCCGGCCCGTTGCAAGGCTGCGAAACCCTGCCCTTGGGCCGCCTGCGCTATCTGGCCACCGCCAGCCCCGCCTATGCCGCCCGCTGGTTCGCGCAAGGCGTCACGGCCGACAGCCTGTCCCGTGCCCCGGCGCTGACATTCTCGGACAAGGACCGCCTGCAAGACCAGTGGGTCGAACGCGTGACCCATGGCAAGGTCGCGCGTTCGGATTTCCCGTCGCACCGTCTGGCCTCCTCGCAAGGCTTTGTGGATGCCTGCCTGCATGGCCTTGGCTGGGCGCTGAACCCCGAGTCGCTGGTCGCCCCGCATCTGGCGACCGAAAGACTGGTCACGCTGCTGCCGGACGAACCGTTGGATGTGGCCCTGCATTGGCAATTCGCCCGCCTGACCGCCCCGGCGATCAAACCGCTGACCGATGCCTTGCGCTCTGCGGCGGCACGGGCCTTGCTGCCCTAAGCGTCAGGCCGCGCTACGACCCTCGCCGGGGGGCGGATTGATGATGTATTGCCCGGCCTTGGTGTCCGGCGCATGCGCGACCAAACCAAGATCGACAAGGCTTTTCAAAGCACGATGGTAGGTGGCCTGCGGGATATGCGCGGCCAAGGGATGCGCGCGGATCGATTCCGAACGGGCGCTGCGGGGCGATCCGGTCGCTGATTCGTAAATGGCGTAATAAACATCACGCTCATTGACCGACAGATCACGAAGGCCAAGCGCGCCTTCCATTTCAAACAACAACGTCCTGAGCTGGGCGACTGTTTTCAGGTTCACAACAAGATCCAACACGCTAAATGGTAAGCCCACACACCGGCAATCCCCCCGGTCAAACTACCTTAGCGATAACCACAGAAATCGCAATCTATTGCAGGTTCGCGGCTGCACAGAACTTTTGTCTTCTCTGCACTCTTTCCCGTTCTGCGGCATTTTCGGTACGATTGTTCCACTTTGGCGAGACCGTGCCCCGCATCACCTGCCCCCACAAATGCAAAAGGCGGCCCCGACAGGACCGCCCTCTGTATCGCTCTGCGCCCGTCAGGCCAGTTGCGCCGCGACTTCTTCGGGGATGTCGAAGTTGTGGGTGACGGTCTGCACATCGTCATCCTCTTCCAGCATATCGATCAGGCGCATCAGCTTTTGCGCGGTGTCCAGATCAACCTCGGTCAGGGTCTGCGGCCGCCACACCAGCTTTGACTCGGTCGATTCGCCCAAGGCCTTTTCCAGCGCGTCCGACACATCCGACAGCGCTTCGACCGGGCAATAAATCCAGTGCCCCTCTTCATCGCTTTCCACGTCATCGGCCCCGGCATCCAAGGCCGCCATCATGACCGCGTCCGCATCGCCCGCGCTGGCGGGATAGGAGATCTCACCCACCCGGTCAAAACTGTGGCTGACCGATCCGGTCTGCCCCAGATTGCCGCCGCATTTGGTGAAATAGGACCGCACGTTCGATGCGGTACGGTTCAGGTTGTCGGTCATCGCCTCGACAATGATGGCGATACCGTTGACGCCGTAGCCTTCGTACCGGATTTCGGTGTAATCCGCTGCGTCGCCGCCCTGCGATTTCTTGATCGCGCGTTCGATCACATCCTTGGGCATCGACACGGCCTTTGAGGCCTTGACCGCCAGACGCAGGCGCGGGTTCTTGTCGGGATCAGGATCGCCCATCTTGGCGGCGACGGTGATCTCCTTCGCCAGCTTGGAAAACATCTTCGAGCGCAGCTTGTCCTGCTTGCCCTTGCGATGCTGGATGTTCGCCCATTTCGAATGGCCTGCCATGACCTTGCTCCGGTGTCCCTGACGTGGGTAATCGCAGCCCTATACAGCGTGCGGGCAGGGAACGGCAACCCCACGCCGGTTTACCGCGCTGGGTCGTCGTAGCGATGGGTCCGCCCCTGCCAGTCGGTCACCTGCCAACCCGCGCCCTCTGGCTCAAGATACCCCGCCCCGATCGGCACCTTGCCATGCCCGCCGGGGATATCCAGCACATAGGTCGGCAGGCAAATCCCCGACAGCCGCCCGCGCAATGCCGCCATCAGCGCCTGCCCTTCGGCGATGGTGGTGCGAAAATGCGCGGTGCCCTTGGCCAGATCGCAATGATGCAGGTAATAGGGCGTCACCCGGTTGCGGATCAGGCTGCGGAACAAATCCTCCAAGGCGGCGACCGAGTCATTGATCCCCCGCAGCAGCACCGATTGCGACAACAGCGGTATCCCCGCCCCGGCCAACCGCGCCAAGGCCGCCCGCGCGGCGTCGGTCAATTCCTGCGCGTGGTTGGTATGGACCACGACATAGATGACGGGTCGGCCCCCGGACTTTGCGGTGATCGCCGCGACCAACGCCTCTGTCACCTTTTCGGGGGCCACCACCGGCACCCGTGTGTGCAGTCGCACCACATCGACATGCGGGATCGCCGACAGCCGGTCCATGATCGCGCGCAACCGGCGCGGCGAGAGGGTCATCGGATCGCCCCCGGTCAGGATCACCTCCCAGATCGCGGGGGTGGCGGCGATATAGTCCAGCGCGGCCTCCAGATCGGCGGCGGGCAGCGGGCCATCCTCACCCACCACCTCACGCCGAAAGCAGAAACGGCAATAGACCTCGCAGGAGTGCGTCGTGTGCAGGATCACCCGGTCAGGATAGCGATGGGTCAGACCGGGGTGCATTTCCCGCGCATCGGGGACGAATTGCGCCGCCACCGGATCGCCCGCCCGCCGCACCGCCCCGCGCATCGCGGGCGTCATCCGCAGCTTGAACTCCGCCGCGACCGCGTCCAGCGCGGCGGATTCCGCCCCATCCGCCAACCCCTCGGCCACGAAGTCCGAAACAGCGGTCAGCGCCCGCTGAGGCTCCAGAAACCCATCTTCCATCACATCCGCACGCCCTTCTGCCCCTTCCCCGTTGTTCAAATATCCCACGGGGGGTGCGGGGGGTGTGAAACCCCCCGCTCCTTTGGCCAGACCCAGACGCGCCCTTTCCCTTATTCCACCGGCGGCGGCGAGACGTAGCGCCACGTCCGCCCATCGTCCCCCGTCAGCACCACATCGGCCATCGGCGGGGCCAGACCATCTGCCCCCAGCGCATCGACCAGTTGCACCCACAACTGCCGCAAGAGATTGGGGTTCGCCACCTCGGCCACCTGATAGGACAACGGCACCGCGCAACCCTGCATCTGTCCCTGCCCACCCGCCGCGCGCCACTCGGCGGTGCAGCGGGTGCCATCCGTCAGCTTGACAGTCAGGACAGAGTCCGACAACACCGCCCCCTGCGGTTCCGGCGCAGGCATCCCCGCGCAACCCATCAGCACCACCGGCAAAACCATCCAAAGCGCGCGCATAAGTCCCCCTTACAACGGCCAGATCAGCGGGATCAGCGCCGAGGCGACAAGCCCCGTGATGATGTTCAGCGGTATCCCGACCCGCATGTAATCCGAGAATTTATATCCCCCCGGACCATAGACCATCATATTGGTCTGATACCCCACGGGCGTCGCAAAGGCCACAGAGGCCGAGAACATCACCGCCACGACAAATCCGCGCGGATCAAGGCCAAGGTTATGCGCCAACTCGATGGCAATCGGCGTGTAGATCACCGCCACCGCATTGTTGGACAGGAATTCGGTCAGCACCAATCCAAGGAAGTACACCGCAAGGATCAGGAAGAACGGCGACAGATGCGCCAGATGGGGCGCGACCAAATCCACGATCAGCTTGACCGCGCCCGACCTGTCCAGCCCCTCACCCACCGCAAGCATGGCAAAGATCATCGCCATCAGGCGGCCATCGACAAAGCTGAACGCCTCATCGGCATCAATGCATTTGGTGAACAGGATCAGCGCCACCGCCAGAAAGCCAAGCGCCATGATCGGCGCAAGCTCCAGCCCCGACAGGATCACCACCCCAGCCAGCGCCGCCACCGCGATGGGGGCCTTGGCCCGACGAAACGCCTTGGTCGTGGGGCGGGTGATGTCGACAAGGTCCATATCTGCGGCCAGACGCTGGATATCCTCAATCGCGCCTTCCAGCAGCAGCGTGTCGCCCACCCGCACCGTCAGGTCATCCAACTGCCGCCCGATGTTCTGGTTGCGGCGATGCGCGGCCAGCACATAGACGCCGTAGCGCCGCCGCAGGCGCAACTCGCCCAAGCGCCGCCCCTCCATCCGGCAACCGGGCTGGATCAGTACTTCCACCGTCTCGGTCTGGGTCGAGGACAGCTTGTCCACAAGATGCAGGTCTTTGCGCTGTTGCAGGCCCAAGAGTTCCGTCATCTCGGTCCGCAACACGACTCGGTCACCTGCCTCCAACTTCACCGGCTGCATATCCCGCCGAAGCGAGGCATCGCCGCGCAGCACGTCGATCAGGCGCACGCCGTCACGCTTGAACAGGTCCACCTCAAGCACAGGTTGGCCGATCAGGGGGCTGTCCTCCGGGATCGCCACTTCGGTGAAGTAT
>NKIT01000141.1:0-2538 GCA_002256185.1 Rhodobacteraceae bacterium PARR1 | reverse complement strand
GCTCAGCAGCGTGCCCATCGACTGACGCACCGGCAGCAGTTTCGGCGCGGTCAGGGCAAGGAACAGCCCGCCCACGATGGTCAAGGCAATCCCCAAAGGCGCGATTTCAAACAGGCTGAAATGATCCAACCCCGCATCCACCGCCACCCCATCGACCAACAGGTTGGTCGAGGTACCGATCAGCGTGATCATGCCGCCCAGCACGGTCATATAGGACAAGGGGATCAGCAGCTTTGACGGGGCCGTGCCCATCTTGATCGCCATCTGGATCACGACCGGAATCATCACCGCCACCAGCGGCGTGTTGTTCATGAAGGCCGAGGCGACCGCTATGAAACTGAACAGGATGGCAACCGTCGCCTTGGGTCGGTTGCCGACATGACGCTCTGCCGCGCGGATGATGATCTCCACCGCGCCGGTCCTGACCAGACCGCCCATCACCATGAACATCAGCGCGATGGTCCATGGGGCCGCGTTCGACAGCACGGCGGTGGCCTCTTTCACCGGCAGGATGCCCGAAATCACCATGACCGCCGCCCCGCCCATCGCGGTGACTTCCACCGGGTAGGTCTCGCGCACGAACAGGGTGAACATCACGACGAGGACGGCCAATGCCACCAAAGGCTGCCATTCCGCTGCCACTTCCAGACCGAACATGCCGAACCCTTTCCCGTCAGGGCGCGCGCCGTGCTGTCAGGGGGTCGCCGCCCGTGCCTTGTCTCGCGGGGCCACCAATGCCACGCCAGACAGAAGAAGAACAAGCGCAACCCAGACAAAAGGAGAAAATCGTTCTCCCAACAGCGCCATTGCCCACAAAACTCCCGCGCCGGTCACGATGTAGGAACATTGTGCGGCAAAGACCGCCCCCGCGCGGGACGCCAGCCAGACATAGCCCGCATACATCAGCGCATGGATGACCGAAGATGCGGCCAAGGCCGCCTCTGGCCGCCCGAATCCCGTGCCCCCAAAAGGGTTGAACCCCTGCCCCAGCGCCAGCGTGATCGGCAGGCACAAGACCAGCGCCACCACAGAAGCGCCGAACATCGCCTGCACCGCATCCATCCCGCCCATGCCGCGACGGGCGACATAGATGCCTTCCATCGCATAGAACAGCGGCCCGATCAGCGCGACGGGCAGAAACGCCGCCATCGCGGGATCCGGCAGCGCCGCACCTGGGGCCGCGATCAACGCCACCGCCGCCAGCCCCAACAGCAACCCCACAAAGCGCAGTGGGACAAACCGTTCCATCCGCAACGCAAGTGCCAGCGGAAAGGCCAGAAGCGGCACCGCCGAAATCACGATCGACATGATTCCCGATGGCAACCGCGCCGCCGAGAAATAGAACGTGGCATTCGGCACCAGAGTGCCAAGGATGGCCACCGCCACATAAAACTCAAACGCCTTGCGCGTGAATACCAGCCCCTTGCCCCGCGCCAGCGACAGCGTCCCCAACACCAGCACGCACACCACCAACTGCCACAGGATCAGCCCGAACGGCCCGTGCCCCGAGGTGGTGGCGATCTTGCCCAAAGGCTGGGTCGTGCCCCAGCCGATGCCCAGCACCAGCAGCATGGCGACATAGCCCTGCCGTTCCGTCACGGTCTGGCATCCTGCAAACGCCCGCCATTGCGGATCATCTTCACGACCTGCGCCTTGCCGGTGCGGTCATCGGTCTCGACATAAACCCCCGACAGGGTGGCCGGACCATTCGCAGGCTCAAACCGCGCCTTGGGCATGCCGGTGATGAACCGCCGCAGCGGCTCCAGCTTTTCCATGCCGATGACACTGTCATAATCGCCGCACATCCCGGCATCGGTCAGATAGGCCGTCCCGCCCGGCAGGATCATCGCATCCCCCGTGGGCACATGGGTATGGGTGCCGACGACAAGGCTCGCCTGTCCGTCGCACCAATGGCCCATCGCCATCTTTTCCGACGTCGCCTCGGCATGCACATCGACGATGGTCGCCTGAACCGACGCGCCAAGGGTATGGGCCTTCAGCACGCCTTCGATCGCGCTGAACGGGTCATCAAACGGGCGCTTCATGAACACCTGCCCCAGCACCTGCGTGACCAGAACCTTGCGCCCTTGGGTGGCGGTAAAGACCTTGTGCCCCCGTCCCGGTGCGACCTTTGAGAAATTGATCGGCCGCACGATGCGCGGTTCCGTCTCGATGAACGAGAGCATGTCCTTCTGGTCAAAGGCATGGTCGCCCAAGGTGACGCAATCCGCCCCGGCCTGCAGGATCAACCGCGCATGTTCCGCTGTCAGCCCCGCCCCGCTTGAGGCATTCTCGCCATTGACCACGATGAAATCGAGGCCCCATTCGGCACGCAACGACGGCAGCCGCACAGAAATCGCCGCGCGCCCGGTCCGCCCCATCACATCGCCAAGGAAAAGCAGTTTCATGGGGGATGGCGTAGACCTGCCTTGGGGGGGCTGCAAGTCTGAAACCGACTGAGGGGGTCGGGGATGCGAGAAAGGAAATCGCTTAATGAACGCGACGGCCCCCAAAGGGGCGCGCCCGCACCGCGGGGTG